>OUUY01000109.1 GCA_900302705.1 Candidatus Sulfobium mesophilum
CCATCTTGAGATCACTGATGACAAGATCAAAATCGTCGGCCTCGATCTTCTTAAGCGCCTCCCCGCCGCTGTTGGCTGTCACCACTTTATATCCCTCACGGGATAAAAGAAATTCAAGCGCCCTGCATATGTCCCTTTCATCGTCTACTACTAATATCTTCGCTGTTTCAGCTTTCATAGTACGGCAGCCTCACCCTGAAAATCGTTCCTCCCTCAGATCTGCTTTCAACGATAATATCTCCCTGATAGCTTTTTACAATATTATAACTGACAGCAAGACCAAGCCCCGTCCCTTTTTCCTTTGTAGTAAAAAAGGGATCGAATATCTTTTCCAGATGCTCTACAGGAATTCCCGACCCGGTGTCCGCAACCGATATCTCAACTTCCTCGTCCAATTCTCTGGCCCTTATTTCCAGACTTCCTCCATTTGCCATCGCGTCTGCCGCGTTAAGGATTATGTTTAACAGGACCTGGACTATCTGCGTCTCATTCACCCGCACCGGGGGAAGTCCTTTCGGTACATCAACGTTAATCTTTATCCCTTTCATCCTTTTGTCATATTTCACTAGATCGAGGGTCACATCGACCAGTTCAGAAGCGTCGTGATGTCTGAGGTCCGATTCCCTGGTCTTTGAAAAACTGGCCATCTGCCTTACGATATCGGCTATCCGGGTGATATGCTTTGCAACCGTATCGAGGGTCTCCCTGGTGAACTCGTCATGGTCCATTTCCCTAAGTATCTGCACATAGGAGGAGATGGAAGTTAAAGGGTTGCCGATCTCATGGGCGACCCCGGCAGAAATCCTAGCCAGTGCCGAGAGCTTTTCAGACTGCATCATTCGGTCTTCCATCTTCTTAATGTCCGTGACGTCCTGGATCAGGATAAGGGATTGCCTATGCCCCTGCGGCGCAATCAGCGGAGTCGATGTTATCTGGAAATAACCCTTCCTGTTTCCATAGTTGTGATATATCACCTCACGAAGCATCTTGTCGTCGACAATAGCACGTTGGATATTGTTTTCTCCGTAGATCTTCTCCAATGTTATCTTCTGGAATGAGTCCTCCCCCAACCACTCAAGCAGTGTCTTGTTGGCCCAAATTACTCTCCTGTCTACATCGTCCATAACGCAAAGGCCGCCTTCTATCGCGCTCACAATCGCGTCGAGTTTCTCTTTTTCTTCCTTCAACTCGTCTGTCCTGACGACGACCATCTCTTCGAGCCTCATCGCATATTCCTGGATTTTGGTTTTGAGGTTCACCTCCTCTGTAACATCGCTGCTTGAAAGTATAATGCCCGCCACTTCCCCGTGAAGAACAAGGGGGTTTATACTGATATTAAGGTAGAGTGTTTCACCGCCAAGGGCATAGGGATAGTTGCTCAGCTTGTGGCTTTTACCAGTGAGGCATTCTTCAAGCACCCCTCTGATCGCGCCGGTCCTGAGGTCGGCATCGCATATCGGGAAGATCGAAAAGAAACTTTTCCCTATAATATCCTCCTTCGTCCGGTTACAGAGACGAATATGCGCAGAGTTGACTGTCCGGATGATCATGTCCCTGTCGAGAACCATGATCATGGACTCGGTGCTTTCAAGGAGGTTCTCAAGGTAATCCTTGGTCTGAACAATTTCCTTCTCCAGCAGTTTCTGAGCCTCCAGGTATTTGGTCTTCTCCTCAGCCTTTACCCTCTGCCTGTTTATCATCACCATGGCAAATGCCCCGACGACCGTGGCTATAAATATGGAAATCACCAAAAGAGAATGGAGTTTCATGCTCTTCCTTATGCTGAAGGTCACCTCGGAATACGGTATGGATATGCAGACTATCCACGAAAGATTGGCGACCTTCGCCCGCGAAAAAGCAACAAGCTTGTCCTCACCGTAAGGCGCGATATAGGAACTGAAGCCGATGTCCCCGCTCTCTAAAATCTTCCTCTCGACATCGAAAGACTTATGACAGTCAAAGCAGGACCTGTCCGCCTTATACAGGTTCTTGCCTACCATCTTCGGCTGGGTAGGGTGATAAAGAAGAGTGCCGTTTCCGGACATCATCCATGCATGCCCTCTGATGCCGGCCTTAATAGGCGCCAGAAATTTTTTGCTGATTGTGTCTATTGAGAGCTCCATTATCAGGAGGCCTTTCCTGGACGAACCCTTGACAATGGGTGTAAGAAGAACCAATTTCCTGTCCTGTGCAAGCCTGTCGATATAAGTCACCTTGCCGGGCGGCAAAGACGCAGAGCCTTCGAAATACTCGATGTCGGAGGCGTTGGCAGGCTCTCCATGGGAACTGAACATAGCCCGCCCGTTTCCGTCGAGTATCTTTATTGTGACGTTGAGATCCTCGCTGAGGTCCACATAGGCGGTATAGACCGATTCCTCCATAGTCTTGCCGCTAAGCCCTCCCTCCCCCAAAAGACGGACCAGCGACAACGTCTCGCCCTCGATATGCTGGAGGTCCCCTTCAATGCTTTTGGCTACAGACTTAGCTATAAGCAGCTGCTGCCGGTTAAACTGCTCCGCCATCTCACTTTGGTAGCTCTCCTGGAAAAACATATTGAGCGTAATGATGAGGGAGATGATAAAGATAACCAGTATGAAAAGAAATATGTTGGTCTTCAATGCTTGTCTTCTTCGCCTCCGGCCATCTGCTCAGAAGAGGCTGATAAAACCTCTTCGACTCTTTCCATTATCCGCCTGTGGTGGCTCCCCTCCCAGTAGACCTTGCCGCAGTTCTGGCATCTCTTGAAACCGGCTGAGCTAATGTAGATAAATTCCGGAACGATGTCCCTCACCTCTTCTTTTTGAGAGACATCGACAAGAAGACCGTTACATATTGCGCACCTGCCGCATAAGCCGGCATTTCTCAAATCAAGCAATGTCCCGATCTGGCCAAGCTGGTCGAATACATCATCTTTATTAATGAAGATGACGCCCGGCAGCCCTTTCGACTTTGAAAGCCGCGTGTCCCTTGTAAGTATCGTCCGCTCCTGTTGCCTTGCTATCCTCAGAACTTCCTTGTCTTCTACGTCCGGATAATATAATACATCGAAGCCCAAAATCCGCAGCCATTTTGCAAGACGGCCGAGCATCGCATCGGCAATGAATTTCATATCTCAATTATATATAAAAGCGAGATAGAAAACCTTTGGTTATAATAACATAAGAGCGAAGGCAGGGACTGAAAGGCCGGGATTGCCTATCGGCATGTTCAGGAGAGGCCGTAATTGACTCAAAGGTAAGTGCTCAATGCCGTAATCGCACATCTTCACAGCCGATTCTGACTTCCCTGTTTAACCTGCTATACTGATTTATAGAAACTCGATTTGCATATTGGAGGAAACGATGGCGGAAAATAGAAAGATCCGGAAAGTCTTCAAAAGCAAACCCACGATAGAGGGAGCGGGAGTCCATCTCAGGCGGGTCTTCGGAAACAGCGAAGTGCCGCTCTTCGACCCGTTCCTGTTACTGGATGATTTCCGAAATACCGATCCCCGCCGGTATATCAAAGGTTTTCCGTGGCACCCCCACCGCGGAATCGAGACGATCACCTATGTCCTTAGGGGCGATGTCGAACACGGCGACAGCATGGGGAACAAGGGCGTCATAACTTCCGGAGACATGCAGTGGATGACCGCCGGCAGTGGCATCATCCACCAGGAAATGCCCCGTGGAGACGACGACGGCGCGATGGAAGGTTTTCAGCTTTGGGCCAACCTTCCGAAATTACACAAGATGATGGATCCCCGCTACCGCGACATCAAGAGTACGCAGGTGCCTGAGGTGGTAACGAAGAGCGGCGCCCGTGTCAAGGTTATTTGCGGGGTTGTGGAGGGGAAACAGGGACCTGTAACAGACATCGTCATCGATCCAGAGTATCTCGACGTCACGGTGCCGGCTATGTCCGAGTTTGTACACAAGACCAGGCGCGGTCACACTGTTTTAGCCTACGTGATCTCGGGAAACGGCGTCTTCTGTAACGAAAAGAATCCCTTTGCTTACGACGCCGAGGGCGTCAACTATTTCGATATGGAGCGCGATCCCTATATTCATAACGGCACCGCGGTGCTCTTCGGAGACGGCGACCAGGTAACAGTCTCGGCCCAGGACAAACCGGTCCGCTTCCTGCTCATTTCAGGCAAACCCATCGGCGAGCCCGTGGCATGGTACGGACCCATCGTGATGAACACGGAAGAGGAGCTACAGACCGCATTTGAAGAGTATCGGGACGGCACGTTTATTAAATACGGCCGCCGTTCGTCTTGAATCTTGATCTTACAGGATTCGTAAGTGCGGAGATGCCCTTTAACAGCAGCTGTCAGTTAAACGTTTTAATAATGTACTCTGCGATTTTTATCGCGTCTGATTCAGGCAGTTTCTTTTCGTCGAACATCTTCATGCCGGACCATTTATTGGGGTGGAAGTCGAAGGCTCCCGGATTCCTCATCTTCTTGACGATATCGTCGGCTGTCTTTATGTTGTTCATTTCGCGGTCCTTCTTAGACAGCGTTTTCTCCTTATTGAAGATATTGCCTCCATCCGGATGGCAGGGTGAGCAGTTATGCTTAAAGAGCGCCTCGCCGGTTTGCTGGGCCTCTTCCGCAAAAAGTGCACCGGCAAAACCCACGAGCATTAACAGGACAAGAACCGATCGTGCCGTCTTCATAGAGCTACCTTTCTCCTTCCAGCTCAGCCCTCATATCACAGCCAAGCATACTACATCTTGTTTTTCTGAGAACAGTTTATCACGTAGAGCGCTGTTGGAAAAACATTTTTTGCAGCCCATCAGTTTTAACCTATTTTTGCCGGAGAAGGATGACAGCTTGCATAAGGAGTCTGCTTCCATGCTCACAGACACAGTATTGACTCTTTGTCTAAACATTTCCTTGCACAGGGGCATCGGTCGGATTAGAATTTTATTATGAAAAAGATTCTTTATTTGAAAGACGTCAAATGAGGGAGAACCTATGAAAAGAATGTTGTTGTTTACAGTACTTGGATTTTTTGTAGTGTTAATAAGCTGCACGCACGTGCAAAGCACCAAAGACGCGCCCCGCATTACAAAGGAGGAACTCAAGGCTAAGATGGGATCACCCGATCTGGTTCTTCTGGATGTGAGGGCTGAGGGCGACTGGGAAGGCAGCCATGAGAAAATCCTCGGCGCAGTTCGCATGAACCCGGATGCCGTCGACACGTGGGCCGAAACATTGCCAAAGGGCAAGAAGATAGTGCTTTATTGCGCCTGACCGCATGAAGGCACAAGCGCCCGTGTGGCGCAAAAGCTGATTGCGAAAGGTTTCAATGCAAAGGCTCTCAAGGGCGGCTGGAGAGAATGGGTGGAGGCCAAATACCCCATCGAGAAGAAGTAACCGAGCTTCATCCGGCTTGTTGCAGCAAAACTTTCTTCGGGCAAACCTTGTCCCACGACAGTTTTAAGTCTCTGGACGTGCCATGTAAAAAAAAATCCCCCTGTATCTTCCGACACAGGGGGATCTGTAGCCAATTTTTTCTTTTCTTATTCTTCCAGCGCTGGCGGCGCAGCAAATACAGGGGTTACCTCCCTTTTGACGAAGGTATTTCTGTACTTTGTCATACCCGTTCCGGCAGGGATGACCCTTCCCATAATGACGTTTTCCTTAAGCCCCCGGAGTTCGTCGAGCATACCGTTTATTGCAGCCTCGGTAAGAACGCGCGTCGTCTCCTGGAAAGAGGCTGCAGACACAAAGCTGTCCGTGGTAAGCGACGCCTTCGTGATCCCAAGAAGCAGGGGCTTGCCCTGCGCAGCCTTCCCGCCATCGGCCTTGACCTTTTCGTTTTCTTCCTGGAAGGCCATCCTGTCTACCTGTTCGCCTATCAGAAACACAGTGTCGCCAGGGTCTTCGATCCTGACCTTCCTCATCATCTGCCTGACTATGACCTCGATATGCTTATCGTTGATCGAAACACCCTGAAGCCTGTATACCTTCTGGACCTCGTCGACAAGATATCTCTGCAGTTCCTTCGGGCCTAGAATGTCAAGAATGCTGTGGGGATTCACGGCACCGTCCATTAGAGGCTCACCGGCCATTACCGTATCGCCTTCGTGGACACTGACGTGCTTGCCCTTCGGGATGTCATACTCCTTCACGGTCTCGCCGCCTCTGACAACTACAACACGTTTGCCCTTTTGGGCAGACCTGAACTCGACAATGCCGTTTATTTCAGACACCAGGGCCTGTTCCTTGGGCTTCCTTGCCTCAAAGAGTTCAGCAACCCTTGGCAGACCTCCGGTGATGTCCTTTGTCTTAGTCGTCTCCCTCGGTATTTTTGCAAGTATATCGCCCGGATAGACAACATCATTTTTGTCGACGAGTATGTGAGCTCCCGAAGGCAGGTTATATCGCGCCGGATTGTTTGTGCCTGGTATCTTCAGTGTTGCCTTCCCGTGCTCGTCTTTTATCGAGATCCTGGGCCTCATATTGGTAGAGTAGTCGATAATAACCTTATGAGAAAGTCCTGTGGCCTCGTCGACCTCTTCCTTAACGGTCGCGCCCTCAACAATGTCACCCAGCGCGATCTTGCCGCCGAGTTCTGTTAATATGGGGGTAGAATAGGGGTCCCATTCGACAAGTCTCTGCCCGCCCTCGACCTTTTGTCCTTCCGTCACCCTCAACTTGGCGCCGTAGACGACTGAATAATTTTCTTTCTCCCTGCCTTTTGAATCAACTACAGCCACGCTCCCGTTTCTGTTCATAACGATGAGCATGCCTTCCCTGTTCTTGACGGTATTGATGTTGATAAACTTCATCGTCCCTGAGTTCTTTGCATCGAGGACAGTGGTTTCAACTACCTTGGACGCCGTTCCGCCGATATGGAACGTCCTCATCGTAAGCTGGGTTCCCGGTTCGCCTATCGACTGCGCGGCTATTATTCCGACCGACTCCCCGATCTCCACATGCTCACCCCTGCCAAGATCTCGTCCGTAGCACTTGGCGCAGACGCCGAACTTCGACTGGCAGGTCAGAACGGACCGAATCTTCACGCTCTTTACCCCGGCATCGATTATCTTCTGGGCGTAGATTTCATCAATCTCCTGGTTCCTCTTAATAATACCTTCCTTTGTAATGGGGTCTTTTATGTCCTCTACCGAATACCTTCCTATGAGCCTCTCCTCTAAAGGCTGGATAATCTCTCCGCCCTCAACCAAAGAAGTGACTGTGATACTGTCTGTTGTACCGCAGTCGTCTTCCATTATTAAGACGTCCTGTGAGACGTCGACGAGCCTGCGGGTAAGATACCCGGAGTTCGCCGTCTTAAGTGCGGTATCTGCAAGACCTTTCCTCGCTCCGTGGGTCGAGATAAAGTACTGAAGAGGGGTAAGGCCCTCCCTAAAGTTTGCGGTAATCGGTGTCTCTATGATCTCACCTGAGGGTTTCGCCATAAGTCCCCTCATGCCCGCAAGCTGACGGATCTGCGCGGCGCTTCCTCTGGCCCCTGAATCCGCCATCATGAAGATGCTGTTGAATTTTTTATTTTCCTCAAGCTTTTCAGGTGTAACTTCCTTGTCGTCTTCGGCGCCCAGTTCATCCATCATTGCCTTTGCGATATCTTCGGTAACGCTCGCCCAGATGTCGATGACCTTGTTATACCGCTCACCCTGGGTGATAAGTCCGTCATTATACTGCTTTTGGACTTCCATGACCTCCTGCTCGGCCTGGTGTATCATCTCTGCCTTCTTCGAAGGTATATGCATATCCGCCATGCAGATCGAAATACCGGAGTTTGTCGCGTACTTGAACCCCAGCTTTTCGAGACTATCAAGGAAGACAACCGTCTTGCGCTTGCCCGCCTTCTTATATGAGAACTCTATTATCTTCGACAACTCCTTCTTTGTCATGTCCTTGTTTATCATCGGGAAGGTAATTTCCTCGGGTACTATCTCCGAGAACAGTACTCTTCCGGCGGTAGTCTCGACGAGTTCGCCATTTATCTTTACCTTGATCCTGGCATGTTCACTGAGTTGACCGGCATCGTAGGCTACTCTGACATCTTCAGGGCTTCCATACCTGCCCTGAGCTTCAGCCGCAAGCCTCTCCTGAGGGTTTTTGATCTTACTGATCTCCTCATCGCTTAATTTCCTCTCGCCAAGCGCGCCCTTCCTTTCCTTCATCAGGTAGTAAATGCCCAGGACCATATCCTGTGTAGGGACAAGGATAGGCTTGCCGTTGGCAGGCGAAAGAACGTTGTTCACGGACATCATTAAGACCCTGGCTTCGATCTGTGCCTCTATCGACAGCGGCACGTGGACTGCCATCTGGTCGCCGTCGAAGTCTGCGTTAAAGGCGGTGCAGACGAGCGGATGGAGCTTGATGGCCTTACCTTCTACCAAAACCGGATCGAACGCCTGAATACCAAGTCTGTGGAGAGTCGGCGCCCTGTTAAGAAGAACAGGCGTTTCCCTGATCACCTCTTCCAGGGCATCCCATACCTCCGGCGACTCCTTCTCAACAAGTTTCTTCGCCGCCTTTATCGTTGTGGCATATCCCTTTTCTTCAAGCTTGCTGAATATAAAGGGCTTAAACAGTTCCAGTGCCATCCTCTTAGGCAGGCCGCACTGGTGCAGTTTCAGTTCAGGTCCCACGACAATAACCGATCTGCCGGAGTAGTCAACCCTCTTTCCAAGTAGGTTCTGTCTGAAACGGCCCTGCTTGCCCTTGATCATATCGCTCAGGGACTTCAAAGGCCTCTTTGTGGCTGTCTTCAGCACCTTGCTGCGTCTTCCATTGTCAAAAAGGGCGTCTACGGCTTCCTGAAGCATCCTCTTTTCATTTTTTATTATGACGCTCGGCGCCTTGAGTTCCACAAGCCTCTTGAGCCTGTTGTTCCTGTTTATAACTCTTCTATAAAGGTCGTTGAGGTCAGACGTTGCAAAACGGCCTCCCTCCAGCGGAACCAAAGGCCTGAGGTCAGGCGGCAGCACAGGAATAACATCCATAATCATCCATTCAGGCTTATTGCCCGATTTTCTGAACGCCTCGACAACCTTCAACCTCTTTGTGAGTTTCTTTTTCACACCGAGAGAGACAGCTTCTTTTATTTTCACCTTGAGTTCCACGCTCAGGGTTTCAAGATCAATTATCCTAAGAAGTTCCCTGATTGCCTCGGCACCCATTCCGGCTTTAAAACGACTCCCGTACTCGGCAACTTTCTTCTTATAGTCGTCGTCACTGAGCAGTTCCTTCGCCTTCATAGGCGTGTCGCCGGGATCTGTAACGATATAGCTCTCGAAATAAAGGACCTTTTCCAGGTTCCGCATCGTCATGTCAAGAAGTGTACCGATCCGGCTGGGGACCCCTTTCAGGAACCAGATATGGGCTACCGGGGTTGCGAGTTCTATATGCCCGAGCCTTTCTCTGCGCACCTTCGACTGAATAACCTCGACACCGCACTTATCACAAACGATGCCCCTGTGCTTCATCCTTTTGTACTTGCCGCATATGCATTCCCAGTCCTTAATAGGACCGAATATCTTCGCGCAGAAAAGCCCATCCCTTTCAGGCTTAAACGTTCGATAGTTGATCGTCTCGGGCTTTTTCACCTCGCCGTACGACCACTCGCGTATCCTTTCCGGAGAGGCGAGTTTTATCCTTATCGCCTCAAAGTCAGTAGGATTCTTAGGTTTTTGGAAAATGGCGTAAATGTCTTCTGCCACCTTATTCCCCCTTCTTCTTTTTCTCCAGGAGCTCAACATCAAGTCCGAGACTCTGGAGTTCTTTTATTAATACATGGAAGGACTCAGGGACGCCGGGTTCCAGCATTGCGTCGCCCTTTACTATCGCCTCGTACATCCTCGCCCTTCCCGTAACATCATCACTCTTGACAGTAAGAAATTCCTGAAGCGTGTATGCGGCGCCATAGCCCTCAAGTGCCCAGACCTCCATTTCGCCGAGCCTCTGTCCGCCGAACTGAGCCTTACCCCCAAGCGGTTGCTGGGTGACAAGAGAATACGGTCCGATCGACCTGGCGTGTATCTTGTCATCGACCAGATGGTGCAGTTTCAGCATATAGGTATATCCCACAGTAATCGGTCTTTTAAAGGGCTCGCCAGTCTTGCCGTCATATAAGATTGTTTGTCCTGTTGCTGAGATGCCGGCCTTCTTCAGCATCGCCTTTATCTCGGTCTCCTTCGCACCTTCGAATACCGGAGTCGCAACCGGGATGCCCTCCTCAAGCTGAGCAGCGAGTTCCAGAAGGTCGCCCTTGGCAAGGTCGTCCACCTGAGCCAGCATCTCCTTGTTAGTGTCCTTATTGCCGAAGGTGCTGTATGTGTCCTTAATGTGCTTCCTGAGCACTTCAGCATCTTTGTGGGGTATCTTTTTCAGCTGGAGTCCCAGCATCTTTGCCGCCATGCCAAGATGGGTTTCCAGTATCTGTCCCACATTCATACGTGAGGGCACGCCCAGTGGGTTCAGCACAAAGTCCACCGGCGTTCCGTCAGGCAGGTAAGGCATATCCTCTTCCGGCATTACCATCGCAACAACACCTTTATTGCCATGGCGACCGGCCATCTTATCACCTATCTGAACCTTCCGCTTCATCGCAATATAGACCTTCACAAGCTTGTTGACGCCGGGCGGAAGTTCGTCGCCCTTTCTAACCCTGTCGACCTTTTCATCATACCTCGTTTCAAGTTCCCTGATGTAATGGTTCGCTTCAGAATTGACGGTCTCTATTTTTTCCTGGACTTCTGCCTTTTCGACCTTAATCCTCATCAGGTGCTCGTCCTTGACGTTTTCGAGATGTTTCGCCGTAATCGTCTTTCCTGCCTGGCAGAGGACTTCTTTGGTCTTGGGGTTCTTTATATCCTCTACTGCACGCTGTCCCACAAGGAGTTCACGCAGTTTCTTGAATTTCTCCTCTTTTACTACAGTGATCTCCTCTTCGAGGTCTCTCTGAAGCTTCTGAATATCTTCCTCCTCGATATTCTTGGCCCTTCCGTCTTTGGCTATGCCTTTCCTTGAGAAGATCCTCACATCTACGATCGTTCCTTCGATACCAGGCGGCACATAAAGGCAGCTCTCTTTGACCTCTTCCGCCTTTTCTCCAAAAATGGCTCTGAGCAGTTTCTCCTCGGGAGTCAGCTGTGTTTCTCCCTTTGGGGTGACTTTTCCTACAAGGATGTCGCCAGGCTTGACCTCAGCGCCTATCCTTATGATGCCGCTGTCATCCAAATCTTTTAAAGCCTCTTCCCCGACATTGGGTATATCTCTGGTTATCTCCTCGGAGCCAAGTTTGGTCTCGCGCGCCTCCAGCTCGAACTCCTCTATATGGATTGATGTGTAAACATCCTCCCTTACGAGCCGCTCGCTAAGCAAAATAGCATCTTCAAAATTATACCCGCCCCATGGCATAAAGGCCACGAGCACATTCTGTCCCAGGGCAAGTTCTCCTAGGTCGGTTGACTGACCATCGGCCAATATGTCGCCCTTCTTCACCTTATCGCCCACATTGACGACCGGCCTCTGGTTTATGCATGTGGCCTGGTTGGACCTCTGAAACTTGATGAGACTGTAAATATCAACGCCGCTTTCACTGCCTGAGGCCCTCACAACTATCCTCGAAGCATCAACGCTCTCAACCCGTCCATTGCGTCTTGCAAGCACCAGGGCGCCAGAATCTCTTGCCGCCACGTATTCCATGCCTGTGCCCACTATAGGCGCTTCGGGTTTCAGCAACGGCACCGCCTGCCTCTGCATGTTGGACCCCATAAGAGCCCTGTTGGCGTCATCGTTTTCAAGAAAAGGGATGAGCGCCGCGGAGATGCCTACGACCTGTTTGGGCGATACGTCCATGTACTGCACCTCGTGCGGGGTGACCATCCTGAAATCACCGCCTTCCCTGGCCGACACTGATTCACCTATGAGATTTCCCTTTTTGTCCACCGGAGAGGTTGCCTCTGCAATAATAAATTTTTCGCCCTCTATCGCCGAAAAATACTGCACTTCTTCGGTGACCCTGCCGTTTACTACCTTCCTGTACGGCACTTCTATGAAACCGTAATCGTTTACCCTTGCATAAGAGGCAAGAGACGTAATTAGTCCGATGTTAGGACCTTCAGGCGTCTCAATGGGGCATATCCTTCCGTAATGGGTCGGATGTACGTCCCTGACCTCAAAGCCTGCCCTCTCCCTTGTCAGACCGCCCGGCCCTAAAGCCGACAATCTTCTCTTATGCGTAATCTCAGAAAGAAGGTTCGTCTGGTCCATAAACTGGCTCAACTGGCTGGAACCAAAAAACTCCTTTACTGCCGCCATCACGGGCTTCGAATTGATGAGGTCGTGTGGCATTGCGGTCTCCAGCTCGGTGAGAGTCATCTTTTCCTTGATCGCCCGCTCCATCCTCACAAGACCGATCCTGAACTGATTTTCAAGGAGTTCCCCGATGCCCCTGATTCTTCTGTTGCCAAGATGGTCTATATCATCCACTTCTCCCTTGCCTGTCCTCAAACTCAGGATGTATCTCACAATCTCGATGATATCCTTGTCCGTAAGGACCTTTGTATCAAGCCCAACGTCAAGCCCCAGCCGCTTGTTTAGCTTGAGTCTTCCCACAGGAGAAAGGTCATACCTTTTCGGATCGAAAAAGAGACCGTTAAAAAGGTCTTTTGCCGCTCTTATCGTTGGCGGCTCACCAGGCCTTAGTTTCTTATAAATCTCGATAAGCGCCTCGTCCTGAGTGTTCACCTTGTCGGTCAGCAACGTGTCGCGCAGAGAGGAGAGGTAATGCACATTGTCGATAAAAAGCAGGTTAAGCGATTCTATCTTCAGGGAAAGAATCTTATTGAAGGCGTCTTCCGTAAGGACTTCATTGCCCTCGAGTATGACTTCTCCGGTCGTCGGATCGACTATGTCTTTCAATGTGATCCTTCCGATGATTTCGTCTTTGGTAATGCGGATCGTCTTTATCCCGGCAGCTTCCATCTTTCTGATGGCGCCCTTGGTGACCTTGCTGCCTTCCTTCACAATGACTTCCTTGGTATCGGCGGCAATAATATTTTTTGACGTCTTGTACCCCACGAGGACGTCACTGACGACTATCGAAAAATCATTGGCGCCCTTGAGGATAATAGTATCAACCGGATAAAAGGTCTTAAGCAGGTCTTCGTTCGAGTATCCAAGGGCCTTGAGGACAATGGTAGCCGGAAGCTTCTTCCTCCGGTCGATCCTCACATAGAGAATGTCTTTCGTATCGAACTCGAAATCAAGCCATGAGCCGCGAGAAGGGATGACCCTCGCCGAGTACAAAAGCCGTCCGCTTGCGTGCGTCTTGCCTTTGTCGTGACTGAAGAAAACACCGGGCGAACGGTGCAACTGGCTTACGACAACGCGTTCAGTACCGTTCACAATAAAAGTACCTGTTTCAGTCATCATCGGCATCTCGCCGATATAGACTTCCTGTTCTCTCGATTCCTTCAGTTTCTTCTTCTCATTCGAATCCATCTCGAACAGGTTGAGTTTGACGCTTATCTTGATCGGCGCCGCGAAAGTCGTGCCTTTCTGAAGACATTCCCTTACCGTATACTTGGGCTCGCCCACTGTATAGCCGATAAATTCGATCTCTGCGGTTTCATTATAGTCCGTGATGGGAAACACGCTGAGAAATGCCGACTGCAGGCCGCTTTCCTCTCTCTTAGCAACGGGGATGTCGCGCTGCAGAAACTTGTCGAATGACCTCTTCTGTATCTCGATAAGGTTTGGTACTTCCAGGAACTGAGGGACCTTCCCAAAATCCAATCTCTGTCTAAGAACCCTTGCCATATATCTCCTTCTCTTTATTAAAGGCAAAGGCAGAGGCGGGGCAAAAACCCCGTAACCTCTACCTGTCTCTCCACCTTTAACACAATTTCTACTTAATTTCTACTGTTGCTCCCTGCTCCTCCAGCTTCGTCTTCATCGAGGTGGCCTCCTCCTTGGAGACACCGGTCTTGACGGGTTTCGGAGCGCCGTCAACGAGATCCTTCGCCTCCTTCAGACCAAGCCCTGTCAGTTCTCTGACGACCTTAATGACCTGAATCTTCTTGTCTCCAGCAGCGCTGAGAATAACATCAAAGCTTGTCTTCTCCTCAGCAGCAGGTGCTGCTGCCGCAGCGCCTCCGACTGCCGCAACGGCAACAGGGGCTGCAGCGGTCACCCCATACCTCTCTTCAAACTCCTTGACGAACTTCGACATGTCAAGGATCGTCATATTGTCGATAAATTCAAAAACCTGTTCCTTCGTTATAGACATTTACTGAAACCTCCTTATCTTAAGTTCTTAATGTAAGTGTTTCGTGTCATGGATTCGTATTCTGAAATAAATTCTTCGACCTCGATAACGGCACTATCCACTGACACTTTTTTTCTTTTCAAGCGCCTGTAGCGCATAGGCGAAACTGCTGACCGTCGCGGAAAGTGCCCCAGCCATCTTGGAAGTCGGCGCCTGGAAGGCACCGGCCAGCATAGACAGAAGAACTTCCCTTGAGGGCAACTCCGCTATCTCCTTGACCTCGGAAGGCTCGCACAGCTTTCCTTCTATGAGGGCGCCTTTCACACGAAGTTTCTCGTTTGTCTTCGCGAATTCGAGGACCTTCTTCACCACGAGTACAGGATCATCATACCCTATGGCTATCCCGACAGGACCTTTGAATACACTCTCTGCCGCCGAAACACTGGTGTCCTTCGCGGCGATCTTTGCAAGTGTGTTCTTCACTACGCCGTAATCCAGAGAAGATTTCTTAAGCAGTCTTCTGAGATCAGTGAGTTCAGCCACGGTCAACCCCTTATAATCAGTGAAGACCACGGCCTTAGCCTTTGAAAACTTGTCTTTCAGGCCGGCTATTACCTGTCCTTTTTCTTCCTTATTCAGTGTAGACCTCCTTTCCCAGAGACCCAGGCAGGCGAACTAATATCAAGCGGAAAATGAAAGAATGATGATAAGGTTCCTGCACATAATCCCCTCATCCAACCCTCTGTCCATTTTCTCACTCTTCGCCCCGTCTGTGCGACGAGTGCTCCTTAGCCTCGGTAGGCCCGTCCTTCAGGCCGCCTTCTTCAGGCGGGCCCTCAGGCCGGATTAAGCCTTTGCGCCTACTGTCTCTGACTAATATAATTACGAACTCATGTCCGCTTTTTATTGCTTTCCTGCACTCACGGAGCTCGGGTCGATTTTAAGCCCCGGCCCCATAGTGGATGAGATGCTCAGTTTCTTTACATACTTGCCCTTGCTGGTGGAGGGCTTTGCCTTGTTCACCGAATCTATTATAGCCCTTGCATTATCGATGAGCTTCTGTTCTTCGAAAGAAACTTTGCCTATAGGCACATGCACGACGCCGGCCTTTTCAGCCTTGTATTCCACCTTGCCTGCCTTAATCTCCCTGACTGCCTTTCCCACGTCAAAGGTGACTGTCCCAAGTTTCGGATTCGGCATAAGTCCCCTCGGCCCCAGGACCTTACCGAGTTTTCCGACCACACCCATGATGTCAGGTGTCGCCACTACCTTATCAAAGTCCAGCCACCCCTTGTTTATCTTTTCGACCAGGTCTTCCGCGCCGGCAAAATCAGCCCCGGCGTCCCTCGCTTCCTTTTCCTTCTCCCCTTTTGCAAAAACAAGAACCCGCACACTCTTGCCGCTTCCATGCGGAAGTACAACTGTACCTCTGACCATCTGATCTGACTTTCTCGGGTCAACCCCGAGGTTGAAAGCCAGATCTACGGTTTCGTCGAACTTTGTATATGCCATTTTCTTGACAAGGCTCACTGCCTCCTCAAGAGAGTATTCCTTGCCCGCCTCCACCTTTTCCATTGCCGCCTTTATCTTCTTGCCCATCTTGTGCCTCCTCCTAATCCACTATCTCAACGCCCATGCTCCTGGCGGTGCCCGCGATGATCTTCATAGCTTCATCAGCGGAATACGCATTCAGATCAGGGAGTTTTGTCTGAGCTACTTCTTTTAACTGCGCCGATGAGATCTTCCCCACCTTATCCTTGTTGGGCGTGCTCGAGCCTTTTATGATCCCTGCCGCCTTTTTTAGCAGTTCAGATGCGGGCGGGGTCTTCGTAATAAATGTGAAAGACCGGTCAGCGTAGATAGTCATCACAACCGGAATTATAGTATCCCCAAGTGCCTGGGTCTGGGCATTGAACGCCTTGCAAAACTCCATGATATTGACGCCGTGTGGACCAAGCGCGGGGCCGATCGGCGGTGCGGGGGTCGCCTTTCCTGCAGAAATCTGAAGTTTCACCTGGGCGACCATCGGTTTCTTAGCCATTTTTCTTTATCCTCCTGCCTTATTAAAGCTGCTGAATATTAATTCTTTTCTACCTGGAAAAAATTAAGTTCAACCGGCGTCTGCCGTCCGAAGATGCTGACCATTACGCGAAGCCGCCCATGGTCCATGTCCACGTCCTCTACCAGACCGTTGAAATTGCTGAAGGGACCGTCAATAATCCTGACGCTGTCGCCCTTCTGATACTGAGTCTTGACCTGTGGAACAGGGCCTTTTTCGACCTGCTGCATTATGATCTCGACCTCTTCCTCAGGTATCGGAACAGGCCTCTTCCCGCCTACAAAACCGGTCACCCGCGGGATATTTTTTATGAGATGCCATGTCTCATCGTCTAGGTCCATTTCGACAAGGATATAGCCGGGATAGAACTTCTTGTCACTCTCTTTCTTTTTCCCGGCTCTTAGCTCGACAACCCTCTCGGTCGGGATAAGCACTTTCGATATCCTCTCCTGAAGGCCCAAAGCTTCGACCTTTTCTTCAATGGACAGCCTCACCTTCTCTTCAAAACCAGAGTACGTATGAACAACAAACCAGTTTTTTCCCATGGTCCTACCTTATAGCCAGCCCAATCAGCTTCGTAAGTCCCAAGTCTACGACGCCGAGGAAAACAGACACGACGACCACGGTGATTATTACTATCCATGTTGAGCCGATTAACTCTTCCCTGCCGGGATACACGACCTTATTGGTCTCGACCTTGACTTCCCTGAAAAACTGTTTAATCCTCTCTATCATTCATCCGTCCTCATTCATATGGCAGGCCAGGAGGGATTTGAACCCCCATCCCTCGGATTTGGAGTCCGATGCTCTAGCCGTT
>OUUY01000125.1 GCA_900302705.1 Candidatus Sulfobium mesophilum
GGCTACGAATTGCGGCGTATTGCACTGGGGGTTTGCGACGAGATTAAGAAGGACAAGGACGTCTCTGAGACTTCTGTAATCGGAGGCCAGAGGAGACAGGTGCGGATTATCCTTGACCCGGCGCGGTTGAGGGCCTATAACATTTCCTCGTTTCAGATCATCAGCAGTCTCCAAAAGGCCAATTTTGTCCTGCCCTCCGGTGCATTCTCCACGGGCAACCGTGAGTACCTGGTTGACACCGGCCAATTTCTCAGAAATTCCTCTGACGCAGGTGCGGTAGTTGTCGGAGTATCTGAAGGTAGATCTGTTTATCTAAGAGATGTGGCCAGCATAAAAGACGGACCCGAGGAGCCTTCCAACTATGTTTTTATGGGCCTAGGGCCTGCCGTAGCTGCGAAAGGCGTAGACCAGAAATTTTCACGGGCTAAAGAATATGAAGCTGTAACTTTCACAATTTCAAAGAAAAAAGGCGCAAACGCAAGCATCGTTGCGGCCGAGGCGCTTAAGAAGATTGCAGCCCTCCGCGGGACCTATATACCTTCGGACGTCCAGATCACTACTACCAGAAACTATGGCGAAACTGCAAAGGAGAAATCCGACGAACTCCTTGAGCATCTGCTTATCGCGTCCCTGTCTGTAATTATACTCATTGCACTTGCTCTGGGTTGGAGGGAATCGATCGTTGTTGCGGTAGCTGTTCCGGTAACCCTCGCATTGACCCTCCTTGTCAACTATCTTTATGGATATACGCTTAACAGGGTGACACTCTTTGCGCTTATTTTTTCAATCGGCATCCTTGTCGATGATGCCATTGTTGTTGTGGAAAATATTCACAGACATTTCAGGATGCACAAGATTGACTCTCTGACTGCTGCGCTGGCAGTGGATGAGGTGGGGAACCCGACAATTCTTGCCACCTTTACCGTGATCGCCGCACTTCTGCCTATGGCCTTTGTCACGGGACTTATGGGCCCTTACATGAGACCAATTCCCGTGGGCGCGTCGGCTGCCATGATCTTTTCTCTTTTGATAGCCTTTATCGTAAGCCCCTGGATGAGTTACAAGGTCCTGCGCCGGATAGAGACGGGCGGTCATGGGGAAGAGAAGACAGGGCTCGAGCGAATATATGAGGAAGTCCTGGGGCCGCTAATCGACAACAGGCGGAGACGCATCGCCGCACTCGGGGCAGTGCTGGGGCTGCTTGCCCTTGCGCTTTTGATGATCCCGTTTAAAGTGGTTAAGCTTAAGATGCTTCCCTTTGATAATAAGAGCGAGGTCCAGGTTATCATCGATATGCCGGAAGGGGTTTCGCTCGAAAAGAGCGCCTCCTTGGCAGGGGAAGTAGGCGAGTATCTTAAAACGGTGAATGAGGTGACAGATTATCAGTCCTACATCGGTACCGCTGCCCCTTTCAATTTTAACGGATTAGTCAGGCACTATTATCTGAGGTCCGGAAGCAATGTAGTGGATTTTCAGGTGAACCTTGTGGGGAAGGGCGAGAGAAAGTTACAAAGCCATGAGATAGCAAAGCGCCTGAGACCGAATATCAAAAAGATCGGCGACAAATATGAAGCCAGGGTCAAGATAGCCGAGATACCTCCCGGTCCGCCCGTCCTCAGTACCCTTGTTGCAGAGGTTTATGGTCCTGACCCTAAAAGGCGGATAGAAATCGCGCATCAGATAAAAAATATATTTTCAAATACAGATGGTGTAGTGGACGTGGACTGGTATGTTGAGGACGACCAACCGAAGATTACATTCGAGGTCGACCGGGAAAAGGCTGCCCAAAACGGGATAACCCAGGAGGCTGCCTCTCAGAGCCTTAGGACAGCACTTGGTGGCATAACAGCCGGGCTTGCCCATATGGAAAAGGAAAGAGAGCCGGTAGAGCTTTTCCTAAGGATGCCGGTTGGGGAGCGGTCTGATCTTGAATCGTTAAAGGAAATCGCATTGCCCTCATCTAATGGAGGCGCTGTGTCGCTTGCCGACATAGTCAGGGTTAGGAAAGGCATTGAAGACAAGACGATCTACCACAAAAACCTTAAGGGTGTGGTGTATGTAACTGCCGATGTGGCTGGCGCAGCAGAAAGCCCTGCTTATGCTATTCTTGCGATGAAGGACAAAATCAGGTCTCTTAAACTGGCTGAGGGTTATGAATTGCGGCAGTACTCGGCCGTGCAGCCGTGGCTGGATGACAAATATGCGATGAAGTGGGATGGTGAATGGCATATCACTTATGAAGTCTTCAGGGATTTGGGAATCGCTTTCGGCGCCGTGCTCGTTTTGATTTATATTATGGTTGTGGCGTGGTTCAGAAACTTCGTCACTCCTCTGATCATCATGGCTCCAATACCCCTGACGCTTGTCGGGATACTGCCCGGCCACTGGCTGTTCGGCGCCTTTTTTACCGCGACTTCTATGATAGGGTTTATCGCGCTGGCAGGCATCATCGTCAGAAATTCCATACTTCTTATAGATTTCGTGCAGCTGGAATGGAGGGACTGCGGCGGATTGCGGGAAGCCGTGATAAGGGCCGGTGCGATAAGGTTCAGACCAATAGCTCTTACTGCCGCTGCTGTTGTGGTAGGATCTTTTGTTATGCTCTTTGATCCGATTTTTCAGGGTCTTGCCATTGCTATGATGTTCGGTGCGGTTGCTGCTACGGCACTGACTCTTATCGCCGTTCCGCTGCTTTATTATGAATTTTTTGAAGGCCGGCTTTGTCCGCTAAAGGCGAGTGAACTGGAGGCTGAAAATGAGACTGCAGTAAAAAAATGATATGATTTTAAAAAAAGGCTATGGTATAATTAATAAACAGTGCAACTATATAATTATTGCTGCAAGGAGGTCTATCGTTATGTCATATAACCGTTGTATATGTCAGAAATGCGGGAGCCAGTTTGCAACTGTGCTTGCCGATGATGTTGAACTTCAGAAAGAGGCATGCCCTAAATGCGGGGAGAAGCAGTTGAAGCTATCCGGAGCCCTTAGTTTTTCCGAGATGAGCAGTCTTTTCTCCGGCGGAGGCTGAAGTCCGAGGGGTTGCTAAGACCGGTCCGGTCTTTCAAAAGGAAGAACAAGAAGGGCGCGCCCTCATAAGGGCTCGCCCTTTAATTTTGGCCTGTAAGAATATTTCTTTTTTCAGCTAATATTTAGTAATGAAGATTCTCAGGGGAAAGTCTATGAAGCGGCTTATGCCGGTTTTGCTTTCGTCAGTTCTTTGTGTTTTTTTTCTTGGTGCGGCATGGGCGGAACAACACGTCATTCGAATTCTCCATATGAACGATTTTCACGGCTTTGCGGAGCCGTATGAGCCATCCGGCTCTAACAGACTTATTGGAGGTATCGCATTCCTCGCAGCAAAAGTAGGAAGGCTGCGGTCAGAGAAAAATTCACTGCTGTTGGGTGCCGGCGATATGATAAGGGGTAACAATTGGTCTGATACCTCCCGGGGGACGATCTGTTGTTGAACTCATGAACGCAATGAAGTTTGATGCTATGGTCCTTGGTAATCATGAATTTGATTTTGGACAGGAGGAACTAAAGAAAAGGATGGCAGAGGCGGAATTCCCGGTGCTTGGAGCAAATGTGGAAGGGATGGGGCAACTCAAGCAATATGTTTTAAAAGAAATGGGCGGGACACGGGTCGCAATTATCGGAGTCGTAACTGAATATACCCCGGAGTCTACCCATTCGCGCAATGTAGCCGGCCTGAAATTCAGTCCTCCGGCTGATACCCTGAGAGGGTATATGAGGGAATTAAAAGACAGAGTGGACATCATAGTTGTCCTTTCGCACTGCGGTTATTCGGAGGATAGATTGCTTGCGGATCAAGTCAGGGGGATCGACGTAATAGTCGGAGGGCATTCACATACGAAACTGGAAAAGCCTGTAAGGGTCAACGGAACGATTATAGTACAGGCATGGGAACATGGCAAGGCGCTGGGCGTGCTGGATCTGACGGTCAGGGAAGGGAAGATAGTGGAATATGCCGGGCATCTGGAGGAAATAATGCCTGTTGCGGACCTTGAAGACAAGACTGTCGGAAAGATAGTGGAGCAATACCGCGACAAGGGTGATAAGGCCGCCAATGAGGTAATTGGTACGGCAACTGTTGATTTCGAAGCAGAAAATGTCAGGAGGCAGGGGACGAATCTTGGCGATCTTATAGCGGATATTGTGAGGCAGGTCTCCGGGGCTGATGCGGCCATAATCAATGGCGGGGGAATAAGGGCTACGATCAGGAAGGGTGAGATACGGACGAAGGACGTCTATGCCGTGCTGCCCTTTGACAGTTACATCGTTGCGATCAAACTTAGCGGTCGCCTGATTATAGAGACGCTGGAACACGGGGTATCGGCTGTGGAGCAGGAGGAGGGCAGGTTCCCTCAGGTTTCGGGTCTTGCCTTTGCTTATTCCGCATCTTCACCCCCTGGGTCGCGGGTCAGAGAGATCCTGATCAACGGCGAACCCCTTGACCCCAACAGGGAGTATATTGTCGCCACAAATGATTTCATGGCTGCAGGGGGCGACGGCTATACGACTTTCGGCAAAGCGGTCAGTGCGCCAGGGGACGATGTGACAAAGGGGAAAGTCGTCTTTAGCGATTCAGGCAGGTGGCTGAGGGATGTGGTTGTGGAGTATATAAGGGAGCGCCATGTGCTCTCTGCTCCATCCATGGGCAGGATCAAAAAGGTTCACTGACTCAATTTCTAATGAAAGTATACGTAAACGATAAACCTGTAGACATCCTGCCTGGCATGACGGTCATGCACGCCCTTCTCAATTCGGGATTGCTTTCGGAGATAGGTCCGAAGAAGGTATATGACGCATGGGGTAATGAGATCGGATTGGATGGGGCGCTTAATGAGGGGATGAAGATATACGTCAGATGAATCCCTTCTGCTTTTTGTATCGGCGCCTTCGATAAAACTGTTATACTACCATCTGCATACATCATCGTTTGCTATCCGTGTATCCGAATTTTCCGGCGATCAATGAGAAAGGGTGGAAATGAATAAAGGCGTTAAGCATAAAGAGAAGGGCGATAAGTTCGAGGGCGTTCGAAAGAAACTGATCGGGATGCGGCAGGCTATTTTAAGTGAGGCTAAGGCGGAGGTCGATCAGATACTCAGTGAAGAAGATAAGTATAACGGAGTTTCCGACGACGGAGATTTTGCTGATGTAGCCTTCAGGGATGCAATGCAGGCCTCGAAACTGACGCGCCACCGCCTTCAGCTAAGGGATATAGAAGAAGCTCTTCGAAAGATCGAGTTCGGCACCTATGGCATCTGTGATGACTGCGAAGAGGAGATTCCGATAGGAAGACTGAATGTAATGCCATTTGCACTAAGATGCGTCGACTGCCAGGAAAAGCATGAGATGATGAGTTCAGAAGCTGAAGAAACGGCTGTCCCGTTGCATGAAAGTTCCGAGGGAAGTAATGATTAATTAACCCCGAAGACTTTTCTCTGTCGCTGCTGATGGGGCTAAGTAATATAAAGGTCGATCCGGCACCGTGTTTAGCCTCTTTATTTGTTAGCTCATTCCCCGATACACCATCAAGAAAGTTCCCTTTTGTGTGGAGACGGCATTCTCTCTCATTCTCACTTCGTTCTCTACGAGTCGTAGACCGAGGCACCGGCGCGCCCGCCTGCGGCGGGCAATACGCGCCGCTGAAGCCGTTCGACTGCATCGCCGCACAAATTCATGGTGGATTTTGGTTAATGAAGCACTTGGTAGGAGAAAGCGCCCGGCATTTCATCCAGACGGGCAGACTTATTCCTGTGCTCGGTTCTTCTACCCGTGTATTTTCTTAAGCAGCCAGGCTATGTTCTGTCCCAAAGTTTTCATCGTCTGCAGTCCCTCGCTGTCGTTTTTCACTTCGCCGGGCTCCCTGCCGATGCCGATATTCCAGTAGCTCGACCCCGGAACGATCATCTGGCCGATGAGAAAGAAATAATTGAGGGAGCTGAAAACATGAGCAGCGCCTGCCCGCCGCGCGGCAACTATGCCGGCTCCTACTTTTCGTCTTAACATATCGTCGTTGGCGCGTGAGACCATTCCGCTGCGTTCAATCAGCGCCTTCATCGCCGCGCTTACGTCGGCGAAATATGTGGGCGAGCCGAGCAGAATGCCGTCGGCCTCAATCATCCTGGCGATGCATTCATTGAGAACGTCGTCCTCCACGGCGCAGCGCCCGTCTTTGTTCTTGAAACACTGATAGCATGCTATACATCCCTTTATCGGCTTGCCCGCAAGATCGTACACCTCCGTTTCGATGCCTTCGCTGATGAGCTCGCGAAGCACGGTATCGATGAGCATAGCCGTGTTGCCATGCTTTCTGGCGCTTCCGTTAAATGCAATGACCTTTGCCATGATGGTGACCTCCAAAAAGAAATGAAAACCTCAGATGGAAGCTGCGTTTCTATTAAGGCGTAAAAAATTTATTGCCCAACACTATATGTCTGTCTTTGGAAACCGTTATCATTCCATCTTTTTGCCATTGTCCCAGCACCCTGGTGACAGTTTCACGGGTCAAGCCTGTCATATCTGCCATTTCCTGATGCGTCAGCTTCATGTCAATGATCGTCCCTTCAGGCGCTTTTTTGCCGTTCTCTCCTGAAAGAATGGAGAAAAGCATCTTTATCCGCTGGGGTGCTTCCCTGAAATTCAGGATATGGATCCGCTTCCATGCCTCACGCAGGCGTAAACTGAGTATGCGCAGAAGGTTTTCGAGCACCTTATTCTGGCTGTAAAGCAGTGCGTAGAAATTATCTTTTGAGATGATGGCTATCAGGGAATCTTCCATCGCCATTACTGTCGCACTCGAAGTCTTACCGTCAATCAGGGAAAGCTCCCCGAAAAACATCTCCGCCTGATGGATGGCCAGTATGATCTCCTTTCCCTCCTCGGTAGTCTGGACGACCTTAACTTTTCCCCATAAAATTATATACATGTATTCGTTTGTTTCTTCCTCAAGAAGGATCGTTTCGTTTCTCGAGAATTCCTTGACGGTTATCCGGCTGCTGATCTGAATCAGTTCTTCGTCGGTGAGAGAAGAAAAGAGCTCGATATTCTGCAGAAATTCGATTTTTACATTTTCCATAAGTGCTATTAAAAGGTTACCGCAAAGATGGCGGAAATGTAAACGATTGGTCCTGTCCGCATTTTTTGTGATTTAAATTACATCAATCTTTCTTTCTTGTTGTGTAATCTGGAGTCTAGCAGTAGAGTCAGCTCAGCCTGACAGGAGGGGTCTCCCGGGCAGCAGCCGTGAGACATTCGCAACCAGAAAGAAAGAGAAACGGCAGGGAAGACATGAAAAGAAATGACTTATTCCAGAATGATATGGGGGAGAGTGAAGTATGTTGTACCATGGTCTGTGATGAAGGACGGGATTTTTCGGAAATATTAGAGACTGATACTGCTTTAGAAGACAACGGACTGTCCGAAGATGACGAAGCCTATCTTTCCGCAGTTGAAACAGAAATTGAAGAGGACGGGGAGGCAGTTGACGCCAGTGTATTGGGGGGAAGCGGCGAGGGTCTTGTACAAAAATACTTCAATTCGCTGGGTGATATTCATGTCCTCACAAAGGAGCAGGAGGCTGCGCTTGCAAAGAAGATCGAGGAAGGGAAGAAATGTATCAGCGAGATTGTGCTATCCCTTCCTTTTTACAGCAGTATTAATGCTGAACTTCATGTCTCTCAGGATGAGAAGGATGCGAGGGCACTGGAACTCTGTCTGGAAATCCTCGAAGATCTTGTGAAGAGGACGATAAATGCCGAGGTTATTACCGGGGTGAGGAAGGAATACGTGTTTCTTGATCTAAAGTGTAAGATCGACATGACCGAATTAAGGGCGAAGTGGGAAATCATCGTCAGCGCCAGGGAATCGATAGCCGAGGCAAGAAATGAGTTGATCACAAGAAACCTGAGGCTTGTAATCAAAGTCGCCAAGCACTTCATCGGCAGGGGGTTGCCTCTTTTAGACCTTATTCAGGAGGGCAATATAGGCCTAATGAAAGCGGTAGAGAGGTTCAAATATGAGATGGGTTTCAAGTTCAGCACCTACGCAACATGGTGGATAAAACAGGCGATTTCCCGCGCCCTGATCGATCAGTCAAAGACCATCAGGGTCCCTGTTCACATAATGGAGTTTTATAACAAGGTCAGTCGGGCGACAGAAGAGTTAAAACAGGAGTATGGGAGGGAACCGGGTGTCAGGGAGATTGCAAAAAAACTGCATATACCTGTTAAGAAGGTTGAGGAGGTTCGCAAGGCTATACAGACGCCGGTAGCCCTTCAGACCCCTGTAGGTGACGAAGACTCGGACCTCGAAGACTTCATTTGTGACAGCAACACACCATTGCCGGACCTGGATGTAGAGAAAAAGGAGATATCCAGACATCTGCTGAAGGTCCTGAAGACGCTTTCGCATCGTGAGGAAAGGGTGCTGAGGATGAGGTTCGGCATAGGGGTTGAAAGGGACCATACTCTGGAGGAGGTTGGAAGGCGGCTTTCGATAACACGCGAAAGGGTAAGGCAGATCGAGATGCAGGCGATGAGGAAGCTCAAGCAGCCCGGCAGGCTCAGTACGCTAAAGTCGCTGGCTGCAATCTGAAAAACCGCCCTTAGTCTAACATCTATGATCCCGAAAGGCCGGAATAGGTTTTTCTTCAATGCCGGCCTTTATTTTCCAGCCTAGAGATCCTCTACTGGTGTTTCACCTGGAGCACTCTTTATTAACGCAAAGACAATTACCATCTAACCATTGTATTTACTTTCGTTATTATATTAATCTTTTAGGGAGACGTATGCATGGTGGGATGCATGTATAAAGAATATTTCGGCCTGAAAGAGCCCCCCTTTTCAATAGCACCTGATCCCCGCTACCTCTATATGAGTGAGGGGCATTGTGAGGCGCTTGCCCACCTCCGATACGGTCTTCGGGGAGACGGAGGGTTTGTCCTTCTGACCGGAGAAGTGGGGACGGGAAAGACAACTGTATGCAGGTCTCTCCTGGGAGAGGTACCGGATGATCTGAACATTGCGTTCATACTTAACCCCAGGGTTACCGTTGTCGAACTTCTAGCAGGCATATGCGACGAATTGGGTATCGTTTATCCCGAAGGCAATCTGAGCGTGAAGGTCTTTGCCGACAGGATCAATGAGTTTCTGATCGAATCGCACTCAAAAAGAAAGCGGACTGTGCTCATCATAGAAGAGGCGCAGAACCTCAGCTTCGATGTGCTTGAGCAGCTGCGGCTGCTGACCAATCTTGAGACGAACGAGCATAAACTTATGCAGATCATAATGGTGGGACAGCCTGAATTAAGAGAGATACTTGGACGCACTGAACTGAGACAGCTGGAGCAGCGGATCACGGCAAGGTATCATCTTGGTCCCCTTTCGGACGATGAAGTGGCCAACTATGTCTCCCATCGGTTGTCAGTTGGTGGCCGAACCGCAGAGCTCTTCCAGACATCCGCTTTAAGAAAGCTCTTTCGTCTTACGGGAGGCATACCCCGGCTTATTAACGTCGTCTGCGACAGAGCCCTGCTTGGGGCCTATGTCCAGGGGAAAGACAGGGTCGATACCGAGACTCTCACAAAGGCCGCCCGCGAGGTATTCGGAAAAACGAAACAGACGTTGCCAGTGACAGGACGTGAAAAGCTGCTTGCCGGCGTGATGTTTGTCCTTATAGGGATCGTGTTGCCTGCAGTCTATTATCATTTGAAGACTTCATACGCGAGTGCCATTGCCGGAGCCGTGGGTCAGGCCCATGTGAATGCCGGGTCTTCAGAACCCCCGCGTCTGGATACCCTTTGGTGGTTCGACAGGAGGTCTTCGCTCTGGCATGGAGCGAAGTGGCAGGACGAAGGTATGCGTTACGAAGAGAGATGGACGGCACAGGGGCCGCTGCAAAAACCAAATGAAAATGAAGAGGACCAGGGGCAATATAATGATCGGAGCAGCCGCTCCTCTGGTAAGAACGCGGGCGGAACAGGGGATTAGAGATGTCCTATATACTTGACGCGCTTAAAAAACTTGAGGAACAAAGACGCCTGGAGGCCGGCCCGCACCAGCTGTCGCCCTGGTATTCGCCCCGGCAAAAACGGAGGGGGCATTTCCTGTGGAGATATTTTGTATTCCTAGCCCTTCTTCTGAATGCCGGAATTCTTCTCTGGTGGGCTGGTCCATGGCAATCTAAGCGAAGCGCGGCCCGCGAACCCTTTGAAGTATCCACAGATGCGGCAGCCAGCAGGCAGGATGAAGTAGTGAAAGACACGGTGAACGAAAGTCGAGGCCCCCACCTCCGTCAGTTGCAGAGCGACGTCAGAACCGGTAATGATCTCGATTCAAAACCTAAGGAGAATGGCTCGGCTGTTTCATTTCAGATGAACCCTGACGCAGCCGAGAAAGAAGTCACGGACGGCAAAATAATGGAGATGAGCGAGCTGCCTTTATTTGTCAGACAGAAGCTGCCTGATCTGAGTATCTCCGGCCATTTTTACGAAAATAAGCCTTCTTCCCGCATCATTACTGTCGGCGGAAAAACGCTCCATGAAGGCGCCTCTGCAGCACCCGGCATCAGACTGGAACGGATCACGCCTGACGGAGCAGTTTTCTCCTGTGACGGATATCGTTTTCATAAAGGCGTTTTTTAGGCTAGATCTGTTTAGTGTATTCCGGTGAGATATAAATGTAGCAGATCAGGAGCTAATAGTATAAAATGTTGTTGCTCGGCGCAGGAGTGCGAGGCGGCCTGGTTTTACTGGTAGTGCAATAAATATTGGAAAGAGGGATACGATGTATATCGTCATGGTGACGGCGGAATGTGCCCCTGTCGCCAAGGTAGGAGGGCTCGCCGACGTTGTTTACGGGCTCGCCCATGAACTCGAGATCCGGGGCAACGATGTAGAGATTATTCTACCGAAATACGACTGCATGCGCCATGATCAGATCTATGGCATGCAAAAGATTTTTAATGACCTCTGGGTTCCGTTCTATGACCGACGGATACACTGTTCAGTATTTTTCGGATTTGTCCATGGCAGAAAGTGTTTTTTTATTGAACCCCATTCCGAAAAGAACTTTTTTAACAGGGGGGTTTATTATGGCCATCAGGACGACCCGGAGCGGTTCACCTTCTTCAGCAGGGCTGCGCTGGAGTTTATGTTCAAGACGGGAAAGAGTCCCGACGTCATACACTGTCACGACTGGCAAACGGGTATAGTGCCGGTCCTTCTGTTCGATATATATAAGAATCTTGGCATGACCCATCCTCGCGTCTGCTTTACGCTCCATAACCTGAAGCATCAGGGCGTGACAGGGGGATTCATACTGAATGCCGTCGGGCTCGGCAGGGCAGAACATTACTTTCATCATGACAGGCTTCGGGACAATTTTTACCCCGGGGCAATCAACCTCATGAAGGCAGGCATTGTTTATTCGAATTTTGTAACCACTGTCTCCCCCAGTTATGCATGGGAGATTCAGAATACCTCGCTGTCCTACGGTCTGGGCCAGACCCTGAACACGCATGCTCAGAAGTTTGGGGGCGTCCTAAACGGCATTGACTATGATGTTTGGAACCCGGCCATAGACAGGCATATCCCCCATCGGTATGCTGTCAATACGGGCCAGGAAAAAAAGTATAAGAATAAGGAGGCCTTGCGCAACAGGTTGCTCCTTAGGCAGGATTATAAACCTATCGTGGCCTATATCGGCAGGTTGGACCATCAGAAAGGGGTGGACCTTATCAGGGACTCGATCTTCTATTCACTGGCAAACGGATGTCAGTTCGTTCTTTTGGGGTCGTCTCCTGATCATGGTATCAATAACTATTTCCTGAGTCTGAAGCGCCAGCTGAATGACAACCCCGACTGTCATCTCGAAATCGGCTTCGACGAGGAACTCTCGCACCTTATCTATGCCGGCTCGGACATGATAGTGCTGCCGAGTTTGTTCGAGCCCTGCGGCCTGACCCAGATGATCGCGCTGAAATACGGGACAGTGCCTGTGGTAAGGGCTACCGGGGGGTTAAGAGACACGGTCTTTGACGCTGATTACTCATCGAGACCTTACCATGAGAGAAACGGATATGTATTTAATGACTTCAATTTCAAGGGGCTGGAATCGGCGCTCCATCGGGCCATTGGAATGTGGTATGCTTATCCCCAGCATTTCAGGGAACTGATTGTCAACGGGATGAGATATGACTTTTCCTGGAATCATCCCGGAAGGCACTATCTGAATATATACGAATATATCAGGGACAAGTAAGAACTAATTATTAGCAGGCTTAAAGAGAGTTGGGAGGAGAAAATATTAAGAGCTTGCGGTTGCCGTCAGAGGACATATAACTGGCGTTATGATAGACATGCCAGGAGGGAAGTCGGAGAAAAAACCTAGAATCCTTATCGTCGATGACGAGGAGAGCATCAGATTTACCCTGGAATGCTTTCTTACGGATGAGGGTTATGAGGTCATTACCGCTAAGAACTATAGTGAGGCCAAAGAGATAATAGAAAACGGCGCCTTCGACATGATTTATGCCGACATAATTTTGGGAGGCGGCAAGACAGGGCTGGACATCATCCGGGAAGCAAGGGAAAAAGGCATAACGCGTCCGGTTGTCATTATTACCGGCGCTCCGACAGTCGAGACCGCGGTCGAGGCTGCTCGTCTGGGGGTCTT
>OUUY01000108.1 GCA_900302705.1 Candidatus Sulfobium mesophilum
GACAAAGAATACGCTTGCACAGAGGAGCACCCCCGCTATTGCGCCGATGAGAACAGCCGCCACAGAGTTCACATATGCGCATGGAGCGGTGATCGCCACGAGACCGGCAAGCAGACCATTTGCAGCCATCGAGATGTCAGGCTTTTTGTAGAACAGCCACATATAGAGCATCGCAAAAAATGCGCCTGAAGCTGAGGCAAGCATTGTGTTAGTGGCGATAACGCCTATCCTCAAATCACCTCCGGCCAGAGTGGAACCTGCATTGAACCCGAACCATCCGAACGCAAGTATAAAGCAGCCGGTGACGGCCATGGGGATATGGTGCCCGGGAAGTGCATGCACCTTGCCGTCTTTGTATTTGCCGTATCGGGGCCCCAATATCATCGCGCCTGCAAGGGCAGCGACACCGCCCGTCATATGCACGACAGAAGATCCCGCAAAGTCAAGGGTACCGTGGCCGATGCCAAAGTTTTTCCCAAGCTGAGAAAGCCAGCCTCCGCCCCATACCCAGTTTGCGTACATAGGATAGGTGAACATGGCGATGAAGAAGCCGTATATCACAAAGGATTTAAAGGTCCAGCGTTCCGCCATCGCCCCTGTCGGGATAGTAGCCGTAGTGTCCATAAACACCATCTGGAACAAAAACAAAGAGAAGATCGCAGTATCATATGCACCTCCGGAAAGGAAAAACCCCTTTGTCCCGAAGAGACCGAAATCTTTTCCGAAAAGGTGTATGACAAATTCACCGTCCAGCAACCCTGTGCCTCCGCCCAGGGCCGCGATATTACCTACCCCCCCCATCTGAAGAGCAAAGCCGCATATCCAGTAACCAAGCATCCCTATGCCGTATATCATCATGTTCATAGCCATCGTATGGCCCGCATTTTTTGCTCTTGTAAAACCGGTCTCGGCCAGGGCGAAGCCGGCCTGCATAAACATGACAAGAAATCCGCAGATTAGCGTCCACACGAAGTTTATCGCAATTCTGTTGTGGCCAATCGTATCAGCTAATTTAGCCGCAAGCGGCTCCTTTGGACCTAGGTTCTTAAGGTCATCGGCGGTTGGAGCACCGGCGCTTGCCCCGACTACGTCCGCCGCACCGCCCGTGTTGGCGCCCGACGGGTCCGGCTTCAGGGTCGGAGCAGAGGTTGCAACGGCAGGTGCAGGCTGAGCAGGCGCGACTTGCTCAGCCTGAGAGGGAGGGTTAGCCTTCTGCACCTGGTCTTCGGCGTGCAACAGTGATGCCGAAAAAATGAAAACCAGTAATGTTATTATGAGTGTTAGGTGTTTCATATCAAATCTCCTTTTCTTTATTAGTCATTTACCACATATACATCACACCAAGCGCGACAGTATCCTGGTTCTTCTTGTCCAATGTGTTGTGCTGAGAATCAAAGGCGTGCTTATCCGACCAGTCGTGCCTGTATTCGGGCCGGACTATGAGGTTCTTTGCGACCCTGAACTCCGGCGTAAAAGTTACCTCTTTGACCTTCTGTGCAGTGCCGGTCCTCACCCCGTCATTGTCGTCGAAGTATTCCGCCCTTAAGGCCGCGCTGAACAAATCGCTGAAATCGTATTTGCAATAGCCTGCAATGCCGTACCACTTTGCATCGCCGCCATCGGGAGCGGCATCGGACTGAACGGCATAGTCGCCATTTACCACAAATGTCAGATTCTTTGCCGGCTTTATCGTTATCACAGTATCAGAGAGGAACCTGTTGGTATCTCCTCCGGTAACGCCGCCGACTTCGCGGCCGTTCATAAAGTTGAAGGCAGCTGAGACCTGCTCAACAGGGGTCAGGTTGACGGTCAAACCGAGGGTCTTGCTGCTGCCCTCATCTTTGAAGTTGTCCCAGCCGTTGACGACATAGAAGTTTACGCCGAATTTGTCGCTGAAGGGATAACCGACCATCAGGCCCGTATGGGTAAATGGTATTGCGAAATTAAAGAGTAGGCCCCTGGAGTAATTCATATCGTCCTTCGCCTCGATAACTTCTGCGCCGTGCAGCGTTACGAACTTTCCGAACCGGAACTTAAGCCCCTTGCCCAGAGGCGCAACATAATCGATATAGGCCTCGGTCAGATCAAAAGGATCTGATTTTGCGGGATCATCTCCCTCATTAATGCCGAGACCGGTGGCGTGAATAAACTTTGCAGTCTCGCCGGCGGAAAGTTTGAGCCTGTAGCCGACCCCTCCAACTGCGGCGTCTTTGTTGAAAACTATCTGGGCGAGATCGAGCGTAAAGCTGTTCGCCTTATGGTCGAATACCCTGAGTCTGTTTTCCCCCGAATCGGGATTCTCAAAATTGTAGTTGTACCCGCCCTGCAGATAGATGCTTAACCCCAACATGTTCTTGATATCATCCAGGCCTGTACCGGCAGGTTTGGCCTCTTCCGCATGGGCCCCTGAAACAAACAACAATATCAGTAACAGCGCTGCCTTCAAAATCCTTTTCTTCATCGTTTCCTCCTATTTAAGTTTTTTTTAAAAAAAACAGGGCCTGCATGGATCCCGTCATTTATTCCCATTGCACTATTGTCCACCGCTATCCATCGCACCTACTATTTCCATAGGCATCACTGAAACCATTGCCAAAAACATGCCAGCGGGGATCTATTTGATTATTAAAGAAAATGCAGGAATGACCTACTACATGATTGTGGTATCGCTACAATTATGTAGTAATTCTTTGAAGCCTTTTACAAAATAGGGAATCCTTGTTACGGTCTGTAGGACAGCTTAAAAGTCAGGAGATGAGTTTATTTATGAATATGGCAGGTATGTCCATTGGGACATATTTATCGGTCTCGTCGGTTGACGCCCATACTATCGTGTGATGGCCGTATGCGAGTTTGATCCTTTCGTTTGAGGGAGTAACTTTGAAATATTCAAAATAGAGCTCCAAGGCTCGCTTCCATACGCGATGCACCTGCAGGGTAATGGCTACGCGGTCAAACGGCATAGCCTCGCGCAGGTGGATAACCTGGCAGCGCGTGGTTGCAAACTGGGCTTTGGACGACATGCTCATGTAGAGTTGAGGGTCGAGTTCATACATGTACTTATCTATGAGGTGTCCCTGCCATACAAAATAGTTGGAGAAATATATGTTCTGGGCGAGGTTAGAATGCTGCATGGAGGTGTCAACCATGGTTTCGGCGGCTGCACTTTTGTTCCTGCCGATGAGGTCGTATTCCCGCATCATCTCGCCGAAGTCGTCCGCGGTTATGACAGCGACCGGGGGTAGATTCTCAAGTTGTTTTGTTTTTGGCAGCTTCGGTGACATGTTATTTTCACGGAGGAAATCCGCGAAAAATGAGGGACATTCCACCGGCTCGACAAGACCGTGTCCGACCACCTTGATCCAGGAGACCTGGTGATCACTGAAGGCTACGGGAACTATGATGCCGTCTTCCGTTATTTTGAACCATCCGAATTTAAGCCTGATGGAGGAGTCCTTGTAGCCGAATACCTGGTCTATCCACATACGTGCCTCAATGCTTTCATGGTTTCTTACGTGTCGCATTATGTCTGTTTCAGTATGGTTTGTTACCATGAAATGACCGTTATAAAACTCATCACTTATATATTTCCCGACCGGTTTCAAGGCGGCCTCCCTTACATTTCCGAGCCAGTGGGCGTAGTTTGCGAAGTTGACGCCGCCACTAATGCTAGCGTTATCCTTGAGGCCAAGGTTGAATCTGCACACAAAGACTTTGTTCCCTTGAGGGCCGCTCTCGTCCAAAATCTCAGCCGACTCCTGAAGAGTAACTAAACAGGTCGACTTATTCCTGTCCATAAGGGTCGATGGCAGATTAAGTCGAGTAGCCACAGCGATGATCCGCTGGGGACCACGAAGCAGCCTGACAGGGAAGGTGAAAACAACAATGCCTTCCGTCCCGCTGAATGCGACACAATCACCGATGCTGTAGCTATATCTGAGTTCGTTTTGGCGCATGTCTGTTGCCTTAAGCAATGCCTCTGCTGCGCACCAGATACGGGTGGCTGCTTCGTCATAAGACTCGCCCTCTTTCTGCAGACGGTCTAAAAGCTGCTGATTATCGCTGCCGAGCATGAGATCCCATTCTTCCGCATCCCTGTGTATAACCGGCTCGACATCGCAGCCCTGAGGAGCCAGGCCGGCGCTGCAGATCAGCAGTTTGGCATCGTGACTGCATGAGAGGGCTATGTTATCGTTCCCGGGAAGGAATGGTTTGCCCTGCTCGGTCCAGGCAACGGTGATTGGGACAGAAGCATCGGCTGGTCTCGGCGATGTTGACTGGCAGGCGCTTTCAAAGAGCGTGTGTTCTAGGAAATGACGTTCGGGTTTCGCCATTTTAGATAGAAGGGGAACATGCTTTATGCGCACAGCCGGAAGTTCGGCTTTGACCTCGTTACACAACTGTGCGATCTTCAGGTTTATTCGGTTTTCGTCCCAATGATCTGGTGACAAAAGGTCATTCACCGTAGGAGCGTCCTGTATGCGTTCGATTATTTTTACGGTGTAGCCCAGGATTTTTTCGACAATTGTGCCGTTTTGGTCGACCGCTGTCACTTCTGCTACGACGGTATCGTTATTCCTCTCAAGGATATTACCGATAATGAGATATTTGTCAAAGCCATGCGGCCTAAAATATATCTCCCATTTATCGATCTTAATTGGAAGGGCTCTTAGGTCTGGAAGGATGATTTGTCCTGACTGAAGTAATGTGTCCCTGAAATAGGGGTCACCCGCTGTAAAGGGCTGGTGGGTACCGTCAAAGTCCGGGTCGGGTGGTTGGGTAGAGGCTTCAAAAATGCACTGGTTATCTGTCATCGATATGATATGCCTGATGCGCTGGAAGTTTGTCCCCTGAAAGAGCATATGGCCGTAAAGGTCCTCGCCGGGATGAATGTCCAGGACTTCCTTTGGTATCTCTTTAGTATACTGGCTGGGCAGCAGGCTGCCGTTCAGGATAAAAGTTGCTTCGAAGCAGTCTTTATCGAATCCCATCCGTTCAGAGGCGATGGCAGCCTTTACCTTCGTCGTTGCACCAGCCTGATCGGATTCCTGTACAAGGGCCTTTATGCGTATTTCTGTTTGCCCGTCGGGCTCTACTGTAATGGGATAGCTGAGCCTTATATCCTCTATTTCAATTGCGGTGTGATCGTCTGCTCCGGCAACCGCCATGACCGCCTGCCACATTGCTTCAATGCCAAATACAGTGGGGAAAAGGTAGGTGCCCCTGAAGATATGATGGGTTAGATACTTGTCTTGGGCGGTTGTAAGTAAAGCCTTTGTCTCTATTTCTACGCCTTGCTCGAAAAAAACGATTTCCCGGGTGAAACGCCCCCGCTGGTTGGGCGGCTGCGCACGCATTATGTCAAGCGAGCCGAGTCTGCCGGCGACAATTACCTGCGGCGTATCAGCCGAAGAGGCAACCATCTGCAGGAAGTGGTCTATCCCTTCCTCTTTTGGGATCGCCTGTATTCCCAGCTTCGAGAGAAATGCGATGCTGCCCATTTTGGCGCCCATACCGATGTCTGCCCATATGCTGAATGCACAAGTAATGATTTCCACAGAGGGATTCCGGCCACTGAATTGCTGTAGCACAAGGTTGAGGACCTCATTTGAAAAACCGTACCATGCGTTTCCAGCCATCCCGGTTACTCCTATAATGGAGCCGAAGGCAACGATCAGTTTTGGCGGACTGTCTTTGAGGATGTTTAGGATGTTGATTGCGCCCAGAACCTTGGGACTGATTTCGTTATATGCGTCCTCCAGCGAGGCCTGGTCTGCCCGGCGCGGCTTGTTCATCGCAGCGCCGTGGATAAAGCCGGTTATAGGGCCGAGTTCTTCTCTGATGTTTGTGATCAGTGATGAGACAGCATTTTCGTCTCTGATGTCGCAGGCGTAATAGCGGTGCGAAATGTTGTTCTCGCTGTAACGGTTCAGACTTTCCCGGATCTCGGGGTCGCTTTCTATGTTCGAGGTGCTTCCTACTAGCGCAAGCCTTACTCCCGTCTTAAGTGCAAAGGAAAGTGTGCATGCCGCAGTGATACCTCTAGCGCCTCCGGTTACAAGCACCACGTCCTGGCTGTGCCATGGAATGGACCTCGGGGTGAACTCATGAGACCTCACAGGGGTGAGAACAGGCACGCACCGGACCAACTCATCGTCGTACACAGCAATAGCAAAGGTATCTTCTGCCCGAAGCTCCGCCAATGTTTTCTCAATCGCTTGGGGGGACATATGGCTGAACTGCAGAACGCGGATCCTTTCCTGCGGATTTTCGAGGCGGAGGCTTGAGAGAAACGCTGTTGTGCCCTTTGCCACGATTGAAGTTGCATGGTCGATGCCAAAGAGATCTGTGCCTCCGAATTGAAGCACTGCATAGGTCGGTTTGGGGAAGCGTCTTTTCAATGCAGCAATAGTTGCGGCGATCTTGTGCAACCTGCCTGCCATTTCCAGGGCTTGCCAGGCCGTCAGAAGATTGCTGTTGACCTGGTCTGCCGGTAGGAGGAAGATGAAGTAGTCGAATCTTCCCAGTTCCTCTGGCGAAGCTACCGGCACCTCTGCATAATTCATTGTTACGGCAAGTAGTCGTTCTCTGCTCATGACATCTCTGAGATCGTTATGATATTGGGCATGTGAGTGGTCAGAGACTATGAGGACATTTTTTTGCTTCAGGGCGCTTGCGGGTTGAGGAGTAAGCGGTCGTGGAACATACTTTATCTTGAAGTTGCGTACCCAGGCATCTTTTCCCGGGGACACAGTGGAAAGATCACTTTTCTCTTTTCCCATCATTATATGGTCATAGATCTCTCTCAGTGAGCTGTTAGCAAAAGCTGCAGGGTCGACTGTCCCCTCCGCGTGGTAAATTTTCATAGCCTTTGCGACAAGCTCGGCTGCCTTTATCGAATCGAGGTTCAGGTCGTCCAGTAGCCGGTTATCAAGGGATATCGAGCTGACGGGGAAGCCTGTAATTTTTGAAACAAGGTTAAGGAGCTCATCCGGTGTTTCGGCAAAGGCGCTTACTGATTGCTGCTCGTCCGTGAGTTCGGACTTCTTTTTCGGGATCGCTTGTTTCGGCGGCTGTGGCACCTCAGCGCTGATGGTCTTGAGCATTTTGTTGTCGATCGGCAGCAGTGGCCGCTCACAGGGGTTTTCTATAAAGACGCGTTGGGAAGCCGGTATGAAGGGCCTTACGAGACGGTTTTGAAAGAGGGCCGGCCATATAATTATGCCGCCTTGAGCGAAATAACAGGCGAGCACCGTGTTTAGCGACCGGTCGTCGCCCGCTCTGCCCTCGACCGGGAGGCAGTAAGTGTCTGCACCCGTTGTTATAGAACGGGCCAGGTCCGATAGCACGCGGCCGGGGCCGACTTCGATTAATAAATCGCATTCCTTCTTCATATTTCCTACAAGCGATATTAAGTCCACTGTGTGTGTAAGTTGCCGGCTGAAATGTTGCTTGAGGTCTGCTCCGGGCATTACGGGACTTCCATCAATGGAAGTGAATAGCCTAACTTTAGAGGTCGGGAGCGTCTCCGGGATTGGTGCGCGCATTGCCAGAGTGGAAGCAGCATCACTCATGAAGCGTGAATGGAAAGCGTTTGCAACCGGGAGCCGCCTTGTCTTTATGCCGCTGGCGGTGGCAAGACGCATCACTTTTTCTATTGCCCTCCACTCGCCTGATACGACAGTCTGCTCAGGAGAGTTTATATTGGCTATAACGGCGTATCCATCTGTCTCGTCCAGTATTTTACGGGCTTTTTCGCGGTCGCATGAGAGGCTGGCCATGGTGCCGGCTTCATGGGCCTTTGCCGCAGTTATTCTTCCGCGAAACGCGGCGAAGCGCAGAAGAGCCATGTCGCCAAAGGCGCCGGCTGTATGGAAAGCGCTCAGTTCACCCAAGCTATGTCCGCCGGCTGCCTGCGGAATAATGCCCAAATTCTCAAGATGGCGCATCCATAGAAGTGAACAGAGGCATATTGCCGGCTGCGCTATTTCCGAGTTTGAGAGGGTCTTCATCCATGTCTCGACCTGGTGGACATCTGAAGCCCTGTCTACAGGTTGATAGATGGCTTCGATGATTTTCCTGCATCCGTGCTCCGCAAGATAAGGGTCTGTGCGGGAAACCAGATCTCTGGCCCATGCGTGACGGTCTATCAGGATCCTGCCCATGTTAAGCTGTTGGGATCCCTGGCCCGGGAACAAAAAGCCGATTCGTGGCGTTTTTTGGCCATGGCCGATCCAGATGTCCTGCTGAGGGCTTGCCTTCATGGTTCCATTTATAATTTCATTGTCTGCGAGGATACGATGCGTGCGGTCGAGACAGTCTATAAGGTTATCCGGGGAGGAAGCTACTATGGCGACACGGAAGTGATCGGCAGCGTTGACCTCTTGCGTTAGATAGCTTGAGAGATCAGCGAGTTCCGATGAGCTTATGCCGTATGCGAGTTTTTTGAGCTGGTTTATTTTCTCCAGCATATTTTGCCGGCTCTGAGCAGCGACGGCGAAAATCTCGGTCTCCTGGTAGGAGGCCATCAACTGGCGTTCACCGATTGATGTGTCGAGAGCGCTTGCCGGCTTGCTGTCTGATTCGATTGTGACATGGCAGTTAATGCCTCCGAATCCCATACCTGAGACCCCTGCCCGCATGATCTTGTTGATGTCGCCGATTTCGCCGTGCATCACCGGAAATAGAGCTTTGGCTTTGTCCTTGAACGCAGCGTTCGGTTCTGAGCATCCGGCTGTAGGAGGAATAATGCGCCTGTTGACGGCAATAACCGCCTTGATGAAACCGCCTATGCCCGAAGCTGCCTTTGTGTGACCGATCAGGGATTTGAGGGATGTTATTCCGCAGGAGCGCAGCTGGTCAGCCTGCCTGCCGGAGCTCATGACCATTGCTATGCCCTCCACTTCTGCTTTGTCGCCTGCTGCCGTTCCGGTGCCATGCCCTTCAATAAAGTCTATGCTTGAAAGGTCGTAGCCTGCTTTGCCGTAAGCGCGTCTTATTGCGAGCGCCTGAGTTTCAGCCTTGGGAGCAGTGATGCCGCCCTTACCGTCAGAAGATATGCCCCATCCGCGAAGTACGGCGTATACATAATTTCCGTGGGTGTGCGCATCCTGCAGCCTTTTAAGAACGACAAAACCTGCCCCTTCGCCCGGGAGGAAACCGCTTGCCTTCCTGTCGTAAACCCTCATGTCTCCCGTAGTGAGCGCGTTCGTCTTGGCAAATCCCACGAGTTCGAAGGTGTCGAGGCTTATATCTACGCCACCTGCTATGGCCAGGTCCAGCGTGCCGGTCGAGAGTGCCGTTGCCGCAGTTGCCACCGCAATCAGGGATGATGAACAGGCTCCGTCAACCGTGTATCCTCCTCCACGCAGGTCAAGGAAATTGCAGATCCTTCCGGCAATCGTATTTGAGAGGCCGCCGGCAAGACTATCTTCAGTCATGGGGGCGAAGGCAGATTTGTAATACTCCTCCATTGTATGAAGAAGGTCCTCCGTGAGTCCCGCGGGCAGGCCTTTCTCAATGGCTGCCGCCTTGAGGATTTTGCTGACGTAAGGCCAACGCAGGCGCATGCTCTGCGAACGTGTGTACTCTCCCGTAAGCGTGTTGCCCAATATAACGCCGGTGCGGTCGCAAGGGGTACTCCGGCGGGTATATCCGGCGTCTTCGAGTGCCCGGAGGGCCACTTCGAGAGCAAGCCAGTGGACTATGTCAGAGGAATCGACCACCGTTTTTGGTATCCCCCTTTTTATCCAGTCAAAAATAAAGCCGTCTATAACGGCTGCGCGGTCAGCGTAAGTCTTATCCGGGGCAGTTGGATCAGCGTCGTAGTATTCCGAAAGTGGCAGACGATGCTCAGGAAGCTTTCGAAACTCCCGCCTGCGAGCGAGGATGTTTTCCCAAAATGCTTTAAGGGTCGGCGCTCCGGGATAATGACAACCCATGCCTATTACGGCTATGGAATCGTGTGATATCTCTTTTTTGATTTTAAGATACGACTGCTTATAGAATGCCTTGTATTCTGCCGGGGGGTCTTGTATGTGGACTCCCATGACATCGCCGTCGCACCAGATTTCCCTACATGATATGTCAATTGTTTTGGAAGATGAGATTGGCAGGGTGAGGGTAAATCGATGCGTTTGCTGATTAGCGTGAAGTTGTTGAGATTGTGGAACGATTAGCTGGAGACCCCGTTCGGAAATGCTGATGAGAAAGCCTTTGTAAACAGTTCCATTTCTGGTGAGAATTATTTCTCTGTTTAAGGGTATTCTCCTTGTGTCTCTTTTTTCCAATCGTCTGCCTTCTTACAGTAGAGCCCTTTCTATTTTTTCCCTGACTATTACCGATGCCAGCAAGTTTTGGTTGTCTTGGCTCTTGACCTCACAGCTTTACTCTTTTTTAGGGTTCCATATATATTACGTCAATAGATCAAAAAAATGGGTTTTTTCAAAAAGATCCATAATAAATTTTTGGAGCGTCAGGAGATAGATCGGCACGAAATATTATGGGATACGACGTTGTCATTGTAGGCGGAGGCCTCGGCGGGCTGACTGCCGGTGCGAAGCTGGCAAAAGAAGGTAAAAAAGTGTTTCTGATTGAGCAGCATAACAAACCCGGCGGGTATGCTACAACATTTAAGCGAAATGGCTATACTGTGGAAGCTGGCTTGCATGAAATGGACGGGCTTGATGAAGACGACATTAAGCCCAAAATTTTTAAGGACCTAAAGGTATTTGACAATGTGGAGTTCATAAGAGTTCCGGAATTTTATCGTTTTGTGAATGAAAGAGTGGACATTGTTGTTCCAGATAATGCCGAGAAAGCAATCGCTACATTTATAAAAAAATTTCCTGAAGATGAGCAAGGAATAAGAAAGTTTTTCAAAGTCATCGTCGATCTCAGAAGGGAAATATGGAAGTTACCTCGGGAAAAATGGAAGGTATTCCTTGCGCTTCCCATTTTTCCACTAGTATTTCGGAATCTTGTCTCTTACCGCAATGAAACCGTAGGTAAATTCTTAGACTCGATTGTAAAAAGCGATGACCTGAAATTGGTCCTAATTGGTAATCTCGGATATTATCACAACGATCCCTATACGATGTCTATGCTGTACTATGCAGCAGGCCAGGGAAGTTATTATTCAGGGGGAGGATGGTATATTAAAGGTGGTTCGCAGAAGCTCTCCGATTATTTGTCACGAGTGATCACTGATAACGGTGGCGAGGTCATCCTGAACCATCTCGCAACGAAAATCCTCACTGAAAACAACAGGGCTATCGGAGTGGAGTACACCAAAAAGGTTCCTGAAAATTCAGAAGGGCTAAAAGTCTTTGCTCGAAACATTATCGCGAATGCCGCCATACCTAATGTCGCAAATCATTTGCTTTCTCCGAAGGCATCCCGCCGCTTAAGATCACAAATAGAAAATTGGGAGATAGCGTGTTCAATTTTGACAGTATATCTTGGCTTTAAGAAGCCGGTAAAAGAACTGGGGAATAAACACTATTCAACGTTTGCTTTCCATCCAAGTGTTCAGAAACAGTCTGATATCCTGAAAAACAGTAAGGCAGATTTCCGTACGAGGCCTTTTTGCTTTGTAGATTACAGTCAGATTGACTCGGGGTTGGCACCTGAAGGCAAAAGCCTTAGTGTTATTGCTACTTATGATTATATTTCTGATTGGGAAAATTTGAGTCAGCAGGAATATAGAGCAAAAAAGGAGGAGGTAGCTCAAATCTTTATCGCAAGACTTGACGACCTCATCCCAGGGATTAAGAAAGAGGTAGAATATTACGAAGTCAGCACGTCGAAAACAATGAGGCGCTATACATTGAATCCCGAGGGCACTGCATATGGCTATGCTGAGATTCCCAGACAGGCCGGCATGCGAAGAATTCGTCAAAAATCTCCGATCAAAAATCTTCATTTCGCATCCGCCTGGACATTCCTCGGAGGCGGTTTTACGGGGGTAATAGCCAGCGGATACTTTTGTGCTGAAGACATATTGAGAGAATAGTAACGTTGACTTACTCTGCGTACGCGCTCTATAGCGTTAATTGATCGCGAGAAAAATGCCTCGCGCCCTAGACGGTTCTTCCGTTCTGATTTTCAGTCAAGCCATCCATAAAAAATATGGGAATATAGAAAAATATTGGTTGATGGTTTAAAATTGACATGTGGATAGCGTAGAAAAGCTTGTCGATCGATTGCGGGCTGCCGGTCCGTGGCAGCTAATATTAATATCTGTTGTGCTTGCGGAGCTATTTACATTATTATTTTCGACACTTCAGAGTTATCTTTATTGGGGCCATGTCTCTGTCCAGGTGTTGATTGTTGGTGCTGGTGACGCCCTTATTGTCACCATCTTTGTGGCAACAATCATTACAATCCTTTCGTGGCAAATAAGTGCGCTTAAACAGAAACTTAAGAGTCGAGAGGAGGCTGAGAAGCAATTTCGGGTGCTTGCCTATTATGACACCCTCACCGGTTTGCCTAACCGGGTAATGTTCAAGGAGGTTTTGGGGCAGGCGATAAAGGCGGCCGAGCGGGAGAAGGAAGGGGAGCTTGGACTATTGTTCATCGACCTCGATGATTTCAAACGGGTTAATGATTCTCTTGGACATGATTTGGGTGATCAACTTCTTCACGCAGTCACTGAGAGATTGCTTGTCTCCACAAGAAGTTCTGACTATATAGCTCGAAGCGAAGATGAGGAAGCACCCGACGTATTATCCCGTTTAGGAGGAGACGAGTTTACCGTACTGCTTCGACGCCTTGTCCATGTCGAGGATGCAGGGAAAGTGGCGGCCCGTCTTCAGAATGATTTATCGGAGGCGTTTGTTATCGGGGGGCAGGAGATTTTCATAACAGCAAGCATCGGGATAGCGGTCTATCCTAATGACGGGAAGGACGTGCATGCCCTGCTTAAAAACGCCGATGCGGCAATGTATCATGCGAAGTCCAAAGGCAGGAACAATTATCAGTATTATACCCCGGCGATGAATTTTTCGGCGCTGGAAGTCCTTACAGTGGAGCGCAAGCTTCACAAAGCTGTTGAAAATAACGAACTGCAATTGTTTTACCAGCCGAAAAAGTCATTAGCGAAGGACAAGGTTACCGGGATGGAGGCACTTTTGAGATGGAAACCTGCCGGGGGAGAGATGGTCTTGCCATCGCAGTTCATAAGTATTGCCGAGGAGACAGGTCTCATCATAGAACTCGGCAAGTGGGCATTAGGCCGCGCCTGCGCACAGGCAAAGCAATGGCAGGAAGCCGGGTATGAGCCGATTGTGATGTCGGTGAATCTTTCGAGTCGGCAGTTTGATCAGAAAGACCTGGTAGATGTTGTGTCAAATGCGCTGATAGACTCCGGTCTTGAAGCGAGGTTTTTCGAGCTTGAGATCACTGAGAGCGCTGTGATGCGTGACCCCGACGGGGCTATGAGAGTTTTGGCAGTGCTCAAGGAAATGGGTGTGACAATATCTATAGATGACTTTGGCACTGGTTATTCTTCTCTCAATTATTTGCGCATGATCCCGCTTGATTACCTTAAGATTGACCGCTCTTTCGTTGTTAATATCGGCAGGGTGAGAAGCGATGAGGCTATTATTAAGGCCATCATAGGGATAGCACACAGTTTGGATCTGCGTGTTACTGCGGAGGGGGTTGAAAGTATTGAGCAGTTATCATTCCTTAGGGCATGCGGGTGCGATGAAATCCAGGGATATATTGTAAGCCCGCCTGTGCCTGATTCAGAAGTGGAAAGGCTTTTGTACAGAAGTAACTCTCCGATTTTCCCGTGACGCTCATCTCCCTGCGCCGTTTCTATTCATTCTGTCCAGATGTCATCCGGCTTTTGAGTGGGCCCATGAATCATTGACAAAAATAACATGGAGTTTTATCCTTAAAATAAGTTGTAGCCTAAATCCGCCGATGGCGGATGCGGGGGAACCGATAGTAGGGGCGTATTTCCCGGGATATTTTCGGGAATAGGGTACTTCCAATCCCGAGCCCGTCAGCTAACCTCGCAGGCGTTTGGAAGGGCAATGGACAGAAAAAGGCCGCTGCTTCGCAAGTGGTTCCTATTTTCCCTCCGTTTTGCCCCTTTAAAAAAATGGTGTACTTTTGACTAACGTCAAAAGGGTTAAGAACGGAGCGATTCATCCATGTCTATTAAGAGTTTCCTTATCGGAAGTCCGATTGAAACGGTCAAGGAACAGCATGAACGGCTGAATAAGACCATGGGGCTGGCCGTCTTCTCATCCGACGCGCTTTCCTCCGTGGCCTACGGCCCGGAGGAAATACTCCTCGCCCTTATGTTAGGAGGCACCGCCCTTCTCCATTTTTCCGTCCCGATCGCGATCGGAATAGTCGTTCTGATCGCAATCGTCGCAACATCATATTTTCAAACGGTCCATGCCTATCCTTCGGGTGGAGGAGCCTATATAGTGGCCAAAGAAAACCTGGGTACTTATCCGGGACTAGTCGCCGGCTCCGCACTTCTGATCGATTATGTCCTGACTGTGGCTGTCAGTATCTCCTCCGGAATCGCAGCCCTCACATCCGCATTCCCGGCAACGCGCCCATATACGGTCACTATGTGTCTTATCGCAATTGTACTGATCATGCTCATAAACCTCCGGGGGGTTAGAGAGGCAGGCACGATCTTCTCGATTCCTGTTTATATATTCATCGGCAGTATCCTCGTGCTGATAGCCGCTTCCTCCACGAAGTATCTTTCACTCCCGCGGCCTTACTTTGAGCATATGCACGGCACAGCCGGCAGTGTTTTTTCTCTCTTTATAATCCTGCGGGCCTTTGCTTCCGGCTGCGCAACACTGACAGGGATAGAGGCGGTATCAAACGGTGTCAAGGCCTTCCGGCAGCCCGAGGCAAAAAATGCCGGCATCACACTAACCTGGATGGCAGTCATTCTGGGCATAATGACAATAGGCATAGCCTTCTTCGCGGACCACTATCACATTCTGCCAAATAACAATGAGACCGTTCTTTCTCAGCTGGCCAAGACGGTCTTTTCGAAAGGGCCCATCTACTATACCATCCAGTTCTCGACCACCCTCATCCTCATACTCGCCGCTAACACATCATTTGCCGACTTCCCGCGACTCTCATCGATCATGTCTCTTGACCGCTTTCTTCCGCGGCAGTTGAGTAATAGGGGCGACAAACTCGTCTTCTCAAACGGCATCCTCATACTGGGGGTTCTTTCCATCCTGCTGATCGTCATATTCCGGGGAGATACGCACTCACTCATCCCTCTTTATGCCGTCGGCGTCTTTACCGCCTTCACACTCTCCCAGGCAGGCATGGTAAAGCACTGGCTCGCCGGCAAAGAAGAAGGATGGCTCAAGGGCATTATTATAAATGGAATCGGTACGGCAACGACGGCAGTAGTCCTGCTGATCATCGCAGTAGAAAAATTCACGCATGGCGCATGGATAGTGCTCATCGCGATACCTGGCCTCGTATATCTGACCACCCGGATGCATGCCCACTACCTGGCGGTTGCCGAGCAGCTCACAGTATGCCTCACCAAAGATGACACATTTAAACACCATTCCGTCGTCATCCCGGTATCCGGCGTACAAATGGCCGTGCTCAATGCCATCAAGTACGGTAAGGCCTTATCGGACGATGTTGCCGCCGTATACATTTGTCTTGATCCAGTTGAGACAGAAAAAGTCAGAGCGAAATGGGACAAGCAATGTATGGGTATTCCTCTAGTCGTCCTCGAATCACCTTACCGCTCCATAATAGAACCCCTTGTCGATTACATCGAAGAAGTCCGTAGTGAATTCCCGGAAGGCGTGATTACGGTCGTGCTCCCTGAGTTCGTGCCCAGCAGATGGTGGCACCACCTCCTGCACAACCAGACTGCCCTACTTATTAAAAGTATTCTCCTTTTCAAAAAAGGCGTGGTATCGACAAGCGTGCCTTTTCATCTGACTAAATAGCTTTTGTCCGGAGTCATGACTGTCAGCATCAGTCATTCTCTGACTTGATCGGCCATGGCTCGTAGAGGCAATCCAGCCGGAGTCCTTCGACAGGATGCGGATGAAAACCATGGGATTACAAATATCTATGTAGAGTCTGGCCTGAATTTATTATTTATGATACTAGCAGTTATAATTATTTGCCCAATGAATGCTCTCAAGAAGACCCTAGACCGTTTTTACCGTGAATATGATTTTCAGGGCAGGATTTCATATGATCCGATAAAGTTCCCCCACCGTTACAATTCCTTCAGTGACGTTGAGGTCTCGGCCTTTATTGCATCTTGCCTTGCCTATGGAAAGGTCGGCTTATTTTCAGCTGTAGTTGAGAAGATACTGAGCGTAATGGGTGAAAGCCCTTATGAGTTTCTCCTGGGTTTTGATTTAAAGAGGGATCGGCCAATACTGAGGGGAATAAAATACAGGTTCAATGAAAATGACGACATCATCTGTCTGCTGTTTCTTTTGCGCCGCATATTGGAAAAATATTCTTCTTTGGAAAACGCCTTCAGGACTTTTTACAACCCTGATGATCCTGACATAGGAAATGCCCTTGCCGGACTTATCGGCTTATTCCTGAGTATTAATACCACTGAGGTATACCGTAAAGACCTAAGACCACCTGGACTTCTGCAATTCCTTCCTTCCCCGCTGAAAGGAAGCGCCTGTAAGAGAGCGAATCTATTCCTGAGATGGATGGTCAGAGACAGGGATATCGACTTTGGCATATGGAAGGGGATACCGAAGAGCAAACTGGTTATTCCGCTTGATACACACATCGCACGGATATCGCGATGTCTTGGTTTTACAGGGAGAAAGAGCCAGGACTGGAAGATGGCGGTTGAGGTGACAAGCGCATTGAGGAAACTAGACCCGGAGGACCCCCTCAAATATGACTTCGCCCTTTGCCACCACGGGATTTCAGGTATGTGTCGTGGAAGAAAGGAGACAGAAACCTGTAGAGGATGCGCGCTGAGGCTGAAATGAAAAAATAAACCTGCTGTCAGGCCCCCTACTCTTTACCCCTCCGGACATCGGCCCCGAGTTTCCGGAGTTTTTCCTCAATCCTTTCATAGCCGCGGTCGAGGTGGTAAATCCGATGGATCGTCGATTCGCCTTCGGCAGCAAGAGCCGCTACGATGAGTGAGGCGGACGCCCTCAGGTCAGTAGCCATGAGAGGCGCTCCCTTGAGTTTCCGAACACCGCGGACCGTCGCCATTCCCCCTTCGATGATGATATCCGCCCCCATCCTCCTGAGTTCCGCTACATGCATGAACCTGTTTTCAAATATGCTCTCAGAGATAACACTTGTGCCTTCGGCCACACACATCATCGCCATCAACTGGGCCTGCATGTCTGTGGGAAACCCGGGATACGGCATTGTTTTGGCATTAACCGATGCAGGCCTCTTAGGCCCGGTCACCTTGACACCGGTCTTAAGAGGTCTTATTTTCATGCCGGTGTCCTTCAGCTTATTGATTACGGAATCGAGGTGCTGCAGGTTGCACCTTTTGATTGTAACCTCGCCGCCGGTTATCCCTGCGGCAGCCATAAAAGTGCCGGTCTCTATCCTGTCGGGGATGACTTCATGTCTGAGGGGTCGCAGCCTCGAAACCCCATCTATCTCTATGACGCTCTCACCCGCGCCGATGATCCTCGCGCCCATTGATTTCAGCGCGTCGGCAAGATCAACCACCTCAGGTTCACGAGCCGCATTCTCGATCACTGTCTTTCCTTCTGCAAGGGCCGCTGCCATCATGATGTTTTCTGTGCCGGTCACGGTGGGAATATCGAAATTAATCTGCGCGCCCCTTAGTTTCTTTGCCTTCACGAAAATGTAGCCGGATTCGAGAGTTATTGAGGCCCCCATCTTTTCGAACCCCATCAAGTGGAGATTTATCGGGCGTGCTCCGATAGCGCACCCTCCGGGGAGTGAGACCTTCGCCTTTCCGAGCCGCGCAAGAAGCGGCCCCAACACAAGGACCGATGCCCGCATCGTGCTGACAAGCTCATAAGGCGCCGCATAATTCTTCACTTTGCTGCAGTCAAGGAGGGCAGTATTGCTTTCCAGATGAAAACCTGCTCCGAGGTTGGCCAGCAGCCTCCCCATCGTCGATATGTCCCTCAAATGCGGCACATTGCCGATCCGGTGCTCCCCGGGCGCAAGGAGAGCAGCCGCCATGATCGGGAGGGCGGCATTTTTTGCTCCGCCTATCTCGACTGTTCCTTTCAGACGCTTGCCGCCCTTAATTACAAGTGTATCCAATTGATCTTCCCGGCAGTTTTTTCTACTATTTTAGCCCAAACATAAGTTTTAATACACCGCGGCATTACTCAGCCACAGGCACAGACTAATCAATAGCTCATCATCAATACCCTATGTCAATATCCAGTGGCGAGCCCGCTTATAAGGTATTGCAATTAATTATTAGTCAGCAATGTGAGACCAAAAGGGAGAACATGTGATGATTTTATTTATCATCGGCCTCTCCGTCCTGATTCAGACGGCTACCATCGTTTTAGCCCTGAGACTCATAAAAATAACCGGCGGCCGCCTTTCGTGGATATTGATCTCGGCCTCGATCATAGGCATGGAAGCTCGTCGCTGCATCACTCTTTTTCAGGCAATATCAGGCGAGACCACGAGCTACAGCCTCGCATTCGAGCTGGTCGGGCTGACAACGTCGGCATTGATGCTGGTTGGCATTGCGGGAATCTCTCCCCTCGTCATCGTTGTCAAAGATGCCGAGGAAAAACAGAAGAATCTCGTTGCACGCCTTCAGGATGCGCTCGCCAAGATAAGTACATTAAGCGGCATTCTGCCTATATGCGCCTCATGCAAAAAAATCCGCGACGACAGGGGCTACTGGAACCAGGTCGAGGCATACATCAGGGACCATTCCGAGGCGGAGTTCAGTCATAGTATCTGCCCGGACTGCGCAAAGAAGCTTTATCCGGATTATTTCAGGAAAGACCGGCCCTCCCGGTAAACTATCCAACTTATGCGTCGATATTCTCATCCGGTATATGCTATATTCAAGACATGCGGGAATTCATTATTTATCAGAGCAACGACGATCAGTGGATAGCGGAAGCCAAAGAAATCCCGGGTCTCAGAGTAGCCGGCAAAACACGGGAAGAGGCGCTCGCAAAAATCAAATCTGCCCTTCTCATCTACAACCCCTGCAGGTGCGAAGAGTAATAAGGGGCCGCGCCGCATCTATTTATTTTTCAGTCTTGGTGTTTTTTTTCGCTTTTGCTCTTCCCTTTTTTCAACCACGCAATAGATACCGCCTTCCTTGAGTCCCGGCTTAAAACAGCCATTGCATGAGATGCAGCGTGCAGGAGAAGTGTCGCCTCCTTTCCAACGCCTGAGCAACTGCGGCTCCCTGATAAAGGGGCGGGCCATTGAAATGTAGTCGATTCCATCTTCTCTAATGGCTTTATTGATCACTTCAAGCGATCTGAAACCGCCTACAACCATTACAGGACATCGTACCGCTTCCTTGATCTCTCTGGCGAGCGCCAGGTTATAAGCCTCCCGCTCAGGGGCATCTATCTTGATCCTCACAGGGGTCTCTTCGCCGGAGGCAGAGGTACCTCCGCTCACCTCTATGGCATCAATCTTTTCCTGATCCAGCAGACGGGACGCATAAACCGCATCTTCCAGCAAAACGCCTCCTTCAAGATTGTCGGAGCCGTTTAGTTTCACAAGGACCGGAAAATCGGCTCCCACCTCTGAACGAACACGGCTGTAAACCTCCAAAAGAAAGCGGCATCGGTTCTGAAGAGAGCCGCCGTAACCGTCGGTCCTGCGGTTTGTCAGCGGAGAGAGAAACTGGTTTATGAGATAGCCGTGAGCTGCATGCAACTGGACAGCGTCAAACCCGTATGCCTTTGCCCGCCTGGCTCCCTCACCGAAGGCTGCTACAATTTCATCGATATCCTCTTTGCTCATCGCTTCGGGTTCCTCGGGAAATTGCTCGACCTTTACAGAGGAAGGAGCAAGAGGACGTCTACCCGCTGTCTTTGTGGTTGTCTGACCCCCTGCATGGACCAGCTGCACGCATATCCTGCCGCCCTCATTGTGTACAGTGCGGGTCAGAGTCTGTATCTCAACAGCAAAATCATCAGAATGGATTCCCATCTTCCCGGGCAGTTGCTTGCCGTCAGGCCTGACAAACGCATAGCCGGTTATAATCAGGCCAACGCCGCCGAAAGCCAGATCGCGGTAACAGGAAGCAAGCCTTGACGTAGGACGCCCGTCCTTTTCGCACATACCCTCCCAGGTCGCGGACCTCACAAACCTGTTTCCCAGTGTCATGCCATTGATTATCGTTTCCTCAAATAGGTTTTTCATATATCAACCCCTTTAAGATTATTTCTTATTTTATTGTAGCAGTATCCTGTGACCGGAGCTCCGCTTTTAATATCCTTTCGATTCCGGCATAATCCTTTCGAACCTCTATAGTTCCAAAGCCCTGTCTCATTGCGAGCATTTTTACATCCTCTGCCTGGCCGAAGCCCAGTTCAACTAGAATCCTTCCGCCCCGGCAAAGGTACTTCGGAGCATCTGTGAATATGCTCCTGTAAAAATCAAGCCCATCTCCTCCCCCATCGAGCGCCTCCAGAGGCTCCCATTCTTTTATCTCACGCTGAAGGCCGTCTATGTCTCCTCTCTTAACATAGGGAGGATTGGAAACTATCAAATCAAAGCAGAGACTGCGCTTAAGAGGCAGGTATAGCGAGCCTTGCAGAAAGGTGACATTCTCCACCGCGCTTCCAGCAGCATTTTTTTTTGCATAGCGGATGGCCGTCTTGGAGACATCCGTACCGTAAACCCGGGAATCCGGGAAAGCCTTCGCGAGTGCTATCGCGATACAACCACTGCCGGTACAAAGATCGAGGATTTGCAGGGGCAGGGTTACTCTGCCTCTACTTACCGCCTTTATCGCATCTTCAGCCAGCAATTCAGTTTCAGGCCTGGGGATAAGGACGCCCTTTCCAATATGTATCTTCAGTCCGAAAAATTCCACCTGCCCCACAATATACTGTACAGGCTCCCCTTTTGCCCTTCGTCTCACAAGCCGCCGAATCTTTGCCTGTAAACCCTTGGATATTTCCGGGTTATCCATATAAGAAGAAAGCCTGTCCGCCCCTGATGCGTGAAGGACCAGCATCTCTGAGTCGGCAAAGGCGTCATCAACGCCTGCCTTCTCAAGAAATTCCGTCGATGATTTTAATGCATCAAGCAATCGCATCGTGGCAACAACACCTTACCGTGTTACCCTCATAAACGCAAGCATTGCCGGGAGATGTTCCAAAAAACTTTATAATGCCGCAATTTGGGCAATTATGTAATCGACCCTTTTTTCTTGTTAGTAAAAATATGCATATATAATTATCAAATATTTTACAAAGGTGGCGCAGATAAAGTTTTTTTCCGCATATCCCTGCAATTTTTGAGGCAATTATGATGGCACTGTGCGAAGGGAGGCCGTGAAATATTTTTTGTGCGACACCTTAGAAAAAAACCGCTGAGGAACAGTCCAAACGAGACGTGGGGCCAAGAAGAAGAACGCATACTATCCTAAAAATCTGTCGATCACAAAAAATGCAGAACGGCCTCCTGTTCCTGCTCGAAGCCTTTCGATTATAATTCCTTGAGACGTTCGGTATTGTAATACGTGATGAGGCTGTCTATAACCTCGTCCAGGTCCCCTTCGAGCGTCTGTTCCAGCTTGTGCAGAGTCAACCCGATCCGGTGGTCCGTCACCCTGTTTTGCGGATAATTATATGTCCTTATACGCTCTGACCTGTCACCTGATCCCACCTGCGACTTCCTCTGCTGAGCCCTCTCTTTTTCCTGCCTTTCCATCTCTATCTCATACAGCCTCGACCGAAGGACCTTCATCGCCTTGTCCTTGTTCTTGATCTGGGAACGCTCGTCCTGACACTGTACTATAAGCCCCGTCGGCACGTGCACAATCCTGACAGCGGAATATGTCGTATTGACCCCCTGCCCGCCGGGACCCGATGCGCAGAAGGTGTCTATCCTGAGGTCTTTTTCCTCGACCTTTATATCTACGTCCTCAGCCTCTGGCAGCACTGCGACAGTGGCAGCGGAGGTGTGTATCCTCCCGGAAGCCTCTGTGGCCGGAACCCGCTGGACCCTGTGGGTGCCGCTTTCATACTTCAATCTGCTATATGCCCCCTTGCCCTGTATGGAAGCGACCACCTCCTTGATTCCACCAAGACCGGTGGCGTTCATGTTAATGATCTCAATCTTCCATCTCCTGGATTCCGCATATTTTGAATACATCCTGAACAGGCTTGCCGCAAAAAGGGCCGCCTCCTCGCCGCCTGTGCCTGCCCTGATTTCAAGTATTACGTTTTTTTGATCTCTGGGGTCGACGGGAAGAAGCATGATCTTCAGCTCTTCTTCGATGAGGGGCTTCCTCTTTTTCAGTTCATCAAGTTCGGCCTGAGCCAGCTCTTTCATATCACCGTCACCGCTTTTCAGCAGTTCTTCTGCATCCGCCATATCGGAAAGGAGTTTCTTATAATCCCTTATCCTCTCCACAATCGTATTGAGGTCGGCATGCTCCTTGGAGTATTTCTGAAAATCAGACTGCGCAGAGATGACCTTCGGATCGCTCAGCAGAGTCGTAAGGTCATCGTATTTTTTTTCTATCTCTACGAGCTTATCAAGCATGTCCTTCCTCCAGCTTCAGGACCTCTTCAAGCGCCCTGATCGCAACTTCAATCTGAGAATCATCAGGCTCTCTCGTCGTAAGCCGCTGAAGAAGCAGACCAGGCTGGATCATAAAGCTAATGAAAGGGTTGTCCTTCATCTTTGCGGAAAACTTCAGCAGTTCGAAGGAAGTGCCGGCTATGACGGGAACAAAGAATATCCTGGCAAGAAACTTATAGATAAAAGGCCAGTGCTGGGGGATGAATGAAAAAATGAGGATGCTCACTACCATTACGATCATAAGGAAGCTTGTCCCGCAGCGCGGATGGAGAGGGCTATACTTCCTTGCGTTTTCGACCGTCAGTACCTCGCCTTCTTCATAGGCATGGATGACCTTATGCTCAGCGCCATGATACATAAATATCCTTGCCATCTCCTTCCAGACCCCGATCAAAACCACATAAACCAAAAAGATAAAGACCCTCACGACTCCGTCAGTAAGATTAAAGAGTATCGAATTCTTCGATATCCCGTGGAAAACCAGCCCAAGCAGCTTCGTAGCATACAAAGGCAGCAGAATAAAGAGTCCTATCCCGAGCACGATTGAAAATATAATGGTAAGAGTGATAGAGAGTTTGCTCAGATTCTCCTGGCTCTCCTCACTATATGCCTTGTTCGCTGAAAACTCGATCGCCTTTATCCCAAGTGCAAGCGCCTGAAAGAGGGCGACAACGCCTCTTACCATCGGGAGTTTCAAGGCACGAGGAAGTTTGGCAAGCCTTTCACCTTTAAGATGAATCATGCCGCCCTGGTCCCTTACCGCAACCGTCCAGTTTTCAGCTGACTTCATCATGACGCCCTCGATAACGGCCTGTCCGCCCACATTCTTCATGCTAAATACCTCACTTTTTTTCTCATATGCGAAAAGACAGAAAAAAACAGGAAACCTGAGTGGTTTCCTGTTCGATGCTCCTGCCTTACAGCCTATCTACTTCTTGGCGTATTTCTTCTTAAACTTCTCCACCCTGCCCTCGGTATCCATGATCTTCTGCTTTCCCGTATAAAAGGGATGGCACTTGGAGCAGATGTCGAGATGTATTTCTTTCCTGGTAGATCTTGTAGTAAAGGCCTCGCCGCAGGCGCAGCTCACCTTAACTTCCTTATATTCCGGATGAATTCCTGCCTTCAATTTCGTCCTCCTGAAATTAGATATTGAAATTTTAATAGATTTGGACTCCTTTTGGCAACACCTTTACGAAAGCACATGAATTATAAGGCTTTGTTCTTCTGTCGGTATCTATAAAATGCGTTGCTTCTTTCTTTGCCTGGTCTTACACTATTTGCATGAAAAAGATCGAGTCGGGACTGAGGGATACTGTATCTTATCTATCTGAAAAAATCGGGGAAAGGAGTTATCTCAGAACAGGAAAACTCGCCCTTGCTGCTGATTTTATAGAAAAGAAACTGATTTCTTTCGGATGTTCAACACAAAAACAGGAGGTTCCCTATAAGAATAATATCTATTTCAATATTTGCTCCGAGGTGAAGGGGACCGGGGTTTCTGACAGTGGCATTATCGTTATAGGCGCTCACTACGACAGCGTTGTCGGGACCCCTGGCGCAGACGATAACGCCAGCGGAGTGGCCGGCCTGCTCGAACTTGCCCGCCTGACATCGGAAAACCCTCTAAATAGAACAATCCGTTTTGTGGCGTTCACCCTTGAAGAGCCTCCCGCGTTTATGACCAGTCGCATGGGCAGCTATGTATACGCAGAGAGCCTCAGGGATGAGGGCGTTAAGGTTCACGGCATGATATCACTGGAAATGCTCGGCTATTTCTGCGATATAGAAGGCTGTCAACTCTATCCTTCCTCGATCTTTTCGCTTTTTTACCCCAAAAAAGGGGATTTCATCTCTTTCGTCGGCAACCTCTCCTCACGCGCCTTCACCCGCGAGGTAGAGAAGGCCTTCAGGGAAGTTTCCTCATTTCCGGTGGAGTCCCTGAGTGCCCCTTCATTAATTCCAGGTGTAGATTTTTCAGACCACCGGAGTTTTTGGAAATTCGGATTTCGGGCCTTCATGATTACTGATACGGCTTTTTACCGGAACCCAAATTATCACTCCCCGGGAGATACTGCCGGAACGCTCAACTACGAAAAGTTAGCCGAAGTTGTAGAGGGGCTATATAAGGCACTAAGAAACATATAAATAACAATATCTCAAAATCAATTCTTACTCAAAAAACTGCCTTATTCGCAATCCGAAGGCTCTTGGGTGTCAGGAACCTTCTGAAAAACAAAGAAAAATTCCGGACAAGCCGAAATGACGCCTATGGGGGTTGATAAATATTTTGATTATGAAATAGGTTCTAGTAAACAGAAATCAAACGTCGCTGGGATATGTGGGAAAAAACTTTATCTGCGCCGCCTTTGTAAGGCTTTTTAATCAGCATCAGGATATGTTTTCTGTCGAAGGCCCAGATAACATGAAGGCCAAATCGCGACATTATAAAGTTTTTTGCAAAATGTGCCAGCGAGTGAATCACTCCGCTTCGAGACGAAGTGTTATAATTCCACATGCGTTTCATTGCCGACCTGCACATCCATTCAAGATATTCCAGGGCAACGAGCAAAGATATGTCGCCCGAGACTCTCTGGAGATGGGCTCAACTAAAAGGGATTGCAGTAATCGGCACAGGAGACTTCACCCATCCTCTGTGGCTCAGGGAGCTAAAAGAGAAAACAGAACCGGCAGACTGCGGCCTTCTGACATTAAAGAAAAGATTTTGCAATAAAGACATCCCCGCATCCTGTAAGGCAGATGTTTTCTTCCTCCTCACAGCGGAGATAAGCTGCATTTACAGAAAAAACGATAAGACCCGGAAGATACATGCGATTGTGCTGTCACCCTCTTTCGAGGACGCAGAGCGGATCGACCATGTTCTTTCGAGGGTAGGTAATCTTTCTTCAGACGGACGGCCTATTCTTGGCCTGGACGCCAAGGATCTGCTCAATATCGTGCTGGATTCTTCGCCTTCCTCTGTCTTGGTTCCTGCTCATGCATGGACCCCTCATTTTTCAGTCTTCGGGGCTGCCTCGGGCTTTGACTCCCTCGATGAGTGCTTTGAAGAACTGACCCCGCACATTTATGCCATAGAGACAGGGTTATCATCGGACCCTGCAATGAACTGGAGGCTCTCCTCATTGGACGGACTCACCCTCATATCCAACTCCGATGCCCATTCCCCCTTGAAAATCGGGCGGGAGGCCACAATCTTCGATACCGGCCTTTCCTACGGGGACATCCGTGAGTCGATACGGACAGGAAAGGGGCTACAAGGCACCATAGAATTCTTCCCGGAGGAAGGGAAATACCATTATGATGGACACAGGTCCTGTGCCTCACGTCTTCTGCCGAAGGAGACAATTATTCGCGGCGGCCTCTGTCCTGTATGCGGAAAGCGGGTAACAATCGGGGTAATGCACAGGGTAGAAAGACTTGCGGACAGGGAGGAAGGGTTCAGACCCGAAGGAGCACTGCCATTCCATTCGGTCATTCCGCTTCACGAGATTATTGCAGAGACGCTTAAGGTCGGCGCTTACAGTAGGACGGTAAGAGATGAGTATGAAAAGGTCATAGGCAAACTCGGCAATGAGCTGAAAGTCCTTTTGGACGTCCCCCTCGAAGATATCGGCGCCGCCGGCCATACCCGCCTCATGCAGGCAATAGAAAAGATGCGTAAAGGAGAGGTTTCTATCTCCCCCGGATTTGATGGAGAATACGGCAAGATAAAGATATTCGACGAGGCTAATTATCTGCCGGTTAGCAGCTCAGGCGTAGTATCGTCTGGAAGGTTTCTTGAAAAAAGAAACCAGTAAAACCCCGGCTACAAATCCGCCAATATGACCCCACCAGGCAACCCCTCCCCCGGAGGATGGCAATACCTGTGCGACAGTTCCTGAAAATAACTGTAGCAGAAACCACCACCCGAGAAACAACACTGCCGGCACCTCTATAAGCCATGGGATTATAAATATCGGGATGAACGTCAGGATCCTCGCCCTTGGGAAAAGCACATAGTATGCCCCCATAACTCCGGCTATAGCGCCTGACGCGCCAATGACAGGCGTATCCGACCGGGGACTGAAGTAAATATAGAACATGCTTGCCAGTATCCCTGTTATCAGATAAAACAGAAGGAACCTGCTGTGCCCCATGCGGTCCTCGACCTTGCTGCCGAATATCCTGAGAAACCACATATTGCCAAGAAAATGCAGCCATCCTCCATGCAGAAACATTGTTGTCAGAAACGACAGGTAATCCAGAAGCGGCAGACCGTGGCGGTGACGCCTTGTATACTCAACAGGGACTATGCCGAAATAATATGTGAACTCCTCAAGCAAATCCTGCGGCAAGGTGGTCTCAAAAAGAAAGACAACCCCGCACAAAATTATGAGAGTCCAGGTTGTCGAAGGGAATTTTCTGTTCGGTACAGTGTCTCGGATCGGGAACATGCCGGATTATCCCTGAAAGTATCAGCCGCTTACTATTACCCGTCAGTCTATCCCGTGAGAAACATTATTGCTTCAGGATGCTGTCCAGGATTTCGTTAAGATTATTGCAGAGTCTGAAACCGTTCCCGCTATATGCCTTGTTCCACGGGAATAATAAACCTGCAGCCAACGCCCCAAGTTCAACAGCTTTCTCTAAAACCTGAGGAGCATCATCCACCACGACTTTGGTCGATACGCTGAACAAATCGGTTTTATGATGCGAAAGGTGGAGGTCATCAAATACAAGGCCATGCCTCTTTAGCCACCTTTCAGTCGGTTTTCTGTGATCGGGGGATCTGTGGCTTGCTATCGTAATATGGTAGCCGTTTTGCTTCAATGCGGAGAGAAAACCTGCGGCTTCGAAGTATGGTTGATACTTTTCGCTGTCCTGATTTGCGTGAATGGTATCAATCGCCATGTTGAAATCTTGCTCTGAGCAGTATCCCTCCCATATGTCCCAGCGGGTCCAGTTATCCGTGGTCGGGAAGTTGGGATTTACCTTTATCAGTTCCTCGTAAAAGGCATCGCAAAACTGCCACAGCGTGTTATCTATGTCTATGATTGCGGTTTTGTCCATTTGTGCTTCGGATATTATAACCCACTGTGGAGAAGTTAAATAGTTGCTGATACAGCCCTGGCGCTTTTTGTTCTGCAGAGGAATGTCTGTACCGGTGGATTCCGCACAAGCCAGGCTGGATTACCGATCACAGCGACCATGAAAGCGAGTATTTTGGCCATAAAATTTTTCTTTTGTTATTATAATTTCGGCAGAGAGGAGATTGAAGTGTCAACTAATATTGTATGCGGATGGAGGAAAAAATGAAGACATGTTCACTCTGCGGCAAGCAGGTAGAGGTTGACAAATATTTTTCCCGTAAGTCCGTATGTCCCAAATGCGGTGGTGATCTTCATATATGTATGAACTGCAGGTTCTTTTCAGAGAGGGCGCATAACAAGTGCAGCGAGCCTAAGGCAGATTTCCAGAGGACAAGGGACAAGGCTAATTTCTGCGATTACTTCAGTTTCGCCGAAAGGGAGGCTTCCTCTTCAGATGCGGCTAAGTCCGATGCGATCAAAAGACTGGAGGACCTGTTTAAGAAATAAGCTCTTTGGGGGATCTCCGGGGATAAGATCGGCCGAATGCAGAAGATGACTAATACCGTATATCCGGGGCTCCCGCCCCGCAGCCCGATCACCTTTCTTGCCACCCCGGAAAGGTAATCCAAAGAAGGGCGCCCCGCGAAAATTTCGTAACAGCGCTCGGTCATCCTCGGTACATTTCGGGAACTCGCCCTTCGGGACTCAGACAGCCCGAAATGTTTCACCCTCGGACTCGGTCGCCCGCCTGAAATTTTCGGAGGGGCTCATAGAGCCTTGTCACAGGGAGCAGATCAAAGAGTAAAACCTATTCATCTAAAAATCAGCACGAGTGCATATAGGAGATAAAGACCACCGGAAAAGAGCATAGTAATTGGGGTAACCCGTTTGTTGATCAGTATCGTTGCCAGGAGAACGAGGGATGAGGTAATGGCTATCAAGGCGGATAAAAGCGCCATGCCCGTTATTTTCCAGTCAGTGAAAATAAGCCCTACTGAAACGGGGAATGTCGACTGAAAAACCATTGCGCCCGTGATGTTTCCCACCGCAAGCGTGTCCCTTCCCTTCCATGTCCATGTTACACTGTTGAATTTCTCCGGCAGTTCAGTCGCCACGGGGGCAAGAAGGAGCGCAAACAGGAGAGGATCCATCCCGAATTTTAACGACACCGCCTCAAGACTCCTTACAAAGATATGGGCCCCCTCAACCATAATAGCAAGAGATATAAAAACCTGAAGAAGTATTAACCCAAGAGGTGGGGAATCGCCCCCGGCAGACCCCCTGAGCCATTTTACCGGTTTCCAGAAATACATCTCGTCCGCGTGCTCAAGCCCTCCGCTTTCACCCCTGAACGTCATCCACGCGTAAAGCGAATAACCGGCTAAAAGGGCTATCGTCAAAGGAACAGTTGAAGTCCTGCCGGCAACAATCGGCAGAAGCACAGCAGTCGAATACATGATGAGAAAGAAAGACACGTCCCGTTTGACCGAATGAAGCTCGACACGAAGCTCAAATTTCCTTTTCCGGCCTATGGCGGCAACCAAAGCAGTAAGCCCTACCAGGAAGAAGGCAAGCGTTGAGAGCATAAAAGGCGCCCCCAGTATCGCGCCTACCCCAATCTCCTTGGCAGAATGCCCCCCGTACATAAAGATTGCTACAATGGGAAGGATAGTCTCCGGAAGGGCAGTGCCGACGGCCGCCAAAAGACTGCCCACAACCGCCTGGGAAAAAGAAAACCGCCTGCCTATGGTCTCTATGCCGTTGGTGAAAAATTCGGCCGCGACAAGGATGACAAGGAGACCAAACAGAAGCAGCGCAAAACGTACAATCATCAGTGGACAATGAGGACAGGGCAAGGTGATGTTTTCAGTACAGCTTCGGTCGTGCCTCCTATGAGGACGCTCTCAACATACGAAAGACCTCTTGCACCGATGACAATTAGATCATGCTTTCCTTCCTCCGCTATGGAAGATATTACCTCACCGGGATGCCCCTCAAAAATCTCCCCCTTTTCCACGATTCCCTGCACCCTGCAGAAGGCGGTAAGTTTCGACTCCGCCTCAGAGCGCATACCGGCATCGAACGCAATCCTCTCCGTCTCCGGAAGTTGCCTCCAGAAAAACCCTTCTTTCTTAACACGATGGGTAGGTATTACATGGACAAGCCGCATGTGAGCCGAAAAAAGAGACGCATACTGTCTCGCAGCGGCAATCGCTTTTTTCGAGTTCTCTGAAAAATCAATGGGACAAAGTATGCTTTTAACACCGGCTGAACCAATGGAAGCCTCTGAGGCGATTTTTCCCTTTACCACAAGAACAGGCATCTTCATGGACTTAATGAGTCGTTCCGAACTGCTGGGCCTGACGAGATGAGATTTATAGCCTATAACCATCAGCGAGGGAGGAGTCTCTTCCATGACCTTCATAAAGGACTCATGGAGACGCCCAAGAATAATTTCGTATTCCGCATCCACTCCGGCTTCCCGCAGGCGGGTACCCCATACAGCCACTTCTTTCTCTCCTCTTTTCTTCTCCTCCTCGATATATGCCAGAAGGTATGAAGGAGGGGTCAGGAGATAGTCCATCACATAGAGAAGCCTCACTTTGGAATGCGTCGCGGTGGCAAACAAGGCGGCGTAAGAGACGACCTGTATTGTCTCGGGGCTGAGATCTATCCCTGCAACGAGCCGGGGCTGTCCGTTCACTTAGCGTCCTCCATACTCTTCATGAGAGGAGTCTCCGCTTTGACTAGCCTGTTTGCGCCATAACTGCGGGCCTCTGAATCAGCAAAGATTATCATTGATACGACCAGCATTGTCTCCTCCTGTTACATGCGTGCCGACGTGAAGCAAAAAATGGGGATTCATTTCAAAATGAGACCACAATAAAAGGGACAGACTTACGCCTGTCCCTTTTGATAACAAATAAAATATTACTTATTTCTTAACCGCGTCTTTCAAAGCCTTACCTGCGGTGAACTTCGGAGTCTTGGCGGCAGGTATATTTATAACCTGACCTGTCCTGGGATTACGACCTTTTCTGGCTTTCCTCTTGGTAACGCCGAATGTCCCGAAACCAACTATAGTAACCTTCTGCCCTTTCTTCAGCGCTGCCTTGATTGAATCCAGTGTAGCGTCGAAAGCCCTTGCAGCATCGGCCTTGCTGAGACCCGCACCAGATGCTATTTTGTCGATAAGCTCCGTTTTCGTCATGATCTTCCCCCCTTTCATTGTGTATATTACTGGATAAAGTTCTGTGATAACACTATCAAGAACTTATTATTTTGTCAAGCCCAAAAACAGGACAAAAAAGGCCATGTTGGAACCTGAAATGCAATCTGCGTCTTGACTCAAATTCCAGATATAAGGCAGATCCGCAGCCATTTCTTCAGATCCGGATAATAAGCTATAATGTGTTCAGGCAAGTTCTGGGTTCAGATAGGTATTGTGTGCCGCTGATCTGTGATGCCGGCAGTCCGGAGTTTTTAAGGGATTTTTGATAGTGTAACCAAGGCCTCGTGTAGAGTTTCCTCAGGAGTCTCATGTACGAAACTGAAATTAAAATTCTCGAAATTAACAGAAAAGATCTTGAAAAAAAACTGATATCGCTCGGAGCAAGAAGAATCTTCGACGATGAGATACATGCGCTCTATTACGACACATCCGACCATTCGGTACGTCAAAGCAGAGGCACCTTCAGATTGAGACGCGAGGGTTCCCTGGCGGTGCTCACCTACAAAGCCCGAATCGAGGACAGCACCGCAAAGATAAGGGAGGAGACCGAGGTGAGTGTTTCAGACTTCGGTGCAATGAGGTCTATACTCAAATCCATTGGTTTTTATCCATGGCTGGAGATGAAAAAGCACAGGACCACCTATGAACTGGGAAATGTCCATTTCGAACTGGATAAGTACACGGACGAATTTGGATTCATACCGGAATTCCTGGAAATAGAAGGTCCGGACGTAGCAACGGTCTACTCAAGCGCCTCTGCACTGGGATTCTCAGAGGAAGATTGCAGACCGTGGGACGCAGTGCAGGTAGCTGAATATTATTCCTCCGGCAGGAAAAAATCTTAGCGGCGTCCCCTGATTGGAAATACAGAGACATAAATCCCCTTACATGCAGCACTTGCGGCTTTCTATTAAACACTCCGTTGCATTATAATGTTTTTTACCTTATGATGCCTTGAGGCTCATGAATCCTCTTTCTGTCAGGAGATAGTCCGTTTGGAAGATTACAGACGCATATTCCGGCTTGTCATGCCATATTGGCGCAGGGTGGCCATGGCAGTGCTTGCGGGCGTAATCGTCTCCGGAATGAATGCGTCCATCGCCTGGCTTGCAAAGCCGGCGATGGACGACGTGCTTATCAGAAAAGACAAAAACCTGCTTTTCCTGCTGCCGCTCGCTATCTTCTTCATCTTTCTGGGGAAGGGCATATTTACATACATCCAGGAATATCTTATGCGCTCAGCCAGCCAGAAGATGGTAATGCACCTTAGAAACAGTCTTTACAGTCACATCACGGAGCTTCCTCTGGGATATTTCGGAAAAAATTCAAGCGGTGAGCTCATCTCAAAGGTTATCAACGACACCTCGATGCTGCAGGAACTGGTTTCTTTGACCATCAAGGATTTGTTCCGCGAGAGCGCAACCGCATTGGCGCTGGTATTCGTTGCCCTCTGGCGCAGGTGGGACCTTACACTCATCTCTATCACTGTTTTGCCGACAGCTCTTTACGGGGTGGGAACGTTGGGCAAAAGAATGAGACAAATAAGCAGGAGGGCGCAGGAAAAAATTTCGCGGATCACCGAATTTCTTACCGAAAGTTTCTCAGGCATAAAGATCATAAAGGCATTCTGCCGACAGCCTGATGAGAGTCGCCGTTTCGAAGAGATCACCAGAGAATACTATAGGGAAAACATGCGGGCCATACGAGTAACAGAGTCTTCCACCCTTCTGATGGAGGCTGTCGGCGGGCTAGGCATAGCATTCGTCATATGGTATGGCGCCAGGCTGATATTCAGCAATACGATGACAGTCGGTGATTTCACTTCGTTTCTTACTGCCATATTCCTCGTCTACACACCGGCCAAGAGACTGGCCAGGATCAATATCGGCATACAACAGGCGCGCCCCCCCCTTGAAAGGATACATAAACTCCTCTCAGAGCCGGTGGAAACCGATGGCATTGAAGAACTCAAACCCATCAGCAAATATATTGAGTTCAAAGGTGTCTCGTTCGCCTATCCGGCGGCAAGACATAAGGCCCTGGATAACCTGAATCTGACCATAAAAAGAGGCGAGATTATCGCGATCGTCGGCAAAAGTGGAGGCGGGAAAACAACACTCGCAAATCTCCTGCCAAGGTTCTATGTCCCGACGGAAGGTGTCGTTTCTATTGACGGCACCGATATATCGAGGGTGTCGGCTGTCTCACTGAGGGGGCAGTTCGGGATAGTTAGTCAGGAAGTCATACTCTTTAATGATACTGTTGCCTCAAACATTTCCTATGGCAAGCCCAGTGCCCCGAAAGAAGAAATCATCGTTGCAGCAAAGGCTGCCTATGCCCATGATTTCATCATGGAACTCCCTCATGAGTATGACACAGTCGTCGGCGAACGGGGAACAAGGCTGTCCGGCGGACAGAGGCAGAGGCTTTCAATAGCCAGGGCCGTCCTGAAGAACCCGCCCATACTGATACTCGATGAAGCCACGTCTTCACTTGACACCGCATCTGAGATGATGGTGCAAAGGGCACTTGAAAATCTCATGGTAAACAGAACGACATTTGTGATCGCGCACAGGCTTTCCACGATTAAAAGGGCAGACAGGATTATCGTGCTTGATAAAGGCAGGATACTTGAGTCGGGAACCCACCGGGAGCTTTACGAAAGAGGCGGTCTTTACAAGAAGCTTTACGAAGTTCAGTTCAGTTCTCAGGATGCCGGGGGAACTTTTTGAAAGACCCGCTTCCCCGGTTTTTTTCATCTGTCTTTCCGGTACAATATATATATTTTTTTTCATCATGGTCGGTATCGGAGCCGGGGACAACTTCCGGCGTGTAAGCATGATGAAGGTATCTCTCGTAATAACGACATACAATGACCCTTTGGGCCTGAAAAAGGCGGTGGAAAGCGCGTTCCACCAGACCCGTTGGCCCGACGAAGTTCTAATTGCCGATGACGGCTCAGATGAAAGAACCGCATCAGCAGTAAAGGATTTATCGGGATGTGCTCCTTTCACTGTCATTCATGTGCGCCAGGAGGACATGGGGTTCAGGGCTGCAAGGATACGAAACAAGGCGATCGCAAGGGCCTCTGGTGACTACATTATACTTCTGGACGGCGACTGTGTTATGGACAAACACTTCGTCGCCGACCATGAACTGCTCTCTGAAGACAGATGTTTTATTCAGGGCAAAAGGATCCTTGTTAACAGAGGCGCTGTGTCGGCCTTCGACCATACTATTGCGGCTTCTAAACCAAGACTGCTCCTGATGGCGATGTCTGGCGGGATCAGCAATGCCCATCATCTCCTGCGTATTCCCTACTCCTCCGGCTTCAAAAACAGGAAATTAAAGGGCATCAAATCTTGCAATATGAGTTTTTTCACGAAAGACTTCATAGCCGTGAACGGATTTAACGAGGACTTTGAAGGATGGGGCAATGAAGATTCAGAACTCGCCTGCAGATTTTTTAAATACGGTCTCTTCAAAAAAGTTCATTCATTTATGGCGGTCTGCTTCCATCTGTGGCATCCCACAAACAAAGTAGCGCCGGATTGCAACAGACTCCTGCTGGCAGCAGCCATCGCATCGAAGGAATATTTTTGTAAAAATGGTCTTGTCAAAAAAAATAATTAGTCCGGAACCCATTATGATATCCGGCTATGCCGGGATGTTCTTCTTCTCGACAATAGCACACTCCCCCGTGGAAATCTGCGGCGCGATCGTTCTGGCTGCGTGGATACTGTCGGGACGGTTCGTGAAAGAGACAGAGGCCTGGCTTGCCTCGCCGCTGGCATTGCCGGTAATCGGGATGTCCCTCTTTCCCTGGCTTGGGCTTTTATACACAAAAGCGCCTGCGGACGGACTGGGCATTGCGGCAAGCGGTTACCACTGGCTTTATTGCATCCCGCTGGCCGGAATCCTGCGGGAGCGGAAACAAGGCGATCTTTTTATAAAGCTCTTTCTGGCAGGTCTTTTTATAAACACCCTTCTATCCTTCCTGCAGATAGCCCACATCTTCCCGCTCAGATACGGAACACCAAGCGGGTTCTTAGGTATAAGTTCGGCATGGATCACGTACACGCTCCTACTGACTTCAGGCATATGCATCACATCCTTTTACTTCAGGCATGCCGGCAGCAGGAAATTGCGATTGGGCTACGGCCTTCTCATGCTGCTCTATTTTCTGACGATCGGTTTTGTTGGAGGACGAAGTGGATATGTTGCCTTCATCCTGTTGTCACCTCTTCTTGTGTACAATCTTGTTGGCGGCAGACATCTAGTGAGGATCGTTATTTTAAGCACACTGGCCATATTCGTGCTTTTCACCTTCCCTGTTGTTCAGGGTCGCTTTGCGCAGGTCAGGAAGGACCTTCTCCTTTACGCGCAGGGCGACGTGAACACATCCCTGGGACTGCGACTTCGTATGTGGGCGATAGCGTTAAACGAGATAAAATCTCATCCAGTAGCGGGCATCGGCACTAATAGTTTTAAAGACTCATGGGAAAAGAACAAACAAGACAGGTCGTTGCCTTTTTTTGACCATCCCCATAATAGCTTCCTTTATATGCTTGTCAGTTTCGGCATCCCGGGATTAATCGTTTTTTGCTGGCTCCTCTTCGTAATGCTTAAGAAGGGATGGGGATCATTTGGGTCTCCACTCGGGTTCTCATTGTTTGTCTTCACCCTGATATTTATAACCGGAAGCCTTACAGACACTCAGCTGATTGTCTTTCCAACAACAATCCTTTTCATTCTTTTCAGCGGGATTGCAGCGAGCTTCGAAGACACAGAGGCCGTTCGTAAGAAGACGGCACTAAGAGGGGCCGCATGATTAAGAAAATCTCTTTGTCTGTCGCAGTGATCACCAAGAATGAAGAAAAAAGGCTTCCGGACTGCCTGAGAGGCGTCTCTTTCGCCGATGATATCGTGGTAGTGGACTCCGGCAGCACTGACAGGACAGTCGAGATAGCGAAGGAATTCGGATGCGCGGTTTATATCGAAGCCTGGAAAGGCTACGGTCCGCAGAAAAACAGCGCGCTCAAAAAATGCGGCAACGACTGGGTCCTCCTGCTCGACGCCGACGAAAGAGTGCCGGCGGAAACAGCAGCCCTCATAATGGACATACTGAAAGCGCCTTCAGCCGATGCATATACCGTCAAAAGGAAAAATTATCTGCACGGCCGCTGGTTGAAGCATTCAGGATATTGGCCCGACAGGCAGATAAGACTTGTAAATAGAAAGATGGGTTTTTTTCAGGCTGCTATCCATGAGAAATGGACAACAGAAGGCCGTATAGAGGACCTGAGTGCCCATATCGACCATTATGCCTTTTCAGGCTATCATGACATGCTCAATACGCTTAATGAATATTCCACTATCATTGCAAAGGAACTTTATCAGTCCGGAAGGCGGGCTAATGCCCTGTCTCCTCTTCTTCACGGCATAGGGATGTTTTTCAAGATCTATTTTATCGAGAGGGGTTTTCTTGACGGCATGGACGGCTTTGTTACAGCATTGACGAAGGCGGGAGGATCATTTTTCAAATATGCAAAACTTCTCGAATTGCAGCGTGAAAAAAATGACTCGTAAGAAAAAGGCGAGGTTTCTTTTGATCTTCGGCACAAGGCCGGAGGCGATCAAAATGGCGCCGCTGGTTCCGGCACTGAAGCAGATCGGTGAGGTCCGCGTATGCGTTACAGCTCAGCACAGAAAGATGCTTGACCAGGTACTGGACTTCTTCTCATTAAGAGCCGACTACGACCTCAATATCATGAAAGAGGACCAGAGCCTCTTTACGGTCACATCCGGTTCCCTGAGACTCCTGGAAGGCATAATCGATGACTGCCGGCCGGACATAATCCTGGTGCAGGGGGACACAACAACAGCATTTGTCGGCGCGCTTGCAGGATATTATAAGAAGGTAAAGGTCGCACATATTGAGGCGGGGCTCAGGAGCTTTAACAAGTATTCGCCCTTTCCGGAAGAGATAAACCGCTCATTAATCGGCCGCATGGCAGACTACCATTTTGCGCCGACAGAAAAGGCAAGGGGAAACCTCCTGCGCGAAAACGTTTATGGAAAAAATGTCTCTGTTGTGGGCAATACCGTAATAGATGCCTTATTTAAGGGGATGGATATTATTAAGAAAGATGACTCGAAGTACAAAAGACGGTTCCGTTTCCTCGATAATTCGAAAAAACTTATCCTCGTCACCGGCCACCGGAGGGAAAGCTTCGGAAGACCCTTCGGCCAGATATGCCGCGCGCTAAAAGATATTGCAGGAGAGGAGGTCGAGATCATCTATCCGGTCCATCTGAATCCTAACGTAAGAAGCGCAGTATATCCATTGCTTCGCGGTGTAGAAAATATTCACCTTATCGAGCCTGTTGATTACCCTTCGCTTATCTGGCTGATGAGCAAAAGTTATCTTGTCCTGACAGATTCAGGAGGAATCCAGGAGGAAGCGCCAAGTCTCGGCAAGCCGGTCCTTGTGATGCGGGACGTTACCGAACGCACGGAGGGAATCGACGCCGGGACAGCGGTCCTTGTGGGAACAGACCGCAAAAAGATAGTAGAATCAGCGCTCGAACTTCTCCATGACAGAAGAGCTTACCTAAAAATGGCGAAACGCAGAAACCCTTACGGCGACGGAACAGCAGCGGTGCAGATACGGGACATCCTTAAAAAAATAGTTGGCCGCAAACTGGATGAGTAAAGAAGAGGTAAGGGAGGTATGGCAAAGATACTGGCGCGAAAACAGCGATAGCGAGTTGCGTTTCGATGAGATGTCCCGGACCATATTGTCTGAACTCCTTCGCAACTGCGCTGATGTGAAAGGAAAGAAAGTCCTTGAGGCCGGCTGCGGCCGGGGCATAATTTCTTCCGGATTGGCAGAACTCGGGGCAGGGGTTTATCTGATGGACATTGCACCTGAGGCCCTTCAGATAGCCAGAAGACATTTTGATTCAAAACAGGTTACCGGTTCATTTGTGCAGGGAGATATCTTTGCTCCTCCTTTTGCGGAGGCGACTTTCGACTTAGTCTGGAATGCAGGCGTTATGGAACATTTCGAGGCAGATCTTCAGTTAAAGGCGATTCGCAGCCTTGCAGATACCGTCAAACCAGGAGGACTTTTCATCACCTTTAACCCCTCCGCCCGGGCTTTTTTTTATAATGCCGGCAGGAGGGCTGCCGAAAGAAAAGGAAAGTGGCCGTATGGCCCCGAGTTTCCAGTAGAGAGCCTTGCTGATAAATGCAGGACTGCGGAGCTCAAGGTCCTGACAGAGTATCCTATCTGCTTCAGAGAAAACCTTTCGTATCTGTCGTTTGTCTCAAAACATTTAAGGAGCATAATAAAATTGATATTGCATCCTTTCCCACAGAAAACCCTATTGACGCTTTTCGGCGGATATCTCCTTGTGACGGTCGCAAGAAAAGAGCGCTGATGAAAGACCGCTGGCTGATCATATCCTATTTCGCAAACATCGATGCCATGGCGCCCTCCCATCACATCGATGACCGTCTGGCCTTCTTCAAAAAAGAAGGCATCGACATTCATCTTCTGTCTTCGACGTGCGGACGCCGGTATAAAAAAATGAGTCACACCAGGGTGCCCTCGCCTGCGCCGTCCGGGATACGTTACGAAGTGCGGTATTTCCTCAGAAGAAAGACGAGAAGGAAATTCTGGTTTAAGTTCTGGGAAACGCTCATTCTGCTTCCAATCTTTCCCTTCTACTTTCTGGAGAAACTTCTTTTTCGCCTGGACAGTACATGGTCCTGGTTTATTACGGCCACAGTGACTGCCATAGTCCTGTCAGTAAAAAAAAGGCCGGCCATAATTTACAGCACCGGTGGGCCGGTAAGCGCCCATATAGCAGCCATGATTGCCGCTGCAGTCACGGGAAGACAGTATATTGCTGAGTTCCAGGACCCGCTTGTGCATCAATATGCCGCGCCCGGCAAATTTGAAAGGCACTTCATCGAGCGCGTCGAACGTATGATCTTTAAAACATCAAAGGCAGCTATATTCCTTACTAAAAAGGCGGCAGAAAACGCCGAAACCAGGTACGGATGCGGTAAATCCTTTGTCGTTTACGCCGGGGCGCCCCGGCCGGAAAACATATCGTCTTATGAAAGGGGTGAGCATCTCAGGGTTGCCCATTATGGTTCCCTTGGCGGAAGCAGGAATCTTGGCCCCTTCCTGGACGCCCTTGGGGTCCTTTTCCGCAATAATCCTGCTATAGCCGGCAGGTTCAGACTTGACCTTTACGGCAACAATAGCAGGGCTGTAAAGAGAGAAATAGAAAGGTTTGCTTATAACGATACAATCACAACCTATGGCAAGGTGAACCGTCCCCGGGCAGTTGAATCTATGCAGACGGCCGACGTACTGCTCCTGATACAAAATATGGACGACGTCTCCTTCGAGACAATACCATCCAAGGTTTATGAGTATCTGCATGCGGGGAGACCTATCCTGGCCCTTGTCTACCGGAATCCGGAACTTCGGAGCATGCTTGAGGCCCAGGGTCATCTGGTGGTGGAGGCGGATGATGTCGCCCAAATAGTAGAAGCCCTCGGAAGATATATAGCAAAGTGGAGAGAAGATCATCTTGAAAGCTTACATGCGTCATCACCTTATACTGTAGAAAGAGCAGTAGCTGAACTCATTCATGTGGCGAGCAGGCGGTTGGGAGAAGTTCAAGAATGAGGGGATGCGCCATAATACTTATGTATCATAATATCGGCATCCCGCCGAAAGACGCTGTCCTTCGCAGTCTGTATGTAACACCCCGCATGTTTAAGTTTCAGATGTGTTACTTGAAAGAAGCTGGGTTTGAAGTCATTGCTTTGACCGACATCGCCAAGCTTGCGTGCAAAGGAAATTCCGCCAGAAGACTCGTTGCTCTTACCTTTGACGACGGATATCGGGATTTTTATGATAACGCCTTCCCGGTATTGAGAAGATATGGTTTTCCCTCGACGGTCTTTGTCGTCTCAGATCTTGCCGGAAAAGAAAATATGTGGGATTCTGCAGAGGGAAAGGCGAGAGAAAAACTCCTCGACTGGAAAGAAATATCCCGCCTCAGCAAGGAGGGCGTCACCTTCGGCTCTCACACAAAGAGTCATCCTTTTCTTTCGAGGCTTTCCCCACTTGAGGCAGAAGAAGAAGTGGCGGGTTCAAAAGCCTTTCTTGAGGAAAAACTGCAGACACCTGTCGAATCTTTTTGCTATCCCTACGGCGACTACGATGACCGCATTGTCACAATTGTTAGAAATGCCGGATACAAGGCGGCCGTCACCACAAAAAGAGGGCTCGTGCATAGTGGCGATGACCCCCTGGAACTAAGGAGGTCCTTTATACGGTTTTCGACGCACCCCTTATTGTTTATGTATAAGGTCCATTCCCTGTACGAAGACAGGAAAGGGGCACGGATATGAATATCCTTCTGATCAATGTGAATATAGGGATAGGGTGGGGAGGAATTGAATCCCATTCCGATATGCTAGCCGATACGCTTACCGCAATGGGCCATAAGATCGTCCTCGGATGCGGGGTTGATGGTTCTGTCACAGTCGGTACAGGCACAGTCCTGCCGTCAAAAAGGGTAACCATCAGGAACTCAGGAGATTTCAGGGCTGTTGTAAAAATAGTCAGGGTGTGCCGCAGCCGGGATATTAATTTGATCATCGCAAACGGCGGAAGAGAATACTGGCCTGCTGCCCTTGCAGCTATGTTCCTTGGGACTAAGATAATCTTTATCAGACACCAGACAGACCGGATCAGGGGAACAACCCGCTGGCTTATTCACAGCAATGTAAATGCGGTCGTAGCCGTAAGCGGAGCCGTAAGGCAGGCTCTCATTACAAGCGGGATAAAACCAGATAAAATAGCGTTGATCCATAACTGCATCTCACTTTCGAAATTCGATCCTTCCCGTATCGACCGCCGGGAGATCCGCGACGAACTTGCAATTGACGGCAACGAATGGCTCATCGGAACAATCGGGAAACTGACCCCCGGGAAAGGCGTGTATGAGCTCCTCCGGGCAGCGGGAACGATCATGAAACAGAAAGGCTCTCTAAAACTCGTCTTTGTTGGCGACGGGGAAGAGAAGGAGAGGCTCATGGAAGAAGCTGAGAGACTGGGCATACGCGACAAGGTCATTTTTACCGGGGTGAGAAAGGATGTCGAGCGGATTTACGCAGCCATGGATATATTCGTCCTCGCATCAACCTGCGAAGAGGCATTCGGAATGGTCCTCATCGAGGCGATGGCGATGGGCAAACCTGTCATCGGGACGATGGTGGGAGGAATACCTGACATTATAAAGGACGACATTAACGGCCTTCTCGTCCCGCCCGGTGATGACCGGATACTCAGCCGGGCCATTTTAAAATATATTGACGATCCGGAGTTCGCAGCAAGGACTGCGTCGGAAGGACGCCGGACAGTCGAACAGGAGTTTTCAGAGGGTGTGATGGGAGAGCGATTCGAAAACCTCTTTCACAAATTAGGGTTAATATGAGGCTTCCGGCCAGGATCACTTGGAAACATGTGGGGCGTCTGTATGAGACATTAGCCCCTCATCTAAAGGCTTCTCCAGTAAAGACGAACGCCCCCGAAAGAGGACGCGTGCTCGTCCTTTCTCCTCATATCGACGATGAAGTCATAGGGGCCGGCGGAAGCCTCATAAAACATATCCGTTTGGGAGACAACGTAAAGGTCGTCTATTTCGCCGGCTGTACTGAAGAGCGTATAAGAGAGGCTGAAGAAGCGGCTGAGATTATCGGCTTTAAGGATCACGAATTCCTCGGCTACAAATCAAAGAGACTTCTTGAGCAAGATGACCTTCCGGACCGTCTTTCATTGATTATAAAGGATTTCCAACCTGATATAGTCTATCTGCCCTCTCTTTTCGACCGGCACAACGACCACCTTGCATTGAATCATCTTTTGGCTGCGGTCCACAAGAAATTTAGATTTGACTTCACAGTCTGCGCCTTCGAGGTTTGGACCGCGTTAGTCCCAAACCTCATTGTCGATATCACGGACACGATCAATGAAAAAAAAGAGGCCTTGTCGCGATTCAAAAGCCAGCTTGCCACTAATGACTGGATCGAGGCTGCTACTTCGATTAACCGTTATAGAGGGATAACCTCGGGAGCAGGTACCTATGCCGAGGGCTTCATGAGGTTTTCAGTAAAAGAGTATTACAGGATATGGGAAAAAGTTTATGGACAGTAGGCCGCTTAAGATCTTAAGCATGATCTCGGACAATGGACGAGGAGGCTCTGACAGGCTCGCCCTCGATATCTCCAAGGGTCTGAAACGTTTGGGTCACCGGGTCATATGGGGATCACCGTCGGGCGACGAGCTTAGGGGAGAAGCAGTTGAGGCAGGGATTGAGATATATAACCTTTCCCCATCCGGCTGGGTCGACATGACGGGCTTGACGGCCTTTCTGAAATTCTGCAGGGACGAAAAGATAGAGATCGTGAACGCCCATCATTCACGTGCCAGACACATGCTTTTACTGGCCAGGCTTTGTGGCCTTGACTCAAAGGTAGTATTCACCAGGCACTGCATACTGTCGGGCGTGCCTTATGTAAGCGCCTTTTATTTCAATCTTATCGATATGAATATCGCTGTCAGTAACGTAGTCAAGAAAAGCCTCCTGCGCGGGGGGATATCAACAAACAGGGCTGCTATGGTATACGGGGGGATAGATATTGATAAGTTCAGCCAGCAGAAGGCCGAACAAATCGAAATGGTAAGTAACAAGTTCTCCCGCAATGGGGCCTTCAATATAGGGATTGTCGCACGCTATTACGGCGGCAAGGTCTTTAAGCCGGACAGCTCGACGATGAAGGGACATGAATTTTTATTCAGGGCGCTTGCACTGCTGCCCGGAGATTTCAACGTCCTTGTGCTGGGGGTGTGGGGTAACAAAGACATCGAGAACCTGAAGCTGGTCGCAGAATATAACGGCTTGTCCCCTGGGAGGCTTACTTTTTGTGACTTTCAGAGGGAGATCGCCCCCTTTTACAAAATTATGGACGTAAACATATTGCCGTCGCAAAACGAAGGCCTCGGGCTGACACTGATCGAGGCTATGGCCGCCGGGGTCCCCTGCATCGGAGCAGACAGCGGAGGCATACGCGAGATAATTGATGACGGCATAAACGGCTTCTTATTTCAGCCCGGAAATAGCAAAGACCTTTCTGAAAAAATCCAAATCCTCCAAAAAGACACCGAGACAAGGAGTCTCTTTATCAGAAATGGGAAAGAGAAGGTCGCAAAGCTCTTCGATATAAAAAAGACGGTGACAGAGACAGAGAAGATATTCTACAGCCTCATTAGACAGAATTCTTAACAGTTAGACAGAAGTTTTTATCTGTCATCCCCCGGTTTGACCGGGGAATCCATATTTTATCGAATGCACTGGATTCTCCGATCAAGTCGGAGTATGACAAAAGTCTCACCTAATTCTTCAAGCAGCAAATTCTATTTTTCGGCAGATGAAGACACGCCAACCGGTTCCCATTCCTTAAAGAAATCGTCCAGCACCGAGGTCTGGCCGACAGGGAAATGGCCGAAACGGATCGACAGCTGTTTCTGAGCAATCGCCTTAGGCTCTCCATCTACGACCACCTTCCATAACGCAGCAGCAAGCCCCGACCTGTCCGACCCGCTCCTGCAATGAATAAGTATAGGACGAGGGGCTTCCCTGAATATTTCCATCAACCTGCTCATAACTTCAGGGTTGGGTCTTCCGCTGGAACTCATCGCAAGATCGTAGTGTCGGACAGAGAGCTTTCTACAGACAGCTATTTCAGTCTCATACCAATCCTTCCCGCTGTTTTTTCCCCGAAGGTTCAGTACGCTCTTGATGCGATATTCCTTTAAATGCCTCTCCAGACTGGCCTCATTGAGTTGACCGGACCGGTATGCTTCTCCCTCCGTTATAGGCTCGAAATTACCACTGACCAGGATGTTTGTGATATAGGCTCCGGCAATAATTGCCGGTATGAAAACCAGCAGGAAAAACCTTCCTTTAAGGGATCTTGAGATGGAAAATAAAGTGCTCATATCAGGATTTTCACTCTTGGAATGGTCCGGCCTTTAGGGCCCTTTTATGTGTTCCGGGTGAATCAGAGAATCTCCGGGATGCATGAATTAAATTCATAAGTTATTTAATTGTATCCGATGCAGGCTGAAATCGTAAAGGCGATGGCGGCAAAAGATAGCCTGCTTAACCTGCATTATTATGAATTCACAATCATCTGTTAATTTTGTATAATAAGCCTCTATGCATATCGGTATAATCGGAACAGGATATGTTGGCCTTGTTACAGGTGCCTGCTTTGCAGAGTTCGGAGTCTTCGTAACCTGCATCGACAAAGACGAAAAGAAAGTCAGTTCCCTGAGGAAAGGGATAGTGCCTTTCTATGAACCTGGGCTCAATGAACTCGTAAAACGGAATTTAAAGAACGGACGGCTTAAATTTTCAACAAGAATACGTGATGCCGTTGAGTCTTCTCTTGCAGTATTTATTGCGGTCGGAACCCCGCCAAGGGGAGATGGCTCTGCGGACATGAGCTATGTCGAAGAAGTAGCTGCAGAGATCGCCCGCGAGATCAAAGGCTATAAGGTCATAGTCACCAAGAGTACGGTGCCGGTAGGTACAGGCGCCCGTCTTCGGAAGATAATCTCGAAGAAACTGACTGAACGCATTGATTTCGATATCGTCTCAAACCCGGAATTCCTGAGAGAGGGGTCTGCAATTGAAGACTTTATGAGGCCAAACAGGGTGGTTCTCGGCGCATCGAGTCAACAGGCCGTCGCTATTCTAAAAGACCTTTACAGGCCGCTTTATCTGATAGAGACGCCTTTTGTGATCACAAACATCGAGACAGCCGAACTCATAAAATATGCCTCGAATTCTTTCCTGGCCGTAAAGATATCCTTTATAAATGAGCTCTCCCGCCTCTGCGAAAAAGTCGGCGCCGATGTTCAAATGGTTGCAAAGGGGATGGGACTCGACCACCGAATAGGGTCAAAGTTCCTTCACACCGGACCAGGGTACGGTGGCTCATGTTTCCCGAAGGACACCCGTGCGCTTCTTACAATAGCCGAACAAAATGGCTCTGAACTAGGGATCGTACAATCAGCGGTCGCTGCCAACGAGAAACAAATGACGCACATGATCGACAAGATCAAAAAGGGCATGGGAAGCATAAAGGGAAAGACATTTGCTGTGCTCGGCCTGTCCTTTAAGCCAAACACAAATGACATGCGCGAAGCGCCCGCGGTTTTTATTATCGAAAGGTTGCTTAAGGAAAAAGCAGTGATAAGGGCCTTCGACCCCATAGCGATCGGGGATGCCAAACAGGTGTTCGGCAGGAGGGTATATTTTGCCGAAGGTGTCTACGACTGTGCGAAAGGCGCCGATGCGGTCATCATCATCACCGAGTGGAACGAATTCAGAAACCTCGAACTGCCCAGAGTAAAGAAGCTTCTGAGGAGACCATACTTCTTCGACCTTAGGAATATCTATGAGCCCGAAAAGATGAAGAAACTCGGTTTCAAATATTTCTCGGTCGGCAGGAGTTGACGTTTCAGACCTATTTTGTTTTACTATTTACTGTTCACTTTTCACTATTCACAGTCTTAAAGGGCGATTAGCTCAGCGGGAGAGCACTGCCTTCACACGGCAGGGGTCACTGGTTCGAACCCAGTATCGCCCACCATTTAAAATCAAGGGGTTAGGCATTTATGGCAACCTCTGCCTTTACTGGATTGTATAGTTTTTGTATAGTAGGCGAGCCGGTCAAGGTTTCATTCAGCAATTCTACAGCCTTTACCTTGTGTGATGGTGCAAGGTGAGCATATCTTAGGGTCATAGTAAGAGTTCTATGTCCCAATAGTTCTTTTACTGTGGTAATGTCCACCCCTGCCATTACCAGATGACTTGCAAAGGTATGCCTTAGGTCATGGAAGTGAAAGTCTCTGATTCCTGCCCTTCGTGTTGCCGTGTTGAAGCTCCGCTTAACATCTCCGTAAGGCTTCCCTGTTGCTGAATCAAAAAAGACATAAGCAATCATCATCAAGCCTTCTGGTTAAACCCTGTAAAATGCCCCTTACAGTATCATTAATGGGGATTTCCCGGCGGTCTCCGTTCTTTGTCTTATCCAGAAGAATGAACCCGTGCTTTAAATCCACATTATGCCGTCTGAGATTCAGAATCTCCCCTTTCCTGCACCCGGTATTAAGTGCAAAGGTGACTATTGATTTCAAGATGCCCTTTACAGGTGGAAAGTAGAGTCTGGCATTCTTCTTTTGATAGATATCTCAAACTTCTATTATTCTCCGCAAGGTTCTTTACTCGCCTGATATATTTCAGGGTTTCTTCCTCTACCATGTTCCAGTCTACAGCTTTCCTGAACACTGCCTTCAAGATGCTGATATTCTTATTGACACTTGCAGGCTTAAGGCCGCGGTTCATTAACTCAGTCTGATATTGCTCCGCAATCAGGGCGTTGAATCTCCGCAAGGGAAAACTTCCAAAATGAGAAACCAGGTCATTGATCCTGTATGCTTTTGTTACTGCTGAAAGGTGTCTGCCATTAATCCACTGAAGATATTTTTCTGAAAGCTCTTTGAAGCTATGATTTTCTATCTTACTGATCTCAGGCTGCTTGCCTTCCTTTATGGCGTTTTTTCTGCTTATATACAACTCATGGGCCTTATCAAACTTTTCTGATCCTGAAGATTCATAGACCGTCTTTCCGTCAAGCCCGGAATATCTAATCCAGTAAATCTTTCTGCGCTTATAAATTCCCTTTGCCATGCTTCCTTTTCTCCTTTCTTTTTTCGTTTTGTTCTCTCTCGATGTAATCAAGTAACAGCTTCAAAGTTTTGCTTGGCGTTTTCACGCCCTTTTCCAAATAGACGACATATTCCCTTGTTACTCCTAACCTGTGGGCCATTTCTCTTTGATAGAGATTTAGCCTTTGTCTTAGCTTCTGAATCTGTTCTTTTGTCCATTCCTTCATAGATATGATTATAAGTAAACTGAGTTTACTTGTCAATAGAAATTATATTTACCAGACAGCATTTCTGTTTGCAGTTGTTATAAATGCTTTCCATAACTGGGCATGTGCGATGTTGCGCTCTCAAGACTCGTTTGACTAATCACATGTCCTAAAGTAAAATGGTCTTCAATGAAGCATGGGAACAAAGCTGTATTCTACATATTTTGGCTCCTGCTTCTTTCAGGCTGTGCCACTGTTCTGCTTACAGGCGCTAGCGGTGGAGTTGCATACACCATTACGAATGTGGCCTCTAAGACCTTGATTTCTCCGATCGATCAGGTTGAATACGCGAACCGCCTGGCACTCCTGAAAATGAAGATCAGGTATATAGAAAGAAGGGAGACAGAAAATGGAGTACAGATCATTGCAGAAACCAATGAATTAAATATTTATATAGACCTCAAACAGATTACCCCGAAAACCACAAAGATTGGCGTGAATGCAGAAAAAAACATTATACTGAAGGATAGGGCCACGGCAGTAGCTATTATCGAACAAACTGAAGCCATGCTTGGTGGTTCTTAATTCGTTGAAGACAGCATTTCCGTCTACAGTTGTTGCAACTACTTTCATAACTGGGTATCCGCAAAGCTGGCACTCTCGATTGCTCTTATTTATCTGAACTTCAAAGAGACAGATACAAAATCAGATATCCTTCCTGGAAGCCGCAGTTTCAAGCGATTGCAACAGCCCAGAGAGTACGGTCGGCATTTATTATCCTCGCGCGTCATACACTTCCAGAAATCCTCCCTCGGGTCAATTTAGTTTGCAAAGCATATTTTATCCGAAAAGAGACGGTTGCCTTTTATGTGACGAGTGAGTGGTGCAGAGCCTTCAGTAACGGGGCAAAAATCCCATTCAGCGAGTTGTGATAGTGTTCTAGATCCGCCACGCTAAAAAAGGAAGGTCGGGAGTACTACAGTGAGTACGAGACGGGCATCCCATCGGCTCGCAGCCTTGTCATCAGGATGAATGACCGCATAATCGACTTCGCTTTGGACGCTAACTGGCAACTTGAATATTTCGACCATCCTGCTGACTCCCAGCCCGATCGGAAGTGTCACCTTTTCGCCTTTGGCCGTCCAGTTGATCGTGATATTCGGGCTCATTCCGAATCGCCAGGCCGCGTCGGAATCCCACCCGGGAGGGGCGTAGTTGAGGAAGTACTGAATATTGGTGTAGTTGACATTGGACCTACCACTGTCACCGCCGACTGACCACCAATGTTGGGGAAAGATGCCCACCGTCCATTCGCGCCCCAGGTATGCAAGCACCCCCGTGGGTCCGAGGCTGTACTTGCCGGTCCCCAGTATCTTCTCCGAGGCCGTCGGGAACATTACTGTGGTCCCAACGCCCCAGAGAAACACTCCACCCGTCGATTCGATCTTGGTGGTTTCCTTGGGCGTGACCACCCCCACGTAGGTCAGGTCGCCAAAGCCGGTGGTATGTTGGAAGGGGTCTCGCAAAGCGCCTGGGAGGCTCGGACACGAGAGGATACCTCCCGGTGCCATCCCGATACAGTCGCCAAAGCCCTTATTGAACGGCACGCTGAGAAACGGGAAGACGACGCGGTTAATCAGGTTCCAGTCACGACCAAGACTAATCGGAAAGGTGGGCGTGATTTGTAGCCTCTGAATGGCCTTCGAATCACTGATGTGAGGAACCTTGACGGTGATGTAGTCATACTGAAACGGAATGAACATTAGGTTTCCCAACGGGTTGTTCAATAAATTCGCAATCTGCTCCTTACTCGGGGTGCATCCGGCCTTGACGACCTCTTTCAGGTCGATGAAAAGGTCCCGCTCCAACTCGGCGCAGTGTGCGGGCTTGCCTGAAGGAGTCTCTTGGGCAGAGGTCCACCTCCCAGTGAGTACCAGAGCTACTACAGCGACAGAGATGATCAATCTCTTTGTCATCTTTTGCTTCTTGTGTTTTGAATTTCCATTATGCCACCGATGAGCGACAAAATATGTATTGATATGGCAATGCAGAAGGCATGATTCCATCGACCATCCCTCGTTGGGTTTACATGTAAGTGTAGTCGCTCGGAAAGAGAAAGTAAAGACAGAGACAGCGTGACAACGCACTAACGAATTGCTTTGGGATCGCTACACTGATACGTCATACTGGACAAAATTTCACACAACGAATCACCACGGCAATGTTGATCACTATCTGCTATGTTTGAACAAAGTTTCCCACATTCTTTTGGAACTCAACAGTCAATAAGGTTTGCAACTGGTAAGAGTTTGATAATCATATAGCGGGCACCTCCCGAGCACGATTGTATAGTTTTTGTATAGTAGACAGGCAAAAAAGAAGGGAAAGGGACATAAAACCCTTTCCCTTTATTGACTTTGAGGCAATTGATTTGCAACGATTTATAAAGATACAATAAATTTGTGGGCCGTTTTGATTGACCTTCACACGGCAGGGGCCACTGGTTCGAACCCAGTATCGCCCACCATTTATCAGTTAAAATCGAGCACTTAACAAATGGCTTAAATAAGCCATTTGTCTTGCAACACTTTGTAACATAAAGATAATATTGACCGTCCCCAAAGTGTCCCCAGAGCCCCGACAGCATCCTCTTTTTTCAGACGCAAAACTATCAAAGAATGTTTTAAAGTGATAAGCTTTATGAAAGGTGAGCAATGACTGAGAAGTCAATGACAGAGCATGACTTTCAGAGAAACCTGGCGGCCGCTGAGACATTAGGCTGTATCGCACAAAACTCAGGACAGTATAATTTTTGGGTAGGATATATGCGTGGGTTACGACGCTTCCACTATGGCGAGAAATTCGGCACGGAAGAGGATCATAGTCATCTGATAGCTGCTTATGACAGCACCTATCAAGCCGAGAAAATGCTCGGTATAGGCTATAGAGCCGGTCTAGCGGGGCAGAATATTCATCAAGCCAACTTCTCTGCCCTCCAAACATAATTACTATCGCTAGACTATCCCCAGATCCCGGCAGCATATTTTTTTGATGTTGAATTAGTACCTACCTAGGTAGGATTGATTGTTTATTTGGGAAATCGCAATATTGAAGTATGAAGAAGCCTAATCATTATTTCACTGATGCGAGAACATAATGGAGGAATTATGTTTTACACCGACACGAATGGACAATTTCCAACTTCCTACAGCAAAACATTAGTTATGCTAGGGATCGTTATGGAATCAACGCCATTGGATAAGATCGAATTTGAAATATTCAAGGCAATTGATCCCGACATAGATTCTGAAAAGTTAGATCTAGCTAAAACGCTGAAACTCTTATCCGCTTCGCTCTACTACTTCGCTCGGCTTCCTTCAGCGAAGTACAGAGAGTATTAGAGAGGCGGGTCCCCTGCGGCAAATTGAGAAGTAGTCCCCAGAGTGTCCCCAGAACTTTTACAAATGGCTTAAATAAGCCATTTCAGAGCCATTTTTACTGGTTCGAACCCAGTATCGCCCACCATTTAAAATCAAGAGGTTAGGCATTTACGGCAACCTCCGCTTTTATTGGACTGTATAGTTTTTGTATAGTAGGCGAGCCCGTCAAGGTTTCATTAAGTAAATCTACAGCCTTACCATGTGTGATGGCGCTTGTAAACGTCTCTCTTCACTTGCTATCATTAAGAGCTTATAAGAAGGGAAAACAATGAACGTATTGGACCTGCCTTTTAATAAAATCCTATTGATAAAGAAGTCAGATGTTCCAGACACTATTCTTATGCTTGAGGACCGCATGGAATATCAGAACCATTTAGGTACAGTGCATGCATCAGCCCAATATGCACTGGCAGAGGCCTCAAGTGGGGAGATCCTGGAAAGAAACTTTGGCGACTGGAAGGGAGCTTATTTCCCCGTGGTTAGGAGAGTTGAAGCCAAATATAAAAACCCCGCAAAAGGGAGACTATTTTCAACAGGCTTTATTGAGCAGGACAGTGCCATGAAGGCAAAGAAAGAACTTTCGGAAAAAGGACGGACCCTTGTGGATGTCATTGTGAGGATCGTGGACGAAGAGAATAACGTCACCCTTGAAGGTTTATTCACATGGTTTATTGCAAAAAACAAAAAGTAAAAAGTCGGATACTGGCGAAAGCTGAGTTTAACTCAACTGTCACAGCTATCCCGCGTTAAATCGCGCTTAACAAGCTCCTGTACCATTTTTCTGAAATGGAACCCGTAAATAGAAAGCGTAATTGCGTGCGGGAAAAGTTTCGGACGCCTGAATAGAGACCAGAAGAAGAGCTTCCAGTACTGAAAACGTTCTTTGCCCAATATCCCGATCCGTAGAATTGACTTCGGAAGAGCCATCATATAGTTGAATCTGATGTGAAACATCCTATTGCTTCCGGGCCTGTAGTTCTGAAGGAATGTCTTGGCCCTTATGTAGTATTGTTTCGGGGAGTAAATGTTCTGCATGACTCTCTTATATCCCATTATCAGACTGTTATATTCCATTGACGGCATGAAGTTGATCGAAAAGTCCGTATTGTTGCCAGATGTTTGTTCGAGCAGTCTGCCTTCTTTCGTGAGCCGGCTATGCAGTTTTGTGCTGGGCAGCGCATTGAGCATGCCAACCATTGCGGTGACTACCGATGAGTCCTGAATGAAGGAGATCATTCGGTCGAATATCTCTGGCGGGTCATTGTCGAACCCGACGATGAATCCTCCCTGGACTTCAAGCCCGAATTGCTGCATCTTCCGTATACTTGCGATCATGTCGCGGCCCTGGTTTACACGCTTGCCGCATTCGTCGAGGCTGTCTGCGTTTGGCGACTCGATACCAACGAACACTTGGTCGAACCCGGCCTCGACCATCAGCCTCATCAGTTCGTCGTCATCCGCGAGGTTGAGGGATGCCTCGGTGGTAAACGTAAAGGGATAACCGTTGCGGGTCATCCATTCTATCATCGCCGGAAGTATTTCATTTTTCAGCTTCAGTTTGTTTCCTATAAAGTTGTCATCCACGATAAAGACACAGCCCTTCCAGCCGAGGGCACGGATATTGTCAAGTTCAGCAATAAGCTGCTCTTTGTTTTTGGTCCTAGGCACACGCCCGAAAAGGGAAGTAATGTTGCAAAACTCGCAGTCGAAAGGACATCCGCGCGAGTACTGAATGTTCATGGCCCCGTAGTCTCTGGTTCTGACAAGCTCCCTCCTCGGGACTGGAGAGGTGGTCATATCTGCCCACTCGGGCGATGAATAAATTTTCTTCGGTAACCCCTTTTTCAGGTCGCTCAAGAAGGCCGGAAGAGTTTTCTCCGCCTCGTTGAGCACGAAATGGTCTGCCATACCGTCGTATTCTTCGTATCCTGTGGTAAAGAGAGGGCCACCAGCCACAACCTTGCGACCTAGGGCCTTGCACCTGTCGAGGACCTTCCTCACGGATTGGGCCTGCACGATCATTGCGCTCACAAATACATAATCTGCCCAGAGTATTTCCCTATCGCTGAGTTTCCTCACGTTCATGTCAACCAGCCGCAACTCCCATTCCTCGGGAAGCAGCGCTGCTATGGTAAGAAGACCCAATGGGGGAAAGCTTGCCTTTTTGGATATGAAACTCAGTGCGTATCTAAAACTCCAAAAGGTAACCGGATATTCCGGATATACTAATAATACTTTCATCATTTTTCTCAGTTGTTGTTTGTTAGGAGGATGGCCTTAAAAAAATCGCAAAGCTTAATACTCTGCATTGCATATATCGCCTAATGCTCCATACATAATACTATTTTAAGCATGACATTATGATAATGTAAATAACAACAGATAATATTAAGACTGTTTATAATAAAAAGTGGCTGGATCATACAAGGCAGTTTCATGTAAGACTAATTCCCTTTTTGACGTCGATATATCCAATCTTGTTTTTCTTTTTCCAGTGCCCAGGTTTGCAGGTGTTGTAACACCATTTAACTTAATTTAAGATATTTTATATTTGTTCGTTTCCATTATATCGAGAACTGTTCTTTGCCAAACGTAACAAATAAAATTTGAAGCAAACCATTTTTGTGATGCATAATTTGATATGCCTTTGGTTCGTGAGCAACAAGAATAATTCTAGTAGATACCCTCGGGCAAGCCCGTGGCACTTTTTCACAGAACAAGCTTCGTATGCCAAAATATCTCTGGGCATCATTCACCCACGGGCATGCCCGTGGAACTCTGATAGGGTGTTAGAATAATCATCCGGGACGCGTTAACCCCAATCTGGTATACTTACAAAGAGGAAAGTTTTACTCCAAGCAGACCTTCATGAAGATCATATCCATTCTCGGCAGTCCGCATGGACTAAAGGGCAATACTGCGGGACTGTTGCGTCACGTGCTGGCTGGCGCTGAGTCCGAAGGTGCTCAGACAGATGTCATAATCTTGAAAGGGGACACGGTGCTGCCCTGCCGGGGCTGTGACATCTGCCATAAGAAGGGCCGTTGTGTGCAGAATGACGATTTCGAGTCGCTGAAGGAACAAATTGCTGGAGCTGACGGCCTGGTGCTGGCCAGCCCTAATTATATTTTTAACGTCAGTGCCCAGCTTAAGGCGTTTATGGATCGTTGTTGCGGGGTGGTTCATTGCATGCAGTTCTGGGGGAATTATGGTGCGTCAGTGGTCACTTCAGGTGGAGGCGGTGACGAACCCATCGTAGATTACATGAATCATTTTCTGATCACAACCGGGATTATACCTGTGGGTGGGGTTTCGGCTGCCATGTCGGAGATGCCTGAAGGGGGGTTCACGAACCAAGTACAGGAAAAGGCTCGCACTTTGGGCAGGCGACTGGTTGAAGCAATCAGCGGAAGCGAGGTGCCCAGTGATATTAATCAACTTCGCAATAATTTCCGTGAGCGAATGAAGTTACTGACGTCCTATCGAAAAGAAGAATGGCCTTATGAATATCAATATTGGAAAGAACATATGGGATGGAATGGTTAGTTTACTTTGTGACGATGACAGGAGTTGCGCTTGAGGTATGGGTATGGGGGCAGTTCAGAGCTTTGGAAACCGTATGCGGCTGACCATTAGTGAGCCGGAAATCGCGAAAAGCAGTACTATCGGATGGAGCGTGAAGCCGGCAATCACGACCTGTCCGAACCAGAGGGACTCACCCACTGCCCCCTGTGAGGCAGCCCAGGACATCAACAGTACTAGCAGCAGTGACGTCGGGATAGGTGTACCTTCGAAGTACTTTACTTTGCCTCCGGCCTCAGACAGCGCCTCGGCCGTAACGTTGTAGCGTGCCAAGCGGGATACTCCGCATGCAACAAAATAGGTCAGGATAATACGGTCGTATAAGCCCTGCATGCCGCAACCGTACCCGATCATGGCTGGGGCTACACCGAAGGAGATGACGTCTGCGAGAGAGTCGAGCTCACGCCCCATTCCGGAGGTCTTCTGTCGCCACCGAGCAATCCGTCCATCCAAGATATCGAAGATTAAAGCGGCGAAGAGCATCCCGCACGCAAAGTAAATGTGACTAACGTCGGTCGTTTGCAGGTACGTCAGCATGGAAAACATTGCCCCTGTGCCGCAGACCGCGTTTGCCAGTGTGAGCCAATCGGAAAGATGGAATTCACGAATCATGGAGAACGGCTTATGCAGTTTATGTATCTTCATGACAGAATCTCCCATTATGTCAAATAGTTCAGGTAGCAGGCTACCTCTATCGAAATAGAGGATTCTCCTAATCACAACACACCTTGCTTTGAAACAATTACACGCGCGACTTCCTGTCGCTCTTGATTGCTGATAATAACTTACCCTATTATCAAGTTTTTGAAAAGTGCGGATTGCAACTAACTGTTCTCTTGAGCCGGTCGTTCCAGAGTCTTACTGATTACTTGACAGCGCCCATGGTGAAGCCGGCAATGAACCGGTCAAGGAAGAATGTGTAGACAACAGCAACTGGGATGCTTGCAAGCAGCGCACCTGCCATGAGCGGTCCCCATTGAAAGACATCACCGCGGACAAGCTCTGTCGGTACGCCGATTGAGACCGTCTTCTTTGCAGAGACAGAGATGAACGTAAGGGCGTAGATGAACTCGTGCATAGACAGGGTGAAGGCGAATACCACAATCGTCAGGATGCCAGAGATCGCAAGCGGCAGCACGACCTTGACCATCGCCCCGAGCCTTGAAAGACCGTCTATCATGGCCTGCTCTTCAATGTCACGTGGTATCGTCTTAAAAAACCCCATCAGGAGCCACGTACAGAAGGGTATTGTAAAAGTAGGGTAGATGAGTATGAGCGCCCAAAGCGATTCCTGCAGTCCAAGCATGGACGCAAACCTTGAGAGCGGAATGAACAGAATCGTAGGTGGAACGAGATACGTAAGAAAAATCCCGATCCCGAACATCTCGCCCCAGCCACGGGCCCAGCGGGCAAGGCTGTATGCGGCAGGCACGGCAACGACAAGAGTAATGGCGACAACAGCCATTCCCACTATGAAGGTATTCAGGAGATAGGTCAGGAAATGGGTCTCCATGATCAGCAGGCGGAGATGATCCAGTGTCGGCGGTTCATTAAAGAGAAAGGGGTTGTTGGTAGGACTGAAGAGGTC
>OUUY01000115.1 GCA_900302705.1 Candidatus Sulfobium mesophilum
CCAACAGCATTTCGGGCGATAAAAAGGGAAGACCCTCTTGGGGAACATATCAAGAGATATGACCTGTCACGATTTAAGTATCTTTTCCTTGCGGGCGAACGGCTGGACCCCGATACTTATCATTGGGCCACCAAGCTTCTTAACAAACCGGTCATAGACCACTGGTGGCAGACCGAGACAGGGTGGCCTATCACCGCCAACTGCGTGGGCATAGAATCTTTCCCGATAAAACCGGGTTCTTCCACGAAGCCTGTGCCGGGATTTGATGTCCGGATCCTCAGCACAGACGGGAAGTTGCTGGGGCCTAAAGAGGAAGGCCTTGTTGCCGTAAAGCTTCCGCTTCCGCCCGGGACACTGCCGACGCTCTGGAACGCGGATGAGAGGTTCCTGCAGGCGTATGTAAAGATGTTCGAAGGATATTACTTTACCGCCGACGGGGGCTATAGAGATGAAGACGGCTATGTCTTCATTATGGGCCGTGTTGATGATGTTATCAATGTAGCCGGCCACAGGCTTTCCACCGGAGAGATGGAGGAGATCATCGCGACTCATCCGGATGTCGCTGAATGTGCTGTGATAGGTGCCAGCGATTCGCTGAAAGGACAGCTGCCGGTGGGTTTCGTAGTTTTGAAGGCAGGCGCTAAAAGGGGCGCGGAGGAGATAAGGCAGGAACTGATGAAACTCATCCGGACTGAGATCGGGGCTATTGCCTGCTACAAAGAGACGGCTGTCGTGGCGAGGCTGCCCAAGACCCGATCAGGAAAAATCCTGCGGGCCACAATGCGCAAGATCGCTGATGGCCAAGATTTCAAGGTTCCTTCGACAATCGACGATCCCGCGATCTTGAGTGAGATAGATGAGGCGCTCAGGGGTATCGGCTACGCCAGGAAAGATAAAGAATTTCTTGTGCTCTGAACAGGGGCTAAAGAGCGATAGGAATGTATTTACTTAGAAGCCAGGTGGGAAGAAAGATCGTCATGGCGGTATCGGGCTTCTCGATGCTCGCTTTTGTGGTGGTGCATCTGCTTGGCAATACCTCCATGTACGGAGGCCCCGGGAGTATGAATGCATATGCCAGCGCCCTTCATCGATTCCCTCTTCTTATCTGGCTGTTCCGTCTGATACTGATGGTGATGTTTTATCTTCACGTCTTTTATGGAATTGCTCTGAAACTTGAAAACAGAGATGCAAAACCTGAGCCTTACGTGGTAGAGAAATATAAGCAGTCAACCTTTGCCGGCCGGAATATGATCTGGACAGGGCTTTTAATTGGAGCTTTTGTCGTTTATCATCTTCTGCATTTCACTTTTCAGGTTACGAATCCCCAGATCTCGGCGGGCAGCCATCCGGATGCGATGGGCCGTCCGGATGTTTTCATGATGGTAATGCTGAGTTTCAGGAAGCTTGCTATCTCTGCCGTTTATATCAGTGCTATGATAGTTCTCGGGTTGCATCTCAGTCATAGCATTCAGAGCGGATTTCAGACGGTGGGACTGAATAATGACAGAAGTTTTCCTATAGCAATAAAAGGCGGGATGGTTGTCGCGATACTCATTACTCTGGGATTTGCGGCATTTCCAATAGTGATCTTTACAGGTATTCTCAGATAGAGGTGAGTGTGCGGACAGGTGCAAACAGGCATAACCCCTCCTCCCCTTATGTGAGGGGCAGAATGGTGGGGTTACAGGAGACGGAATCATGATCCTCGACGGGAAATGTCCGACCGGTCCGCTTTCTGAAAAGTGGGAAAAGCACCGCCATGAGATGAAGCTGGTCAGTCCTGCAAACAAGCGCAGATATAAGATCATCGTTGTCGGCACCGGACTGGCTGGCTCCTCTGCAGCTGCGACCCTGGGTGAGCTTGGCTACAAGGTAGAGGCTTTTTGCCATCTCGACAGCGCCCGTCGTGCCCACAGCATTGCTGCGCAGGGCGGCATCAACGCTGCAAAAAACTATCCAAATGACGGCGACAGCATCTTCAGGCTATTCCATGACACCATAAAGGGAGGAGATTTCAGGTCCCGCGAAGCCAACGTGTACCGTCTTGCGACTGTCAGTAGTAATATCATTGATCAGTGTGTGGCTCAGGGTGTTCCCTTTGCCCGGGATTACTCCGGATATCTCGATAACCGTTCCTTTGGCGGAGCCCAGGTCTCCCGCACATTCTACGCAAGGGGGCAGACGGGCCAGCAGTTGTTGCTCGGCGCATATTCCGCTCTTTCAAGACAGGTTAAGGCAGGGTCTGTGACACTTCATACCCGCACAGAGATGCTCGATTTGGTGGTAGTAAACGGTGAGGCTAAGGGGATAACCGTCCGCGATATGGTGACCGGCAAAATAAGCTGCCACGCGGCTGATGCTGTCTGCCTCTGCACAGGCGGATATATTAACGTCTTCTATCTCTCTACGAATTCGATGGGAAGCAATGTGACCGCCACTTTCCGGGCTTACAAAAGGGGCGCCTTCTTCGCGAACCCCTGTTATACACAGATCCATCCTACATGCATACCCATTACCGGCGAGCATCAATCAAAGCTCACTCTCATGTCTGAATCACTGAGGAATGACGGCAGGGTGTGGGTCCCCAAGATCAGGGGGGACAGGCGCGCCCCTGGTGAGATACCCGAGGAGGAAAGAGACTATTACCTAGAGCGCAAGTACCCGAGTTTCGGCAACCTCGCGCCGCGCGACATATCATCACGAGCGGCCAAGGAGGTATGCGACGCGGGTTACGGGGTGGGCTCGGGAGGCTGTGGCGTCTACCTTGATTTTGCCGAAGCCATCAAGCGTGTCGGAGAGGATAAGATACGCGAGCGCTATGGAAACCTGTTTGACATGTACCAGAAGATAACGGATGAAAATGCCTACAAACAGCCTATGCGCATATACCCTGCCCCGCATTACGCGATGGGCGGCCTCTGGGTCGACTACAATCTTCAGAGCAACGTCCCCGGCCTCTTTGTGCTCGGTGAGGCCAACTTCTCGGACCACGGGGCAAACAGGCTCGGCGCAAGCGCGCTCATGCAGGGACTTGCCGACGGGTATTTCATTATTCCTTATACCATAGCGGACTATCTTGCCCGGACCCAACCGGGAAAGGTCAATACCGGCGACCCGGAGTTCATAAAGTCTGTCGAGGAGACAGAGAGGTTCATAAAGGGACTCCTCTGTGTTAAAGGGAAAAGAACGGTGGACGAATTTCACCGGCAGCTTGGGAGCATTATGTGGGAGAATGCCGGGATGGTGCGAAGCAGGGAAAGCCTGACAAAGGCGCTAAGTCTTATCTCCGGTCTACGCGCCGAATTCTGGGAAAACGTGAGAGTGCCCGGAGGCGAGGCTGAACTGAACCAGGAACTCGAAAAGGCGCGCAGGGTTGCTGACTTCCTCGAGTTCGGCGAACTCCTCGTGCAGGACGCACTGCACAGAGAGGAGTCCTGCGGAAGCCACTTCCGCGTGGAATACGAGACCCCGGAGGGCGAGGCAATGCGCGACGACGAGAACTTCTGCTATGTTGCGGCCTGGGGGTTCAGAGGCGACAAAGGGCCCGAACTGCACAAGGAGCCACTCGTGTTCGAAAATGTCCAGCTCGCGGTTAGGAGTTATAAATAATGGACCTTACACTCTATGTCTGGAGACAGAGCGGTCCGGACAAACCCGGGAGGCTTGAGGAATACAAGGCAAATGGAATAAGCCCCGACATGTCCTTTCTTGAAATGCTCGATGTCGTCAATCAAGACCTGATCAGGGCAGGAGAAGAGCCGATAGCCTTTGATCATGACTGCCGTGAGGGGATTTGCGGGACCTGTTCCCAGGTCATAAATGGCATCCCCCATGGGCCGGTGGAAAAAACAACTGTCTGTCAGCTTCATATGAGGCACTTCAAAAGCGGGGACACAATTTACATTGAGCCTTGGCGAGCGAGGGCCTTCCCTGTGATGAAGGACCTGATCGTGGACCGAAGCGCCCTTGACCGCATCATGCAGGCGGGAGGCTATGTGTCAGTCCATACAGGAGGCGTTCCTGATGCTAATGCCGTCCTCATTCCGAAGGACGATGCGGACGCTTCGATGGACGCTGCCGAGTGCATCGGCTGCGGAGCCTGTGTCGCTGCCTGTCCGAACGGTTCTGCCATGCTCTTTACTGCGGCGAAGGTAGCCCATCTCGCCAAACTGCCTCAGGGGCGGGTTGAGGCTGCGCGGCGCGTCTGTGTGATGACCGAGGCTATGATGCAGGAGGGGTTCGGCAGTTGCAGCAATCATTACGAATGCCAGGCTGTATGCCCCAAGGGGATTAAGGTGCAGTTCATAGCGAAGCTGAACAGGGAGTTTATGAAGTCCCGGATGTGACGGGAAGACAACGCTGAAAGGAAGGTGGTCCTTCCAGTTAAAGGCATTCTGTAGATCAGAATCTTCTTTGGTAGGTCAGATTAAAAATAACGTCGGGGGCTCCTGCTGTGTTTGGGTCCTCAGTCAGGGAAAATTCAAGACTGTTTTTCCCTGATGAGTACCTGCCGCCAACAGAAAGAAGTGCTGCTATCCTGTCAATGGGGCCGATATCTGTTTTGGGAAATGGCGAGGTCTGAAACATAATCTGTCCAATGAGACTGAAGTGGTCCCAGAGTGCTGCTTCGATGGCGCCGCCGCCGTAAAAAGAGGTCCGGAGAGCCACTTCCTCCTGCGCTCTCAGAACACCCGGGAATATGACGCCTGCGTTCCAATATGAGATGATTCGTTCGGTTATTTTTTTGTCCAGAAGAAGGCTGAGGCCCGTATCTATACTGCCGCTTCCGTGACCATCCGATGCGCTGCCTGCGGGTAGTTCAACGTCTGCCTTGACGCTTATCGCCGGATCATCCCTTCTTATCTCTCTCTTTGCCGTCAGGCGCAAATCTCCTATCCCGATATCACCGTTTCTTCCCTGAACTACTATCGCGCCGTTTCTCCGGACTTCGTAGAGGAAACTATTGGTCGGTCTTGTATCTCGTCCGTAATCAGGGAAACCGAAGGTCTTGTGATAGCTCTCCAGAAAGCCGTCCATAAAACCGCTTGCAGTAACCATAACAGGGACTTCAATGCCGACTTCAAAAAGGCCCGGGATGACCTTTCTTAGCCTGAGATTAAGTTCTGTAATTTCCATGTCCAGATTGACAGACCAGGCTGCGGAATTTCTTGTCATGAAGACGCTTGAATGAGAGAGCCCGGCGGAGAATGAATTGCCCGTGGCAGCTGATTCCAGATATGGTGCATTGACATAAAGAAAAAGAGGAAACTGATTTTTTAGCTGAAGAGGCCCTTCAAAGGCCGATGACGGCGATGAAAAAAGTAGAAAGATGGCAAAGACAAAAAAGATATTCTTCTTCATACTCCTATCTTATATTTCCCGGTCATTGCGGCTGCCTTAGGTCTTACAACTGAGGTTGATGAAAAAAAGAGGGGCCGAAGCGATAATGAGCAGAACTCCCTGCCCCATAATGAGGGCATTGACTCCTGCGATGGTGATGAGATAAAAGGAAGTGACAAGGGTCCCTATGATGCTTCCGAATGTTGAGAGAGCGTAGAGAGTTCCGATCGTCTTACCGGAGGTATGTAGGCTGCAGATCATAAGCTTTGCCGTATAAGGACTTACAATGCCCAGAAAAACCGAGGGGAGTAAAAAAAGGACCAGGGAGGCGATAAGGGGACTGAATCTTACTCCGAGGTCCTGAACAAATATCCAGTCAGACACGGGTGCGCTGTAAAGAGGGAATGTAAGGAAGAGGACCCCGGGTGCTGCGATCATGAGGCCGAGTTTTCTCGAAGAGGGGTTTATGTCCGCAATCCTTCCCCCGAGATAGTATCCGGCGGACAGGCCGGTCAAAAAAACGCTTATCAGACTGCCCCATACAAAAACAGAGCTTCCAAAGTTAGGCGCGAGCACGCGGCTGCCCAGGATCTCAAAAGACATGACCACCGCTCCGCAGATAAATACAATAATTTTTATGAGCACGCCTTCCTCGTTATTTCGCCCCTGATTTCTGATGCTGGTAAAGGTTCACCGGTGCAAAATCGTCAGTGAGAACCTTGGCGCCTTCCCATTCATATGCGTCGGAGGGCTCATACCTTGAAGCGATATCCGCAAGGTCTATATCGAATTTCCTGGCAGTCTGGATTTTGCCGGCTCTTGCTTCCACGGCGCCCTTGTCTTTTATCTTTCCGTCCGATGTTGCCACGAAAATAAAGTTGCCGGACTTTTTCCCCTTGAAAATTATGAGATGGGGAAATGCCTTCTTATAAGTCATTACCATTGAATCGAAAAATTTATTCCTGAATGGCGAGGTAATATTGGCAACCACGACACCGTTATCATTCAGTCTGCTTTTCACCTCTTTGAGAAATTCAAGAGTCGTCAGATGAAAGGGAATATAGTCATTCTGATAGGCATCAAGTATTATCCAATCGTATTTTTTCTTTGTCCTTTTTACAAAAAGCCTCCCATCCTGAACGTGCACCTTCATCCTGTGATCCTCTTTGAAGTAAAAGTACTTCTGGGCCGCCGCCAGCATGTCAGGGTCTATCTCTGCGATATCGATGACCGAGTCCGGATACCGCCCGGCAAAATACTTGGGCATCGCCCCAGCGCCAAGACCGACAAAGAGAACGTCTTTTGGGTCCCTGTCCATGAAGGCAAGGGCGACAAAACCCATCTGCGTGAACTCAAAAAGCAGTTTGTCCGGCGCGTTTATGTAAATGCCGCCCTGCGTAAATTCTCTTTTCTGGTTCCGTATATAGCGTTCCTTTTTTACGGTATCTTCCGTTACCTGAATATATTGGTACAGAGAATTCTTTTCAAAGAGCAGTTTTTCTGATGGTTCTAGTGCGAACGCCCGCGTCTGGACGAGAATAAGACAAAGCAACAATAAAGTAAGCCTGGATGTCATAGCTCCTATTATTGCAGAAAGGTTAGATAACTATCTACAAAACGAGCACCTGTTTCGCTGCACGGCGGCCTTCTTCTACTGCCCCCAGCCAGTGCTGGTGGCCGTTCAGCTCTGAGTGTGCAAAGGCTATCCGGCCGAAGCGCTCTCTGATGACAGAGCGGGGGGCGGGTGAGCCGCCGGTGCCGAAGTAGAACCCCGGTTGAGGGTTTACATATGCATGTCCCCAGCGGTTTAGTATAATGCCGGCCACATCTCTTTTAGGATCGAAGCCGTACCTTCCAAAAAGATGCGTCATCTGCTTTAGTATCCTTTCTTCATACTCAGCGTAGCTTGTTGAAAGGAGTTCCGAACGGCCTCTTCTGCCTTGTTCCTTTATAGATGTGCCTGTGTAATAAAAGGGGACATAGAAGGTCATGACAATGGGTTTCCCGGGGTCGAGCGGTGGGCGGTAATCGCCCACGATCATAGGCTGGCGTATATTGCAACTGAATCCGAATCCTTCGAACCAGCGGAACGCGGTTAGTCCGAGAGTATTGAGGAATTTCCAATTTTTGAGAGCTACATTGACTACCAAAAAAGGGGACCGGTAAAACTGTGCATAGGCATTCTTATATTCTTGCGGAAGATCCTTCACTATCCTACGGGTTACCCAACTGCCGTTTGCCATAACCACTGCACGCGTCCTCACGCTATAAAGCCTGTTGTCTTTAACATAATCGATTCGGACGTAATCGGACTTCTCAGGGTCAGTGTTGTGGACGAGCCTGACCGCCAGACTGCCTAGCCGCAGACGGATTGTGTTGCCCGGCCGGTCGAGGGAGTCGAAAACAATCTTTTGGTTCATGATATCCCCAAAAGAATTTTTTCCCTCGATAGCTTCGGGGATGAGTTTTTTGATGAAATGACGTGAAAATCCGTCGTTGCCGCCGGGGAATGAATGCCATTCGACGTCTTTTGTTCTCGCTATCCTTTCAGATCCTTGTGAGAAACCCTGAAACCCCGGCATTGCAACCTGGTATGCCCCGTATGCGGAGATGACATCGGCGCCAAGCCCCATGCTCGCGGCCATGACCGGACTGACGAATTCTGCTATCGCAGGGTCGAGTTTCATGGCCGTCTCCAGGTACTGTTTATAGGTCATGGTGTCGAGCCATCGGCCAAAATCATTTCCTTCGTAAAATCTCTTCTTGGAGTTCCTCCAGATGAAAAAGTCTTTTCTGGCTTTTTCTGAAAACGGAGTGTTTGTGAGTTCATGTTTCCATATATCGGCCGACCACTGCTCCCGCTGACCCTTGAAGAAATAGCCGATGCCGGGGGAGGTGTCGTGCCAGAGCATAAACCCGTAATTGGTTGTGTCGAAATGAAGTTTCTTGTCTGTTAAGGTCGAGTCCTGATATTTGAAGCGGTAGGGGAGGTCCAGTTCGGAATATATTTCATAGCCGGGCGCATCGGGATCATCCATGACCACAAAAGAATTGGCGCCCTGGGGGCCGATCAGTTTCTGGCCGTCTACAATGAATTCATTTCTTTTGGCCTCGCCACCGAACATTGGATGATTTTCAATTATGAGGCAATGCTTTCCCGTCCGTGCCGTTTTTTTGAAATATAAGGCTGCGGCCAGACCGCTTATGCCTCCGCCGATGATTATTAGGTCGAACATTTCATTAGTATCGACGGCTGTTTCCAAATCACGATCATATTTGCCGTCTCTCATGACGTGGGCATGTTTGACGACATCCTCTGTATTTCCGTTAGAGGAGGAATAATCCCCGGTTCCGCCATAGTCGCCCCATGGATGGTTTTGAGCAAATAAGCGCATTGGGGCCGGAAGATCAAGCAAAACAGCACCGGCGCCCAGCAGTAGGCCGTTTAGGAAATCCCTGCGGGTGATTCTCATAGTTGATTCAATTATAGCTATTTATATGCTTGCTGCAAAAAAGAGCGATTTTTCATTAACAAGGCATTCTTCAATGTTGTCTTAAGCTGACGTGAGCAGTTCTTCGAATCACTTTGTCTTTGTGATTTCGCCCCCACTTTTTCTCCATGCCTCGATGCCGCCTTCAATATAGCGTGCCTTTATATTTTTAGATAAGAGATGGTCGAGGACACTGTTGCTGACAGAGCCTCCCCTGGCACAATAAAGGACAATCTCTTTATCTGTCGGCAGGTCCCCGGCCCATTCGGTGACCTGCTCAGGATCATGCCATTTTGCCTTTAAAATTGTTTCTCCGTCATACTCAGCCTTCCGTCTGACGTCTATCACGGTAAGTTCTGATGATTTTTGCTTCAGTTCATCGGGAGTTATCGTCCGCCGCATAACAGAACCTCCTTGCTCTTATAATTAGCATTTGTTAACAAATTATAGCAGAACAACAAAGCCTCAAGAACTAGTGGGCTGCCACAGGAGACATATTTTTTTCTTGACAAATTATGTAACAGCTGTTACATTAGTATCAAGAATAACATAAGGAGGTAAGGGCGATGAAGGACATAACAGGAAGGCTGCAAGATTTGTTTATGGAGATAGCCTTTGCGGAGGAAAGGGACATCAGGCTTCTGAAAAATATCTCAGGCCGCTTCGCCGAACGGCTTGATGAACTTTTTGCGGCCATAACCTTTGCCGAGGCAGGTGAATTCGATACGGCAAGGATTTTTTTGTCGGGCAGAAATGGAGATGGCGGGCGCCCTGCCGGATACTGTCTGCGAGGCTTCTGCGCGGGCAGGGCATAAGCGCGGAAGGTTGAGCTGTGAAAAATAGAGGGAAGGACAGCGGTAACTTAGGTTGGATTCTGTTTTTCTACAGCGTACCCTCCAGACCGGTCAGCAACCGCATGAAAATATGGAGGAAACTTTCGAAGGCGGGGGCTGTACAGATAAAGGGCGCAGTCTATCTTCTTCCGATGAACGATGAGCACTATGAGTTTTTTCAGTGGCTTGTCGCCGAGGTCTCTTCAATGGGTGGAGAGGCTGCCTTTACGAAGGTCGAAGCCATCGACTCAATGAAGGACAATGAGATCATGGATATCTTCAACGCGCATAAAGATGCGGAATATCAGGTGATCAGCAAAGCGCTTGACGAGCTCGAAACAAAGATAAATAGCATTAAGAAAGGATCGATGCCTCAGAACCTGAAGGCCATTTCGGAGCAGATCGCAAAGCTCTCAAAGAGCTGTGGGGAGACACTGAAGACCGACTTCTTCTCTTCAAAGGCCGGCTCTGCCATCCGCTCAAGATTTAATACGCTGGATGCGGCAATGAAGGGATTTGCCGGCACTCCTCCAGAATCGAAACCTGCAGGTGTACCTCCTCGAAGGCTCGATGACTACCAGAGAATGGTATGGATAAGCCGCAGGAGACCTTTTGTTGACAGAATGGCATCGGCATGGCTCATAAGAAGGTTCATCGATAAAAATGCAACATTCAGACTCACGGACGAAAAAGAACTCGCGAATCCCGGCAAGAATGAGGTCGCCTTCGACGTAAGCGGAGGGACTTTTACCCATGTCGGCGACCTTTGTACCTTTGAGGTCCTGGTCAAGACATTCGGGCTGAAGGACAAGGCTGTCAGGAAGATCTCCGAGATAGTTCATGAGCTGGATATAAGGGACGACAAATACAGCAATGCCGAATCAGCCGGGCTTGAGGTTATTCTTTCCGGTTTTAAGATGTCTGTAAAAGACGATATGGATCTGCTGGAGAAAGGTATGTCGGTTTTCGAAATGATGTACCTGTCAAAGGCGGGGTGATCACATGCAGCCACAGGTTTCATTCAAGGAAGCTTTCTTATACTGGCTGAAACTTGGCTTCATCAGTTTTGGCGGGCCGACGGGCCAAATCGCAATTATGCACAAGGACATGGTCGAAAAAAGGAAGTGGATAGACGAAGACCATTTCCTCCAGGCACTCAACTTCTGCATGCTTCTTCCGGGGCCTGAGGCGCAGCAGTTGGCAATATATATAGGTTGGCTGCTGCACGGAACACGGGGCGGCATTGTCGCCGGGGTTTTTTTCGTCCTCCCGTCAATATTTATTCTTTGGGGGCTTTCATGGCTGTATGCTGCATACGGAAATGTTCCGACTGTGGAGGCTTTTTTCTATGGTCTAAAGCCTGCAGTAGCTGCCATTGTGGCAGAGGCTGTTATCCGTATAGGGAAGAGATCTTTGAAAAATGAAGTTCTTATTTCCCTGGCGGCGCTGTCATTCATCGGCATTTACTTTTTACGTGTTCCATTCCCGGCTATAATAATTATGGCCGGACTTATCGGCTATGTCGGCGGCATTTTCCTGCCTAATAAATTCGCAGTTACCAGGAACAACGGACATTCTCATCTCTCTGAGTACGCGATATCCGACTCTTCTTCCAAAGGAGACCATGCGAACTGGAAACATTCGTTGAAGGTTATCGCCCTATGTTTGCCCCTCTGGTTTGTCCCGTTAATCTTTCTCGGTCTGTGGAGAGGATGGACGTCCGTATTTGTCGATATCGGAATACTCTTCAGCAAGGCCGCCATGGTGACTTTCGGAGGAGCGTATGCCGTGCTCGCCTATATAGGTCAGCAGGCGGTGAGTCATTACGGATGGATTCAGCCCGAACAGATGATAGACGGTCTTGGGCTGGCCGAAACAACACCAGGGCCGCTCATCATGGTTACGCAATTCGTGGGTTATCTCGCTGCCTTCACTCACTCAGAAGGACTGCGTCCTGCTGTAGCAGGAGCGATAGGAGGACTCCTTACGACCTGGGTGACCTTTGTCCCCTGCTTCATGTGGATATTAGTCGGCGCACCTTATATTGAAAAAGTGCGAAAAAATGTGCATTTGGGCGCGGCCCTTGCGGCCATCACTGCCGCGGTCGTCGGAGTTGTCCTGAACCTTTCCGTAATATTCACCTATCATGTCTTGTTGCCCGAAGGAAAAGGATTTGACTGGTATTCGCTAACGGCTATAGTTACAGCCTTTGTCGGAATGGCAAGGTTTAGGTGGGGAATGGTACCGGTAATTATCGGTTCTGCTATTGCAGGGTTCATTTGGAAGATGGTGATACCATGAAAATCCGGCCCATTCCCTCTTCGGGAAATGACGTCTGCAGGCCTTTAATAAATGCTGCAGGCGCACATGTGGCAAAGTATAGGTTTTTCAGGACCCTGCTCTCTCATAATCACGCTGCTCTTAACTCCCTCGCTGAAATGGAACAGCAGTATTATAGCGGCAGCACTTTTTCTCTGGCATCAGTACGCATCAAATATGAAGAACTTCTCGAAGCAGTCTTTGGTGTCATATATTCTTTTGAAGCACTTACCCGCAAGAAATCTGCTGCCCTTGAGCATACTATTCTCGAAATAGACAAACTGATTTCTATGGATTTCATGCCGAAATTTACCTATCGGAGTTCAGATATTGCGCTGACCTTTGATCACATTACTCAAGACCTGAAACCAATGGTCGGTTCCAAGGCCGCAAACCTTGCGCTGATCAAGAACAATTTGAAACTGTCTGTCCCGGAAGGCTTTGCCATAACGGCATATGCATTCGAGCGGTTTATGAAAGAGAACAACCTTTCAGCCCCGATTGCGCGAGAGCTTTCCAGGATTTCATCCGACTCCCTCGATGAGATTGAGAAAGCCGGTTCTGCTATACAGTCGATGATTTTAAGCGCAAGCGTTCCTGATGACGTAAGAGGCCCTTTATTGAGTGCATACCATGGTCTTGAGGTAAAAACCCATAAAGGGGTGTTGATTGCTATGCGGTCCAGCGCCATTGGCGAGGATACAGAAGCGACTTTTGCCGGTCAGTACGCAACGGTCTTGAATGTCTCAGAAGAGAGTATCCTTGATGCCTATAAGACCGTTCTTGCGAGCAAGTATTCTGCAAAGGCTATTTCTTACAGGATGCGTTATGGACTTTCTGACAGAGAAACCCCCATGTGTGTGGCCGGGATAGTTATGATCAATCCGCGGTCGAGCGGCGTTGTCTATACCAGGAATTATGTATCTGACAGCGCCGATACTATGAAAATAACATCGTTGTGGGGGCTTGGGGAGCAGCTTGTGGATGGAAGCGCTTCATCGGATATGTTTACAGTGGACAGAAACACCCGCACGTTGTTGAAGAGGGATATTAGCAGAAAAGACAGCAGCATGATATCGGAGCCAGGGGGTGGTATAAGGCTTGAGCGGGTGCCTGAAGATGAACAGGAGATTTCTTCGCTTGGTGATGCCGCCATTATTGCCCTCTGCAATTGTGGGCTAATGCTGGAGGAATATTTCGATGGGCCTCAGGACATTGAATGGGCCATGGACATCTCAGGCAAGCTGTTTATTCTTCAGTCCAGACCGCTGAACGCGCCGCCGTTACCTCCCGATCGTGTGGAGAAGTCAATTGACCTGCCGAAATACCAGACGCTCATTTCAGGAGGTAGGACAGCGTCTTCAGGTATTGCTATGGGCAGGGTATTCAACACAATCGCCAAGGATGAATTAGCCGGTCTTTCCGGAGATGAAATCCTTGTTGCAAGGACAGCAGTGCCGGATTATGCGAGACTGATTGGAAAAGTCCGCGGGATCATCACGGATATCGGAAGCCCTGCGAGCCATCTTGCCTCGGTCGCGCGCGAGTTCGGTATCCCTGCGCTTTTTGATACGCAGAATGCCACTTCCCTGTTAGCTCATGGTGAAATAGTCACTTTGGCGGCCGACGCTGCAAGGGTCTTTAAGGGCGTTGTCGATGAATTGGTCAATGATATCAGGCCATTGAAGCAGACGATCTTCGAAAGCCCTGTACATCGGAAGATGAGAGGTATACTCGACAGGCTTGCTCCCCTAAATCTCACAGATCCCCAGGATACAAACTTCTCACCGGAAGGATGTAAGACCTTTCATGACATTATTAGGTTTACTCATGAGTATGGCATAAAGGCCATGTTCGGCCTTACAGATGAGACTGAAACAGTAAGGTCCATCAGGTTGACAGCAATTATCCCATTAACCCTAAATCTCATAGATTTGGGAGGCGGGCTTAAAGAAGGGCTGACGTCCTGCCACGAAGTGACCCCAGAGCATATCGACTCATTTCCCATGAAGGCGATCTGGAAGGGCTTTACCCACCCCGGCGTTACCTGGTCGGGAGCAATAAACGTTACGGCAAAGAATCTCATGACACTTTTTGCCTCCAGCGCTGTTTCGGAATTTGGAGAGATGCCCGGGGGAATAAGCTATGCAATCATTTCAAAGGATTATGCGAACCTCAGCGTGAAGTTTGGTTATCATTTTGCCACGATCGACACCCTCTGCAGCGATAACAGCAATCAAAACTACATATCGCTCCAGTTCGCGGGCGGCGCCGGAAACTATTATGGGAAGGCCTTACGGGTCACCTTCATTGGAAATGTTCTCGGCAGGCTTGGGTTTAAGGTCTCGTTAAAGGGCGATCTGCTTGATGCCTTCATATCCGGATATGACAGACCTTCAATCGAAGCTAAGCTTGATCAGTTGGGGAGACTTTTTGCAGCGTCCCGCCTTTTGGATATAGCCCTATCAGGCCAGAACGATGTGGATACCCTAACCGAGGCATTTTTTAACGGTGAGTATGATTTTCTTTCCGTAAAGCCGGAGGATGCACTGAAGAACTTTTATACACATGGCGGCCACTGGAAGCGTACGGTTGAAGACGGACATGTGTATTGTCTTCAGGACAGTTCAAAGGAATATATCATTGCTTCAGGCACAGCGGGCATCGCCGGAAAGTTTATCGGTCAGAAGGTACAGG
>OUUY01000105.1 GCA_900302705.1 Candidatus Sulfobium mesophilum
TAATTATTCACAAAAAAAAGTGAACAACACGCTGACAGTCCGCCTCAAACTCGTTCGGCATCTGGTCCCCAAGCTCGCAGATCCAGATATCAACTTATCTGTTAGTGCAGCCGAAATCCTTATAATTTTCCATTTCAGCATTTTGTCGCAAAGCATCACAGCGAATATGTCATCAACCTCTTGGCCTTCATTCCAGGGAAAACAATTATGCCCTCGGCGCAAGGCAATGGATATTATATATCCCACTGGGTGGACGAGTGTCAAGAAGAAGAGATGCGTGTCGGCACAGAGACCGGAAGTCGTCCTCAAATCACTTTCGTCCGGGTCTTCTTTTCCTCTCAATGTAACCCAACTATATCTGGGTCCACAGCACGCATTACCAGGGTTTTCCGGACGGTCATAGATATGTCAAACGTCCGGGTCCTCTTCGGTCAGCCTTATGCAGGACCAATGAGCTTTATCGTTTTAATGATGTACGTCATATGAGCGCTTCGGTATTAGCGGGTAAAATAACTTAACAACTCAATGAGAATCAGATGATAGAGATATATAAGAAACTTCCGAAGACAAACTGCGGCAAGTGCGGTTCAGCTACCTGCATAGCCTTCGCTATGGCCGTAAAGAAAGGAGAGGCAGACTTGTCCGCATGTCCCTTTGTAAAATGCCTGCCATCTCCGGGCCTGCAGACTGGCTCACAGGCAGCATCACCGTCAGGGTACGAGCATGTTGCCGAAGAGATCGAGAATGAAGCAGTGTGTCTCAATTTCAGGCAGACAGCTGAAGCGGTTGGCGGAACATATATAGCCTGTGACGGCAAAGAGGCCATAAGACTAAACATGATCAATAAGCCATATGAACTTAATAAAGAAGGATTGTTCGAAAATAATGTATACAGCCGCGACACCTGGGCTAGGATAATCATATGTGATTACATGCGCAGGCATACATCAAGAGCTCATACAGGGGAATTGGTAGGGCTCGGCCACTTTCCCCATACCGCATCTCATGTGAAGGCGTTTCAGAGTAATGCGGAAAAAAAGATAGCAGACATATTCAAAGATAATGCGGACAGACTGGGGCAGCGGTGCACGGAATTGGGAGGCATCGAAGCCCCAAACAATCTAAAGGCAGATTACAGCTTCAGGTTCGACCTCCTGCCGAATGTGCCCCTTTTTCTTTCCTTCTGGTCTGCCGACGAAGAGTTCGGAGCTGACTGCAAAATCCTCTTCGACCGAAGCGCGGAGGCCCATATCGATATCGAGTATCTCGCTAATCTTCTGGAAAGATTCACTCTTGAACTTACTGGCGAGTAATAAAACGTCCCTTCCGAAAAGACTAATTATCGGGTCGTTAAGAAAAATATCGTAGCCGCCCCTAATGACGAATTCATTCGCGCCGGGTTTATGCCGCGGCTTACTTATTGTGACAAGAGATACACCGCCCATCCCCAAGCATCTGGGCCTTCCGTCCTTCGGGTGTCTTCTGCAGTCCCTGTCCATGGCATTTGAAGCAATCCTTAAATCCGAGTTCATCGTGCATCCTGACCATCCTGGGATTCTTGCTGTGGCACACGTTGCAGCCCGATGCTTCCCGACCGGCTGGGGCGAGCCCCGCAGCGACCATCAAGAATGTAAAGACCAACGCTTTTTTCATGCATATACTTTATAGGTCCCTGATGAATATGAATATGATGCTGATCATATCTAGAGGCTAAAGCCTAATCTTGCGGTCCATCCTAACCGGCCACGTTCCGCTCCTAGTGCAGACGATTCTGGGACTGAAACAGAAGTTTGGAGGGCTTATCCGACTCCTTCATTAATTTTAGCAAGATGGATTCCAGCCGTGACGCTGGGGGACTTAGGGCGTCACGAAGAATGAGATATCACAACTTTCTTATTTATTTCATCCGCCGGGCTTTTTGTTCTCCTAAAGGCTGGTTACATTTTGGACACCGCCCCGCCAGTGTGCTCACTCTTCCGCGCCATCCGCAGCTTAGGCAATCAGCGAACTGGAAATATTTACTGCTTTCCTCCTTCTTGAAAACTAGCATTAGTATCCGAAGAAGTATCAACAAAACAAGTGTAACTCCGACAATAATTAATACATCCCGTGCAGTATATCCACCAAAAACATCACTATCCAATATTGTCTTCATATTCCAGGCTCAAATTGAATGTCGGCTGTAGTGCACATTTTCATAAAAGTATAACACAGGAATCGATTGCGGGAAGCCATCGCGAGGATTCAATGTCTTACTGATTGAATGTTGGTTCATGAGTAGAATACCTGCACTTGTTGCGAGAAATTGCCAGCATAATGGGAGAACGTTCTTTCATTCGGCTTGGGTTTTATGAGAAGGGGTGGGGCATAAGCCCCGCCCTTTTCTTTTGTGGTTATCAGGTGCATTCAAATTTCCGGCTGGCGCGGTAAGATACCCGGCTTTAGCTGAGAAACCGCTATCCCTTGAGCTTCTGAAGCGCCTCTTTTGCGGCCAGTGCTTCGGCCTCTTTCTTTTTCTTCCCGGAGGCGACCCCCAGCTCTCTGCCGTCAAGGGACACAGCGACCGTAAAAACCCTCTTGTGTTCCATCCCCTGTTCTTTGATGACCCTGTATTCGGGGAGAACTCCGTAGACAAGTTGCGTCCTTTCCTGAAGTTCGGTCTTATAATCGTACATTTCGCCCTCTTCAGCCACCTTCTTAATCCGCTCCCTGAAAAATGAAAGAACAATCTCCCTTGTCTTTTCGAAGCCGGCATCAAGATATACAGCCCCTATGACAGCTTCGAACGTATCCGAGAGGATTGATTTCTTTATCCTGCCTCCGGTCGAATCCTCCCCTTTTCCGAGGAGAATATATCTGCCCAGAGAAATTGAAACAGCGATATCGGCAAGCACCGATTCACAGACCAGATAGGACTTCATCTTTGCAAGGATCGATTCTTCATGCCGCGCCTTCATGAGGAAAAGATATTCCACAACTATCAGCCCTATGACCGAATCACCGAGAAATTCGAGACGTTCGTTACAGTATGGGGTCTTTGTTCTATGTTCGTGATAGTAGGATTTATGTGTTAGGGCTTCGTCAAGAAGGTCCCTGTTGACGAATGAATAACTGAGCTTATTTTCGAGATCTTCCAGTTTCCGTTGGGTTTTCGGGTTGGTCAATTTGAGAATTTCTTAAAGAGGAGGCAGGCATTCGTGCCGCCGAAACCGAAGGAATTTGAAAGCGCCGCCCTGATATCAGTCTTTCTCGCCTTGTTAGCAACATAATCCAGATCACATTCTGGATCAGGGTTGTCGAGGTTGATTGTCGGCGGTATCATGCCGTCACGGATGCTAAGGGCGCAGATAACCGCTTCAACCCCGCCGGCGGCCCCGAGGAGGTGTCCAGTCATCGATTTCGTCGAACTCACCGCAACCTTATAGGCGTGCTCTTTGAAGACACTCTTGATCGCAGCGCTTTCGAGTTCATCCCCGTATTTCGTGGATGTTCCATGCGCATTTATATAGTCTACTTCTGTAGGGTCCATACCTGCGTCCTTAAGGGCCATCGACATGCACCGCGCAGCTCCCTCTCCGCCTGGCGCCGGTGAAGTAATGTGATAGGCGTCTCCAGTAAGGCCGTACCCGGCAATTTCAGCGTAAATTTTTGCCCCACGCGCGAGCGCATGCTCCAGTTCTTCTATAATCATAATCCCGGCGCCTTCTCCCATTACGAAACCATCCCTGTCTCTGTCGAAGGGGCGGCTCGCCCTCTCCGGCTGGTCGTTCCTCGTCGACAGCGCCTTCATCGCGTTGAACCCCCCGATACCCATTGGAGTAATCACGGACTCGGTGCCGCCTGCAATCATGGCGTCCGCATCGCCGCGCTGGATGACCTTAAAAGCGTCACCTATCGCATGGCTGCCTGTTGCGCAGGCAGTAGCGGGCGCTGAGTTCGGCCCCTTGGCCCCGAACTTTATGGATATCTGTCCCGCGGCGAGATTAATAATAAGCATAGGTATAAAAAAAGGCGTAATCCTTCGCGGGCCTTTTTCGAGCATCACTTTGTGATAATGCTCGATCGCGGGAAGACCGCCCATTCCGGCGCCAACATAAACGCCGACGCGTGCGGCATTATTTTCGTCTATCTTCAGACCGGCATCCGCGACGGCCATGGTCGAGGCGGCAACACCGAAATGGATAAACCTGTCCATCTTCTTGACTTCTTTCGGCTCGATATAGTCTTCCGGCTTGAATCCGTCGACCTCGCCTGCTATCCTGGTTGCAAACAAAGAAGCATCAAAGTGGGTTATACCTCTGATACCTGACCGCCCCTGAAGCAATCCGCTCCAGCTCTTCTCCACTCCGACGCCGAGAGGGCTGATAAGCCCCAGGCCTGTTACAACGACCCTTCTTCCCTTCATTAAGACTGTTTGTTCTTTATGTATGCTATCGCGTCTTTAACCTTCGTTATCTTTTCCGCATCTTCATCGGGGATCTCTATATTGAAGGTCTCTTCAAAGGCCATCACCAGTTCAACGGTATCGAGAGAGTCAGCACCCAGATCTTCGACAAACGAAGCTTCCGGCGTAACCTCGGCAACATTCACACCCAACTGCTTTGCAATAATTTCCTTCACCTTTTCATCAGTCATTACTATACCTCCCGCTCAATATCAAATTTTGATTGCCTATCTGAACAAAATCGGACGCATGCGTGTGCAGCATGTTCCCCCTTTTTATGATAAATCCTCACATATACATTCCGCCGTTGACATGCACCACGTTGCCCGTGATATATCCTGATTCCGGCGATGCGAGGAAGACGACAGCACCTGCAACATCCTCCACCGACCCGAATTTTCCGGCCGGTATTGATTTTAACATTTCCTGCTTTACATTTTCAGCAAGGGCATCCGTCATAGCTGTCGCAATAAAGCCGGGCGCCACTGCATTTACGGTTATTCCCCTGCTGGCATATTCCTTGGCGATGGTTTTTGTAAGGCCCACGATTCCGGCCTTGGACGCGCTATAGTTGGCCTGACCCGGGTTTCCCATGAAGGCTACTATGGAGGCTATATTGACTATCCGCCCGTATTTCTGCCTTACCATCACCTTTACAGCCTCTTTGGAACAGAGGAAAACTCCCTTGAGGTTTATATTAATGACCGCATCCCAGTCCTCCTCCTTCATCCTCATAAGGAGGCCGTCTTTTGTAATGCCGGCGTTGTTCACCAGGATATCCAGCCTGCCGAATTCGCTGGCTATATCGCCAAACGCCTTCCCCACCTCATCGGACTTTGATACATCCATCCTAACAGCTGACGTCTTCACACCCAGTGTAGCTAGTTCCTTTGCCGCCTGGGCTGCGCTTTCTATTGACACATCGGCGATAGCGAGACTTACGCCTTTTTTTGCAAGGTTCTCCGAGATGGCCCTGCCTATTCCCCTTGCTCCTCCGGTTACAAGAGCAACCTGCCCTTTGAAATCCATATCCACCCCCTAAAAAAAACGTCTATAATTTTACCAAAGTGAGGATTTCTTTTCCAGTACTTTCCTATGGTATAATTAACTTCATCTTCAAATCCGGTAAGTCCGAATTATCGAAAAAAAGAGAGGTCTATATGGCGGGAAAAGTATATCTAATAGACGTAACCAACAGGGACGGGGTGCAGACCTCACGCATCCTTCTTCCGAAGCTTTCAAAGACAATGCTGAACATTTACCTCGACGAAATGGGTTTATACCAAAGTGAGGTAGGGTTCCCTACCCTAAAGCACGAGATCAACTACATCAACGGCAACCTTGAACTGGCAAAGGCCGGCGCGGTAAAGAGGATCCACCTGGAGGGATGGTGCAGGGCTGTCCCCGAGGATGTGAGACTGGCATTTAAGAACTGCCCGGACATCAAGCACCTCAACATCTCCATGTCCACCTCCGAGATAATGATACAGGGCAAGTTTCAGGGAAAAAAGACCTGGAAAGACATAGTCAAGTCAACGGCCGAAGCTGTCAGGACAGCCAGGGAACTGGGAGCGGAGACGGTGGGCATAAACGCCGAGGACGCATCGAGGACCGAACTGGAACGGCTTATCGACTTCACCCTGGCAGGCAAGGAGGCCGGCGCAGACCGTTTCAGATATTGCGACACGCTCGGTGCAGACGATCCGATCACTATCTACGAGAGGATCAAGGCCCTCGCCTTCGCAACAAAGTTCCCTCTGGAGATGCACTGTCATAATGATCTTGGCATGGCAGAGGCTGTCTCTTGTGCCGGTGCCCAGGGCGCAATCGAGGCCGGCGTCGATACTTACATTAACACCACATTAAACGGATACGGGGAACGCTGCGGAAACTGTGATCTCGTCTCAACGATTTTGGCCCTGAAGTTCTCCCATGGCCTGAGCCAGAAGGTTCACCTCGACGAGCATATTGACCTTAAGAGATCCTGGAAAGTCGCCAAGTATGCTTCTTATGCTTTCGGACTGCCTATACCTATTAATCAGCCCGGCGTCGGCGCAAACGCATTTGCCCACGAATCAGGCATCCACGCTGACGGAGCCTTGAAAGACAGACGCAATTATGAACTTTATGACCCGGAAGATGTCGGCCGCGGAGAACCTGAACTCCTGGAGACAGGAAGGATCATTACGACCGGAGAGTACGGCGGGGTTAAAGGTTTCAGGCATGTGTATGATAAACTCGGCATTCATTTTCAGACGGACGACGAGGCAAGAAAGGTACTGGAACTCGTCCAATATGCAAATCTTCACACCCAGAAACCGCTGACGGACGACGAACTCCGTCTCATCGCGACCTATCCGGACATAGTCAGGAAAATACTAACGGTAAATGTATAGCTCTTAGAAAAATCCCGTAAAGGGCGAGGGTGTTCCTTCGCCCTCTATTTTTCTTTGCATAGAGTGCTTCCTGCCGGCAAGTAGATTGAGAATGTTGTACCCCGGCCTTTTTCACTTCTGACATCAATTCTGCCCTTGTGGTTTTGGACAATCTTGTCTGTGATAGAGAGGCCAAGCCCGGTTCCATGTACTTTCCTGGCGCTGAAGAAGGGCTCAAATATCCTGGGGAGAACTTCGCCGGAAATGCCGCACCCGGTGTCGGCAATTTCTACAGAGACTCCCCAATCCAGGTTTGAAGTGCGTATTGAGAGAACCTTTACACGGTCCGCAGGTCCCTCCGACATCGCTTCCACGGCATTATTGAGCACATTGAGAAAGACCTGTTTAATTTGGTTGGGATCAGCCATTACACAATGCAGGTCTGAATAATCTTCAGTGATACTGATGCCGGAATTTTTCACCCTGGGGGCGACCAGGACGATAACCTCCTTCAGCAAGATATTTATATTCACCTCCTCCATCTCAGCAGGCATCTTTCGCGCAAACTCCAGGAGTTGCCGCACAATGCCTCGGGCGCGCATTGATTCACTTCTTATAACATCGAGGTCTTTCATAATATTGCCGATATCGGTCTCTTCACGCATGAGTTCCGCGTAGCCAAGGATATTTGTAATTGGACTGCTTATCTCGTGGGCAACGTTCGATGCGAGTTCTCCCACAGCAGCAAGCTTGGCAGTATGGACGAGCTGCTCCTGCATCTGCCTAAGAGAAGTGCTCATGTCGTTAAAGGCGGATGCCAATTCACCAAACTCCGTGTCGTCGGAATAAGTCGTCTTATTGCCAAGGTCACCGGAGCCTATCTTGCGCGACATTCCTATCAGCTCCCTCACTGGCCTGAGTATCCTGTTTATAAGACGAACGGCTATCCATAGACCGATGAGAAATGAAATAACTAGCGTAAGAAGCAGCGTCCTTTGGGCGATTTTTACAGTCCCCAGGGCCTCTTGCGTCCTTTCCTTCAGCCTCTGGTCTGCGATGAGTGACATCTCAAGTGTGACCTTCAGGAGTTCCTCCGCGATTGCGTAGGCCTCCATCTTCAGCTCCTTTATCCTGGGACCGCCAGCCGTTGTAGTTATATAGCTGCTCAAGGACTTTTCGAATTTCATGATATAGCCTGTGATGTCGCTGAGTTTCCGCGATACGAGCGGGGAGTGGTGGCATTCCGAGCAACCTTGTATAGACCTGTTAAGATCTCCGACTTTAGTGACGACATTATCGAGACTGCCTTCCAGCTCGCTGCGGGAGGTGAGGAGGTCACGCTCCACGTTTTGGATCCTTATTATCAGGTCCTGTCTGAGGATTTCTACGCTATGCAGAGTTATTATCTTTTTCAGTTCCGCTGTCGTTGAGGTTATATACAATAGCGATATAACCGCACCACCGGAAAAGACCAGGAAAAGAAGGGACAGAAACGCTATGATTCTGCTTTTCATAAAATTGAATTATTAAATGTCGCGCATTAAAATATAACCAATTATATAAAATCGATCAATGCTTTAAAAGGAGAACCTATGACCGAGGCAATAATATCAATCGAGGGCATGTCCTGTCAGCACTGCGTAATGAGGGTAAAAAAGGCGATCGAGGGGCTTAAGGGCATCAATAAAGCGGATGTTCAAATCGGACAGGCTAAGGTGAAATTCGACGAATCCCTGACGGGCAAGAAAGAGATTGAGGAGGCGATAGTCAAAGCGGGTTACAAGGTCAAAGGATAATTATTGAAAGTCCTATAAGCTTGTCGTTTATTTGTCATTCCGGCTTATCCGAACCTCCCCTCTCTCCCCTCCTTGCCAAGGAGGGGATGGGGGAGGTGAAAAATTCCCGACCTGCCTGCCGCCGAGCGGGTCGGAAAAGCACACAGTTCGAATGCCGTATCCCCCTTATGGATTCCCCGGGTCAGAGCAGGAAATAACTGCTGATGGATTGTATTAGGACAGCTTAAGGTGGACTTTTTAAGCCCTAAGCTGGCCGCCTGTTTTTTGAAGTATGTAGTCGACCAGGCGCGCGTGCACATCTTCGACCTCGCTGTCGGTCAGCGTCCTGTCTGAAGCGCGATAGGTTATCCTGTAGGCCAGACTCTTTTTCCCCTGTGGTATATTCTTTCCCTTGTAATGATCGAAAAGTTCGACGCCTTCGATAAAGCCTGATATATAAGCACTCAGATCACTCATAACCTTGGCCGAGGAAATGTCTTCATCTAAAACTATCGCAATGTCCCGCTCCACAGCCGGATATCTCGGTATCTGAACATAGGTCAGTTTATCAGGGGCAAGGGAAAGAAATTTATCGAGATCCATTTCAAACACCACGATCTCAGGCTTACTTATCTTAAGATCAAGTTTTTCAACCACAACCGGCGCCAGCTCGCCGATAAAACCGATCCTTACGCTATCCAAAACAATGTCAGCCGACTTCCCCCTATGCAAAAAAGCCTCTGACGAGGGCTCATAGGATTGTCCCTTTATCTTCATCTCGTCAAAGATACAATCAACCGTTCCCTTGGCTGTGAAAAAAGACGGGGTTTCATCCTTCCAAACAGACGGCATATTTTCCCTGAAGAAGATGCCGCCGAGCATCAGCTTCTCTTTCGGCAGCTGCCCCCCTTCATCTACGAAGATCTTGGATATCTCAAACAACCTGATGTCCCTTGTGCCCCGCGAGAGATTATACCGGAAGTTGTTTAACAGAGAGGGCAGGAGCGTTGTCCTCATGAGCGAGTCCTCCTGCCTCAGAGGATTCATGACCTCTATGTGGCTTCTCCGCGAATCGCCGGCCGGAATCGACAGCAATTCCAGATCGGTTCCATTCATGAAACTGTAATTGATCACCTCAGTGAAGCCGGTCTTCCTGACCGTTTCTTTGATCCTGCCGACACTGACCTCTTTGCTGTTAAGAATGCCGTCAGAAAGTGCGGTTTTCGGAATTCTTGCAGGAATCCTGTCAAAACCATAGATACGCGCCACTTCCTCCAAGATATCATAATATTCCCTGATATCCCGCCTGTAAGGAGGCGCGATGGCGATACATTTTTCACCCCTGTCTTCAGTCCGCACGCCAACGCGCTGGAGTGTCTCAAGAATTTCGGCCTTATTGAGTGCTGTACCAAGCAGCGAATTTATCCTGTCGTATGCTATCTCCACCGGCCTTTCCACATACTTTTCTGGATAGGCATCGACTATCTGATGGATATTCCCGCCCCCCGTCTGCTCAATAAGAAGGGCCGCCCTGTTTAAGGCATTTTCAAGAAATATAATGTCCGTTCCTCTTTCGAACCTGTATGAAGATTCGGTTTTAAGCCCCAGCGCCTTTGATGTCCTTCTCACCGAAGTCGGCTCGAAATAAGCGCTCTCAAGGAATATGTTCCTCGTGTCCGAATTAACGCTTGAGCCCTCGCCACCCATAACACCGGCGACGGCCACCGGGTCTTTTCCATCCCAGATGAGAAGCATATCATAAGACAGTTCCCTATCTGCCCCATCAAGCGTAGTAATGCTTCTGTTATGACCGGCTTTTGCAATCCTTATTTTCCTGCCATGCAATTTATCTTCGTCAAAGGCGTGAAGGGGATGGCCGAGTTCAAGTAAAACGTAGTTGGTAATGTCGATGATATTGTTGTTAAGGGACCTTATCCCGCATTTTTCAAGGCGATTCTTAAGCCACTGGGGAGAATCGCCGATGGTTACGCCCAAGATCGACCTGCCTGTGTATCTATTACAGAGATCCGAATCAGCAATTTCCACTGTGACAGTTGATTCGGTTTGTACGCCTTTGACAACCATATCCGGCATCTTAAGCGGCAGGCCGAAGACAGCCGCAACCTCTCTGGCAATGCCGAGTATGCTAAGGCAATCCGGCCTGTTGGGAGTCACATTTACCTCAAAAACAACGTCGCTACCGACAATCTCCATGCCTTCTATCTCGAGCCCTGCCATGGTAAGTCTGTGCGCGACCTCCTGAGGAGACACTGTTACGTCGACAAATTCTTTCAGCCAGTCGAAAGAGACTTTCATAATTAAAACTGCCTTAAAAATCTCAGGTCGTTTTCATAAAAGAGGCGTATGTCATCTATCGAATACTTAAGCATCGTCATCCTCTCAACTCCCATTCCGAATGCAAAACCGGAGTATCTGGCCGGATCGTATCCTGTCATCTCAAACACCCTGGGATTGACGAGTCCGGAGCCGAGGACTTCGAGCCATCCGGTGGTCTTGCAGACCCTGCATCCCGCCCCCTTGCAAAATACGCAGCCGATATCAACTTCTGCGCTTGGCTCTGTAAAGGGGAAGTAACTCGGCCTGAACCGCACCGGTGTGTCCTTGCCGAAGAAACTGCGGATGAACAATTCAAGCACTCCTTTAAGATCACCGAAGGACACATCAGTGTCAACCATGAGCCCCTCGACCTGATGGAACATGGCGGTGTGAGAGACGTCCGCATCGCAGCGGTAAACTTTGCCAGGGGCAATGATCTTAAGGGGCGGCTTTGTTTTTTCCATCACCCTCACCTGCACCGGCGAGGTATGGGTCCGCAAAACCACATCATCGGAAATATAGAAGGTATCCTGCATGTCCCGGGCCGGATGGTCCCTGGGAATATTGAGGGCTTCAAAATTATAATGATCGAGTTCGACCTCAGGCCCATCTTCTATCCCGAAACCCATCGAGACAAATATGTCCTTAATCTCCGACAGGACCTGGTTTATCGGGTGTGTTCTTCCGAACTGAACGGATTTGCCCGGGAGGGTAATATCTATCTTTTCAGTAAGGAGCCGTCTCTCCTGTTCGCCCTCCTTCAGGAGAAGCTCCCTGCCCTTAAGCGAATCCTCGACGAAATTCTTGAGCTCGTTGATCCTCCTGCCGAATTCTTTCTTTTGGACAGGGTCCGGGACGGAAGAAAGGGCCTTCATTTTTGCAGTTACGAGCCCCTTCTTTCCCGAATATTTGGCCCTCACCTGCTGCAGGTCAGCAAGGGTTGCGACCTTCGCGATATCAGACCGGAAGGCCTCCTCTATCTGTGTAAGTGAACTGAGTAGTTGCTCTGGAGAGAGAAGTTCATCCACCGGACGTGCTATGAGGCCAGCTGCGTTTTTACTTTCTCGGCAATGAGGCTGAACGCCTTCGGATCGCTATAGGCCAGATCGGCCAGTGATCTTCTGTCAAGCGCTATATCAGACTTGCTCAACCCGTGCATAAACTGGCTGTAATTCATGCCCATGGCGCGCACCGCAGCGCTGATCCTTGTTATCCAGAGAGACCTGAACTCACGTTTCTTCGTCTTCCTGTCGTGATATGCATACTGAAGCGCCTTGTCGACCGCCTCCGTCGCCGTCTTATACAGGCGGCTTCTTCCGCCGTAATAGCCCTTCGCCCTGTCGAGTATCTTTTTCCTTCTTTGTCTTGTCTTGAAACCACCTTTTGCCCTCGGCATCTTCTCCTCCTCAAATCAGTGAAACATAAAACCCGGAAAGCACAGCAACGGGATTCTGACCCGCTTACCTTTCACTGCTGATTTTTATGTGTAATTTAATCCTAAAAAGAGTACGGCAACAGCTTCTTTATGCCGTCATGATCGCTTTTATGCACGAGCGTAGCGGTCCTCAGCTTTCTCGCCTTCTTTGACGGTTTGCTCGTCATGAGATGGCTCGTGAACCCTTTCGATCTCTTGATCTTGCCGTTGCCGGTCACCTTGAACCGTTTTGCTGCCCCTCTATGGGTCTTCAACTTTGGCATCTCTTCCTCCAAAAAAATATGCGGATAATAAGCCGCACCGGATCTTCGCGTTTCCGGAATCCTTTCCCTGGATTAATCGGAAACGGGAAGCTAAATTATACCTTAAAAAAAAATATTTGTCACGGGTACTTTAGCTGCACGTAAATAGGAACACCATTATATTAAGGTCACACACCAGGAATGAATGGGAAAACCTCTCCGCTGCTTCTATGTCAAAAGGAGGACTCCTGAGGTTACCCCGATTTGGGAGCGACGACCATAGTGATATGGTTGCCCTCGAGTCTCGGCTGCTGCTCGATTTGAAACTTACCCGTAAGCTGCTGAGATATTTTTTCGAAGACCTTCATCCCGAGTTCAGGCCGGATTATTTCCCGTCCCCTGAAAAACATAACGACCTTGGCCTTGTCGCCTTCTTCGATGAAACGGTTTATGTTCCTTATTTTCAGACTGAGGTCATGTTCGTTTATCTGCGGCCTTATCTTGATCTCTTTAACATCTATAGTCTTTTTCTGAGCGTGCTTTTTATTAAGCTGATATTTATACTTCCCGAAATCGAGAATCTTACACACAGGAGGTACAGCTGTCGGTGACACCTCAACAAGGTCCAGTTCCCTTGTTGCTGCGTGGCTGAGGGCATCTCTCACTGTCATCACTCCAAGTTGTTGTCCTTCACTGTCGATAACCCTCACTTCCTTCGCCCTTATCTGTTCATTAACCCTTATACCTTTACCAACATCTCTGCCGCTTATGTCTGCACCTCCATCGAGTTTATCTTTTCCAGAAGAAAAGATATTAATTCATCAATAGTAAACGGCCCTGAGTTCTCGCCGTTCCTCCGTCTGAGCGTTACAGCATGCTCAGATGCCTCTTTGTCACCAATTATAACCGAATAAGGTATCTTTCTGATAGTGCTCTTCCTTATTTTATTGCCTATCTTTTCACTGTCAGTATCAAGCTCCACCCTTATCCCGCGGCCTCTGAGCTCTGAAGCAACCTCCTCAGCATACCCGGCGTGCCGCTCCGAAATCGTCAGCACCGACACCTGTATAGGGGCAAGCCAGAGTGGAAACGCGCCGGCATAATGCTCGATCAGGACGCCGAAGAACCTCTCGAGGGATCCCATCAACGCCCTGTGTACCATAATCGGCCTCCGTTCCTTGCCATCGGCTGCGCGGTATGTGATATCAAACCTCTCAGGGTTGTTGAAATCGACCTGTATGGTGCTGCACTGCCAGGCACGGCCTAAAGAATCCTTGACTTTGATATCTATCTTCGGACCATAGAAGACTCCCTCCCCCGGATCGATCAAAAAAGACAGCCCTTTCTTTTCGAGTGCATTCTTAAGAGCATTCGTGGATATTTCCCAGTTTTCAAGGCTGCCGACATATTTTTCGGGACGCGTTGAAAGATATACATCATAAGATTCAAATCCGAAAGTCTTCAGGATAAAAAGGGTAAAATCCAGGATATTCAGTATCTCATCTTCTATCTGGTCTTCCCTGCAGAAGATGTGTGCGTCGTCCTGCGTAAATCCCCTCACCCTCAAAAGCCCATGCAGAGTCCCCGACCTTTCGTACCGGTAAACAGTGCCAAGTTCGGCGTAACGTATCGGCAGGTCTCGGTAACTCCTGAGTGAGCTCTTGTACACGCTAAGATGAAAGGGGCAGTTCATCGGTTTCAGTTCATAGTCTACGCCCTCTATCTCCATCGGGGAGTACATATTCTCTCTGTAGAAGTCGAGATGGCCGCTTCTCCTCCAAAGCTCCAGTTTGGCGATGTGGGGCGAAAATAGAATATTATAGTTGGCCTTCAGGTGCTCGTTTCTCCAGAAGTCCTCGATAGTTTTCCGGATCAGCGCCCCATTTGGGTGCCACAGTATAAGCCCTGAACCTATCTCATCACTGACGCTAAAGAGATCCAGTTCTTTGCCGAGTCTTCTGTGATCCCTCTTCTTTATTTCTTCTAGAAAATCCAGATGTGCCTTCAGGTCCTTGCTGTTGCTGAAAGAGGTCCCGTAGATGCGCTGAAGCATCTTGTTTTTTTCATCTCCCCTCCAGTAGGCACCGGCTACGCTGAGGAGTTTGAAGGCCGCTATCTTTCCGGTGGAAGGCAGATGGGGACCACGGCAGAGGTCGATGAAACCGTCTTCCTCATAGACCGTTATGGTCTCGTCAGACAATTCGTTAACGAGGTTAACCTTATATACCTCGCCCTGATCGCCAAAGAGTCTGAGAGCGTCATCCTTGGAGATCTCTTTCCTCACAAAAGGAGAGTCCTTCCTGATAATCCTCTCCATCTCTTTTTCGATTGCCGAAAGGTCCTCGGTGGTGAATGTCTTTTCGAGATCGAAGTCATAGTAGAAGCCGTCCTGAATAGCCGGACCGATTGCGAGTTTTGCCCCGGGGAAGAGTCTTTTCACGGCATGGGCCATCACATGGGACGTGCTATGCCTGTAAATCTCTTTGCCTTGCTCGGAATCAAACGACACCGCCTCAACTACATCGTCTTCCTGCAGTGACTTGATAGAATTGATATCGCAGGGACGGCCGTTTATCCTGACCGCAATTGCCTTGGTTTTCTTGAGGTGTTTTTCTAACTCCGAAACGTCTCCGACATTCAGTTCGGCTCCGTCTTCTTTTCTTAGCTTGATATCACTACCTCCATGAAAATACTTATTTTTCACAGCATACAGGAAACGCACTATCTTACAAGAAATTATTCCTATATTTCAATATAACGCAACCCTTGAGGACCCACTGTGGAGCCAATAAAACGTCATTGATAAAGGGATGAGAGTTGAAAGCAAACATGCTCCATCTGCTGACTAATGATTAATTTTTTTTCATTCGAAGTTAATCTTGTTTTAATAATTCGCAACTATATTAAAACTGTTCAATGAAACATTATACCAGTAAATGCAGGGTCTTATTACCCTCAATTATGAGTTGCGAATCAAAGAAAAATAAAAAACTTTTCATCCCAGTGCGGTAAGAAGGTGAAGGCAAGGAATAAATACAAGCTTCTCCTGTTCGTCGATCTCATTGTGTCCTGGGGTCTGCTGGACCCGCTTGAGGTTGTCGTCTTCGATCACGGATTCGATTCTCCGGAAAGCTGCTCGATATGCAGATTCCTCGTTGCCAATCCAATGGAAGCGGATATCGCTTTCGTACCTGTAGTCAAACCCCATTTTGTCTATCCATACGTAATTTCTGAGGGTAGGCCCCAAGCCATTAAGGCACTCACCCTTACTGCGGGGACCAGGGGTCCGCCTCTTCTTTTATATGCGTAAAGTTTTCCTAGCAAGCACACATTAACAGCGCTTCAAGTTGTGGTCTCTCCGTTCTTATTAGTAGATAGAGCAATGAAAGTCCGCAACCTTATTCATTCAAAAAACATGAAACAAGAAAGAGGTAATTAATGAAAAGGAAGTATTCTCTTCTCTTAAGTTTATCAGTTGCTTTATGCATGTTGTTTGCCCGAGGAGCATATGCAGCTAACGGGATCATTTCCGGCATCGTTAAGGACATCGCTACAGGCGCGGCTGTTTCCGGCGCAACGGTCAGCAGTGGATCAGCTTCTACGACGACAAGCAGCACCGGAGCTTACAATATGAGCGTACCCGCCGGAAGCTATACTCTTCAGGTGTCTTCATCGGGGTATTTGACTACTAACCAGGTGGCATCGGTCGCCCCAGGAGCGTCAACAACAGTGAACTGGGCGTTGACGAAGACTTATGGAAACCAGGCGATACCGGCAAAAAATATGAACTACATGATATTTGCCTGGAACGACCTTGGCATGCACTGCGACCAAGATGACTACTCCTATTTCATGGTGCTTCCTCCATACAACACCCTGCATGCTCAGGTATTTCAGCGAGGCGGGGACGGCGCAAATCTCATTACCAGCGGCATAACAATAAGCTATGCCTTCCCAAAAAAAACGAATTCTGCCCTTCATACAAATTTCTGGGCCTATGCGCCTCAGTACGGCTTCAATGCACCGACAAATGTCGGGATCAGCGGCACCCCTCTTGCGGGGAATATGTCGCTCGATGCAAAAGGCCTGAGCTGGGAGGCTGTGGGAATTCCCATAACCCCATACGATGACGATGGGACATGGGACCCCTACGGCACCGCCGTAATCACAGTAAAAAACAGTAGCGGGCAGGTCCTTCAGACAGCCAACGTCGTGGCCCCTGTTTCGACAGAGATGATGTGCAGCAACTGTCACGGAACATCGAACCCGCAGCTCGACATCTTGCAGAAACATGATGCTTTAAGCGGAACAACACTGGCTGCGGACCAAGCAAAAGGCACTGTGCACGCCTGCGCAGAATGCCATGCAGACAACGCCCTCGGAATGCCGGGCAAGGCTGGAGTCGAAAACCTTTCGCTCGCGATGCACAATTTTCACAAGGACAAGATGAACACGACACCACAGGCGATGGCTACGACTCCCGGCTGCTACAACTGCCATCCGGGACCTAAGACGCAGTGCCTAAGGGGTATCATGTTCAGAGCAGGCAAGACCTGTTCCGACTGCCATGGAGACATGTACGGGATGACAAACGGTATTCTTGCAGGCCGTCAGCCTTGGCTTGAAGAGCCGCAGTGCGGAGGCTGTCATGGCGCTACATATTCTGAAAATGCCAACACCCTCTTCCGCAACTCGGTATTGCAAAATTCTCCAACAGGCGACATGGACAACAGGATTTATTGCGAGGCATGTCATAACGGCACCCATGCAGAATATACCACCGCTAACACTGCGGACCCGACAATTCCAATGCAGCTTCAGGGCGACAACTACTGGATCTGGAATTGCAATGTCTGCCATTCAGCTACGCAGCGGAGTATGCACAGGGCAGTCTCTAACACAACCACTACCTATACGATCACTGCATCGGCAGGCACTGGCGGAAGCATCAGCCCATCTGGCAGCGTCAATGTGTCATCGGGTGGTAACCAGACCTTTACTATCACACCGGCATCAGGATATGCAATCTCAGGTGTCTTGGTGGACGGGACCTCTGTCGGAGCGGTAAGCAGCTACACATTCAGCACTGTGACTGCAAACCACACGATATCTGCAAGCTTCAAAACATCAACTACCACAACTTATACAATCACGGCCAGCGCAGGCACAGGTGGAAGCATAAGCCCATCCGGCAGCGTATATGTATCATCTGGAAGCAGCCAGAGTTTTACGATCACGCCGGGATCAGGATATGTCGTATCCGGAGTCACGGTTGACGGGGCATCGGTCGGTGCGGTAAGCAGCTACACATTCAGTAATGTGACCAGAAACCATACTATATCTGCAAGCTTCAAGACATCAACTATCACAACTTATACAATCACGGCCAGCGCGGGCACAGGTGGAAGCATAAGTCCATCTGGCAGCGTGGCGGTGTCATCCGGAACCAGTAAGACTTTCACGATCACTCCGGCAGAGAGATACCATATATATCGAGTGCTGGTAGACGGGTCATCGGTCGGTGCGGTAACTAGCTACACATTCAGTAATGTGACCAGAAACCATACTATATCTGCA
>OUUY01000148.1 GCA_900302705.1 Candidatus Sulfobium mesophilum
TCCGCCGCGTTCCGTAGGTCTTGCTCGGAAATAATATTATACCTATCGAAGACCGCTCTTGTCTTATGTCCTGATATTCTCATTGCAACTACTTCTGGAACATCTGCACGGACCATATTTCTTACCGCGGTCCGCCTCATGTTGTGGAGTAACCGCCCTTCTAGATTCGCCGTCTTACATGCCGTCTTCCATGCGGTTCTATAATCCTTTATACGGCTTCCATCCTTGCCGACAAAAACATACTGTGTCTTGAGCTTGCCCTCTTCATCGAGATTGCCGGTGCAATGTTACAGAAGACGCTGACCTGGGTACACGGATGAGCAGGCTGAAATATCGGTCGCAGGCGGTGACCTCTACTACCTGTGAGGAGGCAAACTGTAAGACCATCAACTGGATAAAACAGAGAACGCGCTGGATTAAGGGATATATGCAGACCTATCTGGTTCATATGCGCAATACCATAAAATTGCTTAATGACTTAGGGCTGCAAGGCTTCATGAGTTTTCAGTTGTTTATTGGGGGCACCGTATTTTCCAATCTGGCAAATATCATTCTGTCGTGATATTTATCTTAAGTCTTATCATCGGGAGCGATAAATATCAGTGATCTTCCCGTCCCCCACGATAGAAATCGCTTGGTTCAATTTAATCGTCGGAAATTGCTCCTCATGCTGCTAAACGCTATGGCAATATGGCGAAGACACATGCATTCACTAATACCCCTTGTGCTAACAGTTCCAGTTTATTGGTTCCTGGCCAGCGTTGCCAGTTACCTTGCGCTTCACCAGCTATTTTTCAATCCGAGTCAATTGAAAAAAACAGAGCACGGTATCAGCAACGTTTTCGCTGGACCGGTCTCAAATAAGCAAAATGAAGTTGAAGACATGGCAAAGAATATTATTAATTGAGCATGCCCGATAAGAAGGGAGCAATATTAGTTTGTCGGGTATTAGCACCCATTCCATAAAAGCGGTTAAAACCGCACAAAAATTGAACTACGCAAAAGATTCAGGAGAATTCTTTTAATAAAGCATTTTCCCCCACTTTTTTAGCGACTTTTAGCATTATTTCGCTTCAAACGGAAAATTCAGAATATGCCAATTTAAGAGACATATTTTATAGTGCATTAAGAAGTATAACTATGACCGATTTTCCGCGAGGCTACAATCCGCGGATAGCGATTTTTGACAGATATGGTCATAGGAAAGGAGGAATTGGCATGAAAGGGAAAAAGCTGTCAATAATATCGGTTCTGGCAGCAGTTTTGGTCGTAGTTGGTTTATTGGTTGTGCTATCTGCGACAGCAGCTGCGGCGGGACCTGAAGATGCCCAGGCTATAGTAGACAGGGCCCGGGTGACATTCGATGACTTCATGAAAGACCAGCACTACACCTGGCTCCATGATAACCTCAGCAAAGCTAAGGGCTTGTTAATTTTTCCGCAGGTCCTCAAGGCGGGGTTCATACTTGGCGGTTCGGGTGGAACAGGAGTTCTGGTTTTGAGAGACGAAAAGACCTGTAACTGGAGTGAGCCGGCATTTTACACGCTTGGTTCGGTTACGTTCGGCCTCCAGATAGGTGGTGAGTCGGCCGAGGTGCTGATGATGGTCATGAGCCAGAAGGCTGTTGATTCACTGCTTGCTTCATCTTTCAAACTTGGCGGCGATGCATCCGTAGCTCTTGGGCCGATTGGAGAAGGGGCAAAGTCCAACATTACGGCGGACTTTATCTCTTTTGCGAAATCGAAGGGCATTTATGCCGGTCTTAACCTTGAGGGCTCGGTTGTCAGCGTCAGGGACAGTATAAACAGCTACTACTATGGTAGAGAAGTCAGACCGGCTGACATCATCGTAAAAAGAGATGTCGACAACAGCGGGTCACGCGATCTGCTTACAACGCTGAAAAAACTATCCCCTGAATGTTCATCGTAATTGTGTTTGAGGATTCGAAGAAGAGTTCCGGGAGGAGGGTCGGTAATTATCCCGTCCCCCCTTCTTCCGGGGCAACCATCTGTTTTATCGCCTTCTCAAGCTTCACCGTTTTCTTATCTGCACGAAGCATCTTCTGTTTATCGGCGGCCTGCAGTGCATCGATTAGTTTAAGGACCTCGTAAAAGTTTCTTTCGGCCGATAAGGGCAAATACAGTTTAGCCCTTAAGACGCCCTTAGGATCGACGATAAAGACCCCTTTAACCTCTTTCAGACCTTCATTGCCAGCAACCGGCAGACCATAGCTTTTAGCAATCTCCCCTCCGGAGTCATCCAGTATTGTCAAACTATGCTTAAGTATATATTTCTTTAAGAGGTTCCGTCCGGTTTCAATCCCCTCTGTTTGGCTGTCGCCCAATCCAATCACTTTCGTTCTTCTCTTGCAAAGGAGATACTGCACAGTTCTCGTCCTGAACAAAGGCAACAGATCCCCTGGATGAGAAAAAATGATGACCCACTTCCCCCTGAAGTCACTGAGCTTTATGGTATGCCCTGCTACTACGGTCTCGAAATCCGGAGCAAGCTCCCCAAAGAGCGGCCCTTTCCCGTTATCTGCATTGTTACTCATGTAATAAATCCAAGAATTACAGCCTTAAATCAAATTATAGTCAATACGCAGTGCTTGTCAAGGACAAGACAAAAAAAGCATAAGCCATTTTATCCATAAATTTTTCTGATGCTGGAAGGACATTGCATTTAAGCGGCTTATCTGATTTTATGTCCTTTCGTTGCTATGACAATTCATGAACATTCCAGGCGGAGAGGTACAAGGGGGGGAGAGGGGCTTCCATTGGGGGGGAACAGGAAGCCCCTCTGGGGGGAAAATCAGATCTCTCTCTGAGCAGACCTTCTTAAAAAGGCGGGGAGATCTATAGCATCTTCATAGTTTAAGATCGCATCTTTCGGCGAAACAGCATCAAAGTTAGTGAGGCTCTTGGCAAGTACTCTCTCTGAACCTTTCAAGTTCAGGGGTTCCTTTGCAGGCGACCATTTCTTTATCTCCGGCAACTCTATCTTTTCTTTCTTTTCTTCGAAACCCGTCGCGATCACCGTCACCCTGACCTCGTCCTTGACATCAGGGTCGATCACTGCGCCGAAGATTACGTTGACGTCTTCGTGGGCAGAATCATAAATAAGCGACAGGGCGGCCTGCACTTCGCTCAGTGAGAGTTCCAGCCCGCCCGTAACATTGATCAGTATGCCTCTTGAACCTTCTATGGATGAGTCCTCAAGAAGAGGATTTGATATGGCCTTCTTAGCCGCATCAAAGGCGCCTCCTTCGCCCTTTCCAATGCCCGTGCCCATTACAGCGCGCCCCACTTTCTCCATTATGGTCCTGACATCTGCGAAATCGACATTTATGAGTCCCGGCACAAGGATAATATCGGATATGCCCTGAACCGCCTGCCTCAATACATCGTTTGCTATAGAAAAGGATTTAAGCATCGGGGTCCCCTTCTCCACGACAAGACTTATCTTGTCATTCGGGATGACGATAAGGGTATCCACATGTTTTGTAAGAGCCTTTATCCCTTCTTCTGCGTTCAGCAGCCTTTTCTTGCCCTCATAAAAAAACGGTTTGGTTACGACCGCAACTGTCAGAATGCCCATCTCCTTGGCTGCCTCGGCGATGACTGGCGCCGCGCCGGTGCCTGTCCCGCCACCCATGCCCGCCGTGATGAAGACCATGTCGCAGCCGTCCATGCATTCCATGATAGAGGTCCGGTCTTCCATCGCAGCCTGTCTTCCTATCTCCGGGTTTGACCCTGCGCCCAAACCCCTCGTCAATTCCCTTCCTATCTGGACCTTGGTAGGCGCAAGAGATGTCTCGAGCACCTGCAGATCGGTATTAACTCCTATGAACTCAACACCCTGAAGGTTGGAAGCAATCATATTGTTGATCGCATTGCCTCCGGCACCCCCCGCGCCAATGACTTTAATTTTGGCCTTCTGTCCTCTTACCTCCTCGATTTCAAACATAACATTCCCCCTTCCTTTCTGTTATTGAAATTAAAATAATCTGCATTTCTGATTTTATCTCTGGCCCATTCAGTCAAAATGCCGAGCAGGCCGCTAACCTTGCCGGCATAAGCCGCATCTTTAACTTCATGTTCATACCCATATGTCGCAAGACCGATACTGGTCGAATAGACGGGGCTCCTCAATTCGCTTTTCAGCCCATTTATATGCCCGGGACATCCGGACCTTACCGGAAGGGCGAGGACTGCTTCGGCCAATTTATCAAATCCATTCAACTGTGAGGCGCCTCCGGTCATCACAACTCCGCAGATAGCAATTCCGCACCCCCTGCACTTTTTTATCTCCTCTTTTATAAGTTCGAATATCTCTTCGCACCTCGGCTGTAGTATCTCGGCGACATACTTTCGGGGCAAGGTCCTGGTCTGCCCTCCCGCCTGGATAATCTCCATCTGCTCTGCATCATCCACAAAGCGCTCATATGCAGCGCCCGTAGTCTTTTTCAACTTCTCTGCCTCGCTTGCCGTAATCCTCAAACCGACTGCAATATCGTTTGTAAAATGATTTCCTCCCACCCCGATAACCGAGGCGTAACGCAGACTGCCGTCTTTAAACAGAGCGACATCTGTCGTACCGCCGCCGAGATCTATTAGGATCGTACCTGATTCCCTCTCCTCATCAGTAAGGACCGCATGTGCGGATGCCAGCGGCTCAAAGACAATATCGGAGACTTCAAAACCGGCCTTTTCACAGCATTTCAAAAGATTCTGCATTGGAGAAACTGCTCCGGTAATGATATGGACTCTGGCCTCGAGCCTCACGCCGGACATGCCAATCGGGTCGGTGATGCCGTCCTGACCGTCCAGAACATATTCAACCGGTATCACATGAAGCACTTCCCTTTCGAGAGGGATATAAACAGCCTTTGCAGAATCCATCGAGCGTTTAACATCTGACCCGGAAACCTCTTTTCCCCTCAAACCGGTAACTCCGGAACTGTAGAGACCCCTTATGTGCGCCCCCGAAATACCCACGGAAATGGACTTGATCTTTATCCCTGAAGAGGCCTCCGCCTCCCTGACGGCCTTCTTTATGGAATCCACGGTCGCATCAATATTTATTACGATCCCCTTCCTGAGCCCGGTAGATGGGGAAACACCAAAGCCGAGTATCTCAGCCGTCTTCCCGCTTGTATCCGCGACAACTGCGCAGATCTTGGTTGTTCCAACGTCAAGTCCTACAGTTATATGTTGCCTGTTCACTTTATGACCTCGTTTACCGGCTTCACGATGACCCTGTTGGCAAACCTCAGGTCGATATAATCGACCGGTATGCGGCGCGTCCTTATCTCTTCTTCGAGTTCCATGAGCCTGGATAATTTGTCTTTGTACTCCCCGGCCCCGATTTTTATGACAACACCGTCTAGGTTCAGGGCGATCTCCTGCATCTTGTGCGCGATAACTTCTATATGGTTTTTCCGGGAAAGCAATCCTGTCTCTTTTATCACCCGCACAAGGCTTATCGCCTCTGAAAAAACTTCCTTCTCCTGGTAGGGGTCGCCGTTTATTATCGGTAGAAAAGGCATGGAACTTTCCTTGAGTTCCTCGAGCATCTTACCCTTTTCATCCACAATAAAGAGACGGCCCCTCATATCAAGAAGCGCCGAGGGCTCTGTCTCCCTGACAAGGATATGGAGCTTGTCGGGGAATTCCTTTCTCACAGCCACATGGCTGACCCAGGGGGATGCTGATATCTTTCTGAAAATAGTCCAGCCCGACAATGTAAGGAGGTTCTCGCCGCCCTTCAGTCCCGCCAGATTCTTAAGGTCTTCATCGGGCAGATGAACATTCCCCGCAAAGACAACTTTGCTGAGTATAAAGGCAGACTTGACTCTTCCCAAGGCAAAATACCCAATGGCAGCAAAAATTAATAGAGGCAACGCTATAAACGCAATCGTCTTTATTCCTCCTGCGGACCCCGCAAACCGCTGCTTTCTGGCAACAGTATTTCTTTTGACATTTTTTCTAGCCCGCAACTATGCCTCCCACTATCTCTTCGAGCAGCCCGGCAAAATCATATCCGGCGCTTTGCGCTATCTTAGGCAACAAGCTGGTTTCCGTCATGCCCGGTATAGTGTTCACCTCAAGAACGAACGGGTTGCCCTTATTATCGATAATCAGATCTACCCTGGTTGCGCCGCTACAGCCGAGGGCCCGGTGAGCTGAAAGGGCAGCCTTCTTGGCTTTGCTATATGTCTTTTGGGACAGCTGCGGCGGCAGTATATATTCAGTAAGTCCGGCGGTATACTTCGCCTCGTAGTTGTAAAATTCCAAAGAGGGTCTCACTTCGACCCCTCCGAGCACCTTGTCGTTGAGGATCCCGATCTGGACCTCTTTCCCCTTGATATATTGTTCGACGACAACCCTTCTCCCGTAAGAAAGGGCCTTCTTCAGGGCCTTCGAAAATGACCTTTCATCCTTCACTATCTCGACACCTACGCTTGATCCCTCAGCAGCCGGTTTTACGACCCAAGGCAGAGGGAAACGTATCGCTGATTTGTTCTTCATTGCATCGTCACTTCTGATTATGCTGAAGGCCGGCACAGGGATCCCGTTATAGAGGAATATCTTTTTTGATGCTTCTTTGTCCATGGCAAGTGCAGATGCTAAGACACCGGAGCCCGTGTAAGGGATCTTCATTACTTCAAGCAGCCCTTGCACAGCTCCATTCTCACCGTGCCCGCCGTGAAGGACTATGAATGCGATATCAACACGCTCCTTCTTAAGAAGTCTGCACAAATCCCGTGCGGCATCTATCGCAACCACATTATATTTTTTTGCCCTGAGAGCTTTGTATACTGCCATGCCGGACTTAAGAGAGACCTCCCGCTCTGAAGAGTCTCCTCCAAGCAAAACGCCTATTTTCTTTTTCTTGAGCACTTTTTTTGTCATTACCCTCTCCCCACCACCTTGATCTCAGGTTCAAGCACTATGCCGAATTTCTCACGAACACCTGCAGAGACCCGTTCCATAAGCGCCAGATACTCTGAAGCAGTGCCCCCGCCCCGGTTTATAAAAAAATTAGCGTGAAGCGTGCTGACTTCTATCCCTCCGACCCTCATCCCTTTGTAGCCTGCCTCATCTATCAGGCGCCCGGCAGATGTATTCTGAGGGTTCTTAAACACACAGCCAGCAGACCTGTCGGAAATGGGCTGGGAAGCCTTCTTCTCAGAGAAGAACTTGCCTGTCCTCCTGGTCACTGCTTCTTTCTCCTGACGCGTAAGCCTGACGTTGGCGCTCAGGACGATGTCGGTCCCCTTAATATCAGACCTCCGGTAACCAAATCCCAGCCCTTCTGCCTTGAACCTGTCTAACCTGCCTGACGAATCCATGATGGCCACGGACAGGACAGAGTCTTTCATCTCGCAGCCGAATGATCCGGCGTTTCCGCAGATCGCCCCGCCGACTGTACCCGGTATTCCGATAAGACCCTCAGCACCGGAATATCCACGTTCCTTGCAGAAATTAACATATTTTTGAAGGGACACACCCGCCTCGATAAACAGCTCTGCAGATTCATCCCCTTCTTTAAGAACCTCCATCCTCCTGAAATTTTTTAAAGAAATGACGACGCCCTCAATTCCGCCATCTCGCACAAGGATATTGGTGCCGCCGCCAAGCGTAAAAAATGGCACTCCTTCGTTCTTCAAAACTACCATAAGGTTTCTTATCGAAAGAGGATCCTGCGGCATGAGAAACACGTCAGCAGGCCCTCCTATCGAAAGCCAGGTATGTTCGCTCATCGGCATGTCAAACCCTATTTCTTCCTCATAGACACCCTTAAATATGTCGAGCCATTCCTGCTGGCTAAGTTTCATTCAGTCTCTCCAGTGTCTTTTCACCCAGTTTCCATACATCCCCTGCGCCGAGGGTAAGAAGCACATCGCCCCGCTTCATCTCCTTAGTCAGGTACTCTAATGCCTCCTCCTTACCCCTGCAATAAGAAACATTACCGCGGCCCTCAGCTTTTATCCTTCGCAGTAACACCTCAGAAGTTATACCCTCGATCGGCTTCTCTCCTGCGGGATATATGTCAAGAAGCACAACCGAATCCGGACCTTCAAGTGATCTGACGAATTCGTCCATAAGGTCGGCTGTCCTGGTAAACCTGTGGGGCTGAAACACTACAAAAAGTCTGCAGTCCCTTCCCAGGTAGCTTATGTTCTCCTTAGCCGCTGCAAGCGTTGCCCTTATCTCAGTGGGGTGATGGCCGTAGTCATCGTACACCTTTATTCCCCTGGCCTCGCCTTTCAGTTCAAACCTCCTCTGTATGCCGCTGAAGGATGCAAGTGATTCTTTGATCCGTGCGGAGTCCATCTTAAGCTCCAGTGCGACCCCTATACAGGCCAGCGCATTCAGCACATTATGTATGCCGGGTAGAGGGACTTGAAATCTTCCCATGCCTATGCCTTTGCGGATAACATCAAAGCTCATCGACATGAAGCCCTTTTCAATGTTCAATGCCCTGATATCAGCCGCCTCTGAAAATCCATATGTAAGGAACCTCCTGTGTATGTCGGGCAAGAGGTCCATTATATGTTTATTCTCGCTGCATATTAGCGCTACCCCGTAAAAAGGGACCTTGTTGATGAAGGAGAGGAAGGCCTCTTTCAGTCGCAGCATCCCCTTAAAAAATTCCATGTGCTCACGGTCTATATTAGTCACGACTGCAATAGTCGGAGAAAGCTTCAGGAAAGAGCCGTCGCTCTCATCCGCTTCGGCGACCAGGAAATCCCCCCTCCCGAGTTTCGCGTTGCTGCCGATGGCTTTAAGCTTGCCGCCTATAACGAGGGTAGGATCGAATCCGCCGCTTCCGAGGACTGTCGAAATCAGCGACGTCGTGGTAGTCTTGC
>OUUY01000104.1 GCA_900302705.1 Candidatus Sulfobium mesophilum
CGTTGGCCTTGCCTATGAGTGTGCCTGGGGAGGGGACCTGCCTATGGATATCAACAAAGGGCCGCTGGTTGGAAGGGTATCAGGAGAGTATACCAATACTGCTCTTCATTTCATTAACGTTGCGCTTAACTGGAGGTTTTAAGAAATAACAATTTCAACCAAAAGGAGGTAGTTAGATCGGGTTGCTGCTTTAAAATTATTTTACGAAAGGAGACATGAATATGAAAGTAGGATTGAGAAGCACAGAAACATTTCTGGCAGTATCCGTGCTCGCAGCTTTGTTGTTGTTCACGTGGCAGGCTGAAGCCCAGCAGTCGATATCTTCGTCACTTGGGGTTGTCCCTTATCCGTCAAAAGGCCAGTCGACTAAAACGCAGAGCAGTGATGAGGGCGAATGCTACACATGGGCGAAGAAGCAGACCGGCATTGATCCGGTTGCGACTGCATCCTCTCCCACAAAGCAGGAAGGCCCGGCAGTAGGCGGAGGTGAGAGGGTAAGAGGCGCTGCAAGGGGCGCAGCCGGAGGTGCCCTGATTGGCGCCGTAGCCGGCGATGCAGGAAAGGGCGCAGCTATTGGGGCAGTTGGAGGCACTATGGTGGGAGGCCATCGTGCACGGCAGAACAAGGCGGCGAAAGAGCAGCAGGCGGAGCAAAACAAGACAGCGACACTTCAGCAGTTCAATAAGGCATTCGGGGCCTGCATGGAAGGCCGGGGTTATACCATTAAATAAGGAGGAAGTGTGTATGAAAATCATTACAGGGTTAATCTTATTCGTTTTGGTAGTGTCTGTTTCTCCTGTGTTTGCCCAAGACGTTTTTGATGGCGCGAAGCCGCTTCTTTGCTCAAGCGTAGAGGCTCTTGATTGTGATCCAGGGGCGCCATGTACCAGAGGCATCCCTGAGATTATGGGTGCCCCGCAATTTCTGCGCATCGACTTTGCAAAGAATGAAATCGCAGGCCCGCTCAGGACAACTAAGATTCGTTCGATTGATAAGGATGATGACCAGATCGTTCTTCAGGGATACGAGATAGGGATGGGCTGGACCCTCGCCATTGATCGCAGTACCGGAAATATGAGGATAACCTTTGCCGGAGGGGATGCGACTTTCATCATCTTCGGGGCCTGTACGTCTTCTCTGTAGGAAGAGTCAGTTGTAGTAAATATTGGTATGAAAGAATGAACCGCGGCTTTATATGCCGTGGGAAAGAAAAGAATAGGAAAGGAGATTTTATGTTGAAGAAAATTGGAGTATATGCAGTCTTGATAGTATTAGTATTTTCAGGAGTTGCAGTGGCTGCGGAGAAAGGCATTGTGGAAACCTTTACTGAAGGGTGCAAGGCAGATCTTGAGAAGTTTTGTAAGGGCGTGAAGCCGGGTGAAGGCCGTCTGCTTGCGTGCCTGTATGCGCACAGCGACGACATTTCTGCAAGGTGCGAATATGCGGTATATGATGCGGCATCCCAGCTTGAACGTGCGCTGACAGCGATTACCTATGTTGCCAACGAGTGCAGGGACGATCTCAAGGCCAACTGCGCAAACATCCAGCCGGGTGAAGGCAGGCTTTTCAATTGTCTTGAAAAGAATGACGCAAAGGTGAGCGGTCGCTGTAAGCAGGCGATGAAGGATGTGGGCCTGAAGAAGTAGAGGCGTGATCGGTCGCCGGAAAAGGGATGTTGTCTCCTTTGGCAGAGCGAATAAAGTACATTTTCTATGACTAATTGATAAGGAGTTGATGACGATGGGAAAAAATCTTAGGCAGTGCCTTGTAATTGTTCCGGTTCTGTTTCTTCTTTTTGCCGGCTGCGCATCAACGAACGGAAAAGCTAAAGAAGAAGGTGGCCCGAAGTATTCAGGCTTTCTGAGCGACTATTCGAAGCTTCAGCCCGTAGATGAAAACTCCAAGGCCATGAGGTACATGAACCCACAGGCCGATTTTACGAAGTACAAGAAGCTCCTGCTCGAAAGGATTATGGTGGTTCTGAAAGACGACGCAGAATACAAGGCCATCGATCCTGACCAGTTGAAGGCATTGACCGACTACTTCCGGGAGGCGATTGTAAGGGAACTGGGAGATGCCTATCCTCTGACGAATGAGGCCGGGCCTGATGTGCTTAGGGTGAGAATAGCGATTACAAACCTCGTGCCGACAAAGGCAGGGATGAGCGTTGTGACACTTGCGGTCCCTTTTGCAACTATTCCTGATCTTGCATCAGGGGCCGTAACCAAGGGTGGAGCGGGCAGCGCACCTTACCTGGGCCATACGTCCATAGAGGGGGAAGCGATCGACAGCACCACCCTCGAACAGATGTACGCTTATGTGGAGGACCGCTATCCAAAGAAGTATGACGTTGACACGAGCGAGGGTGTAGGCAAAGCGGTTACCAAGGGCTACGGGGAGTATTTCAAGTCTTATAAGGCCTGGGCTTATACCCAGGAAGCTTTTGACTACTGGGCAAAGAAACTCCGCAACCGTCTGGATGTGATTAGCGGTAAGAAGCCTATGGCAAAAAAGTAAGATGAGGAAAGGCGAGCGCCTGATATGAATGTGAAAAAAAATCTGATCGGGCTGGGCATCGCTCTTGGGGTTCTTTATCTTGTGCTTTCGATCCCTGTGACCGATACAGTCCGGGTAAACGGGGCCGGCAAGAAATCATTTGCCTGGAACCAGGACGAAGCGTGGAGGGCACTCGAGACCAAATTCCGGCAGGCGCGTTCATCAGGGTGTCCGAGCGTGACAGCGGAGATCGGACAGCGATTGCTGGAAGGGAACAACCAGCTTGCTGTGATGGCGAGCAAGCAATTTTCGCCTACTGAGCAGTTTTTTGATGGAGTCGAGGCGAACCTGTTTCAACTGGGCCCTTTGATGGCCGCCTGTCCTGAGCGGATCAAAGAGTACGCTCAGTTGACCACATCTCTGAGGGCAGCGGTCAAGGCGCAGTCAATACAATGGGATGTCCGTGAGCAGGCAGTGCGGGACAGGCTTTACCGCCTTCTGTACGGGGGCAGGACCGCCCTTGAGGAGGTTATGCTTCAGGCGCCGGGGAAGGACATGCCCGCGGTTGTGATCGGCACGGACGAACCCTCCCAGGCCCCGTCGCTTCAGCGGGCAGGCATCACATTCCATAGCGGAGATATCCTGGTATCGCGTGGAGGAGCGCCGACGTCTGCGCTTATCGCTCGGGGAAATGACTATCCCGGAAACTTCTCACATATCGCGCTGCTCTATATTGACGAGGCTACCCGAACCCCGAGCCTTATCGAGGCGCATATCGAGCGGGGGGTTGTAATATCGTCTCTGGAAGAATACATCAAGGACAAGAAACTCCGTATTATGGTCCTTCGTGTCAGGACTGATCACCCATTGCTGATCAAGGACCCACTCCTTCCGCATCGGGCTGCAAAGATGGCCTTTGACGAGGTCAAAGCGCGTCATATCCCTTATGATTTCGAAATGGACTTTCGTGAGCCGTCCAAGAAATTCTGTTCAGAGGTGGCGTCCCAGCCCTACAATGCGATGGGCATTACGCTTTGGAACATCATCACGACGATGTCTTCTCCGGGTCTTGTGAACTGGCTGTCTGATTTCGGAGTGCGAAATTTTGTGACACAGGCCCCGGCCGATCTGGAATACGATCCCCAACTTATAGTGGTGGCTGAGTGGAGGGACCGGGAAGCCCTCTGGATGGCGCATGTGGATGATGCCATTATAGATTCACTTCTTGAAGGCGCAGATAAGGGCGACCGCCTGACTTATAGCTGGTATCTCCTGGCGCCTGCCCGGCTCGCAAAGGCTTACAGCATGCTTCTTAACCGCTTCGGCAAGGTCGGACCTGTGCCTGAAGGAATGGACGCAGGCACAGCACTTAAAAGCATGACGCTCGATAGTAAGCATCAGCGGCTCAAACAGGCGGTGATGGCAAAGGCTGATGTCTTTGAGAAGAATAACGGGTATCGTCCCCCATATTGGGAGTTGGTGAAGATCGCCCGGGAGGCCCGTGGCGCCCAGCAGCGGTAGTGCAATAAGCCGGAATATGCAATATAATCGGAACTGCACGCCATGCAATTCTCGACGACATAAAAAATAGGAGGGATGTGTCTGTGAATAGGATAGGGAAATTACTTAGTCAGTTCAGGGTGGTCCTTTTCTGTTTCCTGATCTTGATGTTCCTCTGCGGTCCATGGTCTCTTGCCTCCGGGGACGACCGCGCGACCTCCAATCGTCCGAAGATCGGTGTTGTATTCGGAGGCGGAGGCGCGAAAGGGGCTGCACACATCGGGGTGCTTAAGGTGCTTGAAGAGCAGAAGATCCCGGTTGATTACATAGCGGGCACCAGTATGGGCGCGATCGTAGGCGCATTGTATGCGTCGGGTCTTTCCGCCAGTGAACTGGAAAAGGTGATCACCGCAATCGACTGGAAGGATGTTTTTTCGGGCGATCCGGACCGTCGTGACATCGACTACCGCCGGAAACGGGAAGATTTTGATAATCTCACAGGGCTGCAATTGGGCATCAAGGACGGAAAAATACTAAGGCCCAAAGGTCTTATCAAGGACCAGAAGGTGAATGTACTCTTCGAGACGCTCATGCTCCATACATCTGGCATTGATGATTTCGACAAGCTGCCTATCCCCTATCGGGCCGTTGCCGCTGACCTCGAAACAGGCGAGAAGGTGGTGCTTAAAAGCGGCCGCCTTGCCGACGCCGCGCGGGCGAGTATGTCTGTGCCGGGTGCTTTTCCCCCTATCGAGCTTAACGGCAGGCTACTGATCGACGGCGGCATTGTTGATAATCTCCCTGTAGACATCGTGAAGGAAATGGGGGCAGATATCGTCATATGCATCGATGTCGACAAACCATTAGAGACCAGGGAGCAGCTGGGCGGAAGCTTTTTGATCCTGAACCAGATGATCGACATCATGATGAAAAAGAACGTCAGGGAACAGATCAAGACCCTCGGTCCACAGGATGTCTATATCAATCCCGATCTGGGTGAACTCAGTTCCGGAGATTTCGATAAAGCAGCGAAGATCGCTCTTCTCGGAGAAAAAGCTGCCCGGGAAAAGATCGATAGTCTGAAGAGATATTCTGTATCAGACAGCGAGTATGCCGCTTTTACTGCGCTCCATAACCGTGAGCAGATGAAAGAGGTGAAGATCGCTTCCGTGAAGATCGAGATTGAGGGAGAGTCTAAAATATCTCCGGTTGTAGTAGCGGAAAGGCTTTCAGTTAAACCGGGCGACACGGTCAATGTCGATAAACTGAAGAAAGAGGCCGGCATAGTTTACGGTACGGGAGATTTCGAGCGTGTAGACCTGCATGTGAATAAGGAACAAGACGGCTACGAACTCGTCGTAAAAGCGAAGGAAAAATCCTGGGGACCGAATTACCTCCGTTTTGGTGTGTCCCTCGAAGGCGACTTCGAAGGAGGCACCAGCTACAACTTTCTCTTTGATTACACGCGGCGGTGGGTGAACAGCCTGGGCGCTGAGTGGAAGACACAGGTCAATCTTGGCAATCCTTCCGGTATCTACTCCGAATTCTACCAACCCCTTAGTGTCAAGCGGCTCTTTTTCGTATCCCCGCATATTGAATGGAAGCAGCAGCCTTATGATGTTTTTGACGGGAAGCATAGGGTTGCCTCGTATCTCGTCAAGAGCTATGAAGGCGGAATCGATTTGGGCATCCAGCCCTGGATGTATGGCGAGGCGAGGGTCGGCCTCCGGTACGGATCGTTCAGGGCGAGCCCGAAGACAGGTGAGATCGACCTGCCTGAAGACAATGCAACGCGTGGTGCCGTTATCGCCGGAGGAAGGCTTGATCAGTTGGACAATGTGAATTTTCCCAATAAGGGTTATCTGGCGCAGGTCGGGTTCCTCTCATCGCTGAAGGCCCTTGGCTCGACTGATGAATATTACAAGGCCCAGGGAAGTTTCGTTGGCGCATATACTTTCAAGAAGCAGACGGTTATAGCAACCTTCGCAGCCGGATCACGCATGGGCCCGCAACTGCCGTTCTATGATCAGTTCGAGCTTGGCGGGTTATTCAAGCTTTCGGGACTACGTTCCAGGCAAATACTCGGTCAGAGTATGGCGCTTGCAAGGCTGATTACCTACCATAAGATGGGCTCATCCTTCATCGGAGACCTATACCTTGGGGGATCACTCGAAAGCGGAAATGTCTGGGGAGAAAATGAGAAACAATTTGACCTGAGCAAACTTCGTCTTGCGGGAAGCGTCTTCGTCGGGTACGATACTATTTTCGGCCCTCTGTATCTCGCATTTGGACATGCTGACGGAGGCTTCAATGCCGGTTATCTTTTTCTAGGCAAACCCTTTTGACACGGACAGCTCAGTGGTGCCTAAGAGGTCCGGCGCGCGCAGCAGCGTGATGAAGCGGAGGTAGGCATCCGCGACCGGCAAGAGCGATTCAGGGCCTACTTGTTCTCTTGCTTGAAAACGGGTTCAACCAGCGTGACCGGCAGTTTGAATAACCTCCCCAGTATGCCTAATGTTTCCGAGGCTACGGCTGACGGCGACAGGAATGTAATCTTCGGGTCTTTTATATTTCCTGATATTTTTATCGGGACGGATACCAGAGTGCCGCCCATAACATGCCCCAGAATCGGCATCTTTCCTGTCTTAAGGGGGGATATGAAGGCGTTGATGTTGAGGGTCTCATCGCTGATATCGACGCTGCCACGCATAAGTATTCCTATGACAGACGAGTCAAGGATCGCTTCTTCTATTAAAATCCTGTGCTCCCGGATGGCACCGCGTATGTTTATTGCGGAATAGCTGATCTTCTCCCTTTCAAGGTCCGGAAATTGCCCTTTGAAGTTTTCAGATTCATTGAGCAGATTGAAGGTTTGGTCGAGTTTATCTGATCTGAGTATCTTTCCGTCCCTTGCAGAGAGGGTGAAGGTGCCGTCCAGTCTGTCTGCAATTTCGCTGATCTTTCCCACACCCCTCAGGCGTGCATCCATCTGGAATGTTCCGGTGAAATCTGAATGCCTGTTTGAAAGGCAGAGAATCGTCGGCCGGAATTCAAGGTCTTTCGCGGAGACTGCGATATCAAGCTTTATCCCCTGCTCCTCGATCCTGAGTTCACCGGTTGTCGAGACCTCGCAAATGGCAGCTTTTTTTGCAGCTATCAGCACTGTTCTTCCGTCGAAGGAAACATCGGCATCAAAGGGTTCCAATCTGAACTGCCTGTATCGGAAGAAATCCGATCGGAGTCTCATGGTCCCTCTTAACGGAAAATCTTTCATAACTGTGGTATCTTTCCGGGCTGCATGCTCTCTTGTTTGAAGCATCTTCGCGAACGTTTCCCAGTCAATGCCGTTTGCGGAGATGTCCATGTCAACGGCAAACCATTCCGGCATACTGGAGGCTGTTCCCCTGGCCTTGAATGTCATGTCCCCTGCCGAGAATTCTGCCATGTTGATAACAACACTCTGCTCCTTTGCTTCGAGTGCGATATGCCGCGCAACCACAGGGATGTCATTGCCCAAAGGGATCGGGATATTTTCAACTTTCAATCTTCCTTCAGCGGTGGATTGGTTTGGATGCTCAAGAACAATATGAGTTCTGAAGGCTCCTTCGAGCGCGGCATCAGAAAAGGTGCTCTGCACAAAAACGGAATTGAGGGCCTGTGAGGTCAGTGTCCCTTTCAAGGACAGATCAATTGTTTCCTTTGTCAGCGCGATACTTGCGGCAAGATCGTGGCTGCGATCTTTTACTGTCAAGTCCCGGATCAAGGTAGAGTCAGGGGTTTTTGTAACATTTAGGGAAACCCGAGTCCCCTGCCCGAATAAAAGCATGCCGCTGAATGCTGTTTGTCGATTCTTTTCGATAGAGAGGACACCATCCGCCACGGAAAACGGGGCGCGAATCTTCATCTCAGGGGGGAGTTTGATCAATTCGGCGATCCATGTATTAACTTCCTGCCCTATATTTCCCTGCAGGACAAGTTCGATGTCCCTTATATCAGAAGGGAATTCCCTGACCGAGCCGCTAACTGTAATAATACTGTCGATGATCTTCGAATGCATGTTCTTAAGGGACAGTTCGTTCTGCGTTATCGCGAAAGTCCCGTTAATCTCTTCTGCCTTGCCCGGAAGGAATGCTGCATCGGCAGTGAGGTTTTTTGCTTCGCCGTTTGCCTGGAACTTCCATTCCTTTGGCTGATAAAGAGGTCCACGAAGGTTTATTCCCGATATAAATACCGTACCATCCAGAGACCGCACATCATTGAGAACCGGCCTGATCTTTTCAAATGATGTAATCCAGGGGTAGATTTCACCGGCTGATAGCGATAGCCGTCCCCCGACGATTTCTAGGTCATTAGGGTCCGCCAGCCTGAGTCGTGCCGTCAAACCGGAGAAAGAAGACCCTCCGATGCTGCCTACTGAATCTGCCAGCTCTAAGGTCGTTTCATCGAAGAAGAACTTTCCTTCCGTTACTGCAAGCGGAAACGGCAAAGACTCATAGCGTCCCGTAAGATTCATGTTATCGATAAGGATCTTTACATGCATTGAATCAAGCCTGTCACCAAGTATCAGCCGTCCTTCGGCTTTGCCCCGGAGATTGTGGACACGGTCCATTTCATGAAGGACTGCTTCATTTTCAAGAAGATGCTTATCTTTAAGAAGCGATGGCAGTTCCTCCACATCGGTCTTTACCAAGGTATCAAGATGGAAAGTGGCGTCTTTTCCCTTCAGGCCGACCCGCAATTTTCCTCCGCTGCAACTGTTGTTCCCCACAGAAGCCCCAACATGGTCGGCCTTAAGGATCCCCTCTGAGATGACCACGTCGCCTGCGACATCCTGAATCGTGAGGTCCTTCGACTTTATATAGACAACTCCGGCGTGCATTTTTCCTGTTATCCGGATATTATTTGTCCGCCCGAGTTCGTCCAGAGATTTTCCGCTGCTATGAATATGGAGAGTTGAAATCTTACCGCCTTGTATATATGTAAATATATCTGTGATGAGAGGAATGTCACCTCCAACAGCAAGGGCAGCCTCCCGGAGAGGTTGCACAGCGATTGACCCCCCTTTCAGGTCTGCTGTTGTCATACCGGAACTGCGATTACGGGTATATTGTCCCGAAAGATTTAATGCAGGTCTGCTGATCTTTGCCTCATCGATAAGCACGGATACCGTATCCGGTTCGATTTTCATGTCGCCTTTGATTATCGCCTCACCCAGCGATATCTGCTTCTTCCCTCTGGAGAGTGAGAGGTCCGATACCGAACTTTCCGTTGACACATGTACCATTTTCAGCCCCGATGCCTGGAATTTCATTGACAGATCAACATCGGAAATTCCTATTCCTCTAACGGATTCCTTTGGAAGGCCCGCAATAAGGGCTTTGGGATGGAGACGTGTGAGCCGAATCGACCCTTTACTCTTCAGGTCACCTGCCTCAATTGAAGAAGAGAGCGAAATATTATCCCAAAGGTTCGACCTGCTCGTCAGTTCGATATCCACCGTTTTCTTTGAGGTATTGAGCCGCGATTTAATCAGATCGAAGCTGAACGCGATCTCTTCCTCCTCCTTGACGTCAAGTTTGCCGTCCCGTATGACAATCTGAACACCCGGTGTTTCTGATACGAGATAATGGGTTATCGAACGGACCTTCTCTTCGATCTCTTCCAGAGTAGGTTTTTCCGTATCTTTGGAGATCCTGAAAGTGAAACGCGGCGCTTCAATACCGACTTTTGAAATCGCGAAGTTGCCTCTGATGAGTGAAAAGAGGTTAGGATACACTCTTAAGGAAGAGGCAGAACCTTCTGCCTTATCGGGGATTGAGATCCCTACCCGATGAAAAATAATTTCAGGCAGGGGAAAGAGATGAAATTCCGAGTTGGCAAATGTGATGTCTGTTCCGGCTTTTTCAAGGAGATAGACACGTATTTTTTCTTTTACGAATTCTGAATCAATGAGCTTCGCGGCTGAATAATAGAGCGCGAAAAACAATATGAAAATAAGACCCGTCAAGCTTGCAAGAAGCAGAAAGATTCTACGTTTTGTGTTCATGAATGAGTATTATACCTTGATCTGTATGTACTATGGACCCTTCCGGGCTTCGTGGCCACGAAACGCTTTTGTATGCCGAGCATCCGCAGCGCTCCTCCGGGAACTCTCGCATCGCAAAGACCGCGACAACTCCAGGCTTTGACTGGAGACAGGTTTTCTTACAACCTGCCTGAAATCCGGGCAGTTGCAAGAGTAAGGATCTCTGGGTACAATTGAGGGAAAGCGATGCTGCCCAAGGAGGAAGATAAGGATATGGCTGTTCAATGGAGAAGAGATATAGAGGGTGCCCTTGCGGAGGCAAAAGAAGTTGCCCTGCCACTCCTTATTGATTTTAGCGCTACGCCCGGCTGAGGAGGCTGTGTTCGGCTGGAGGCCGAATCTTTTTCCGACGACGATGTATCCGCGTTTATCAACAAGACCTTTATACCGCTCGAAATACATATTAAGGATAACCCTACGGGCTTCCACCGCTTTGACGTCCTCTGGACCCCATCTGTGCTAATTATGGACGCCGGAGGCATAGAGAGGGTGCGAAATGAGGGCTACTTGCCTAAGAAAGAATTCCAGGCATGGCTCGCAATGGGGCTTGCGAGGCTCTCCTTTGTGGGGAAGAATTGGGTTGAGGCAGAAGAGAGATTCGACACCGTGGTCCGTCTGTACCCCGATTCGGGAGTGGCCGCGTATTCAGTCTACTGGCGAGGCGTGAGCAGATACAAAAGAACACATAATCCTGCTGATCTTTCGGCTGTCACCGGAGAGTTCCGACTTAAATATCAGGAAAGCATCTGGGCCAAGAAGGCTTCGGTCTGGGGTGACTGAAGGAAAGGGACAACCCATTTCCTTCACATAACCGCCACCTATGCTCGTATATGATTTTGCCATTACTTCTTCGTTATTTCGTATTTCCCATCTTTATCGACCTGTATAACTGCGTTGAGAAATCTGGCCTTAACCCCGCTCTCCTTTAAATCATCATAGGCCATCTCCGCCCTTATTCCAGTAGTGCAGTGCGTGATTATCTCCTTACCCTTCGGCAATTCAGCAAGTCTGTCCTTTATCTGTCCGGCTGGTATATTTATGGCGTTTTTAATCATGCCGTTCATCGCTTCGTCAACATCCCTCACATCCAGGATGACTTTATCAGGTGAGCCATTTTCGGCGATTATTTTGAACTCCTCTATCGATATCTCGCCTGGTCTGGGCTTTGGAACATATGAGATAGCAGTCTTAAGGTCGCCGACCGATATCTTTCCTCCCATCTTTTTCCACGATTCGAAACCTCCACTCAATAAAGTCGTCTCCCGGTATCCCCAACTTCTGACGGTTTTAAATGCTTCTTCAGTCATTGTGTCTGAATAAAGGATGATGGGAGCAGACTTATCAGAGGGGAAGCCTTCTTTTGACGAAGCAAGTTCGCTTATGGGAACATTCACTGCGCCAGGTATAAATCCCTTTCGCGCCTCTTCGGAAGGCCTGAGATCAATGAGCACGTGGGCGATGTCCTTTTCAATAAGATCTTTCAGATATGAAGGTTCGGACAATACGAGGTTCCCTGCCTTCTTCCATGCAGGCATACCGTCATGAAAGACTTTCACATTGGTATATCCGAGCGTTTCTGCCCGACTGGCAGATTCAGGACTGAGCCTTCAGGTGACTCCGCCGCAGTAAAATATTAAGAGCTTGTCCTTTTCCTTTGGCAGGAGCTTGTCCTTTAATGTGTCGAACTTATCATATGGGAAAGATATGGTATAAGGTATCTGCCCTTCAATGCATTTGGGAGCGGGTCTTGAATCAAAGAGAAGAAAGTTGCCCTTCTCCGGTCCCAGTGCGACGAGTTTAACCATCTCTTCAAGAGATACAAGCTTTTCAGGAGCAACCTTGGCAGCCGGCTTAACCGAAAGGCTTATCGCATAGGGATTCTTCTCGTCTCCTGTAAAGCGGACTCCGATTTCTTTTTCTTTGGGTATGTCGGCTAACTTCGCGACTCCCTGAAGTTTGAGGTCATCGCCATATTTTATGACCCACACAACTTTGCCTGCCGAAAGTTGTATGGTCTTGAATTGATCAGAAACGCCTACCAGTGTCCCCCGGACGATATCATCTGCCGGTTGATGACATTGTTTGCATGGGGCTGCGACGGTTGGTTTCTGCGCATGTGACAGTTCATACGCTCCCATACCTATGACATTTATTATCGCGATCAGAACAAAAGCTAAAGCCCTTCTTGAAACCATATGGCCTCCTCGGTCTAAAATTGTAATTTTAGGTTATTTAATTTCGAAACTCTTTGTCAAGAGGACGTGAGAGATTTTTTAAATGCCTCTGGGTACCAGTGAGGATCCGTGAGGGGACTGTCTGCTCCGAACCTTCCCGGTAACCTTCCTGGGCCGCGTTGATATGCCGTGTTTGACGCGGTATATTTTCTAACTGAAGAGAGGAGGATTAATTCATAAAAAAGTATATCCTTAGTCTGGCTGTCGCCATCTGTCTCATCTCCGCACCAGTTCTGACGAATGCGGGGGAGCCTTCAAAGGAACAGAGGACAATGACAACCTTCGAGCGAAGGCTCGCAACAGGAGGGAACAAAGAAGGATACGAAAAGAGAGGAAAAACGGCGTGATAATCACTTTACGCCCGAGGAAGAATTGATGCGCGCCGTAAACTATCCTGATTTCGACTCACACCAGAAACAATAAGCATGGATAAAGAATAGGTCCATAAGGAGAAGTTACATGAAAATGATAATTCCAAGACCACTGAAATTAGAACATAAGGAGCTTCACGGTGAGCTTGTCCAGGCAATTAGGACACCAGGCCAAATAGGCAAAGCTGCTCAGAGGGTTGCAAAGATACTTCATCCGCATTTTTTAAAGGAGGAGGAATATGCGTTGCCTCCCATTGGTCTGCTGAAGGTCCTGACGAAGAGTAAAGTTTCTAAAGATATGAAGGAGGTTCTTGTTATGACCGATAAACTGAAGAAGGACCTTCCAAATATGCTTGGGGAACACAAGTCGGTTGTTGCGGCACTGAAGAAGTTGGTTGCCGCAGCGAAGAAGGAAAAGAGGCATGATGTCGTTCATTTTGCCGCAAAGCTCATGCTTCATGCAAAAACTGAAGAAGAGGTTCTTTACCCAGCCGCGATACTGATAGGGGAGTATGTGAAGACAAGACTCGGCAGTTAGCATTTCTCACTGTTTCGCGGGCATAAAATTGCAATTTACCAAGATATTGAGCTTTTAGTTAACCTTCCTGGGCAATGCAAAGTAAAAAGTGGCCCCCTCAGTGGGCCGTCCATCAGCCCAAACCCTTCCACCGTGACGTCTAATAATGCGCTCAACAGTAGACAATCCAATGCCAGTTCCCTCGAATTCCTTTGTGCTGTGCAGGCGCTGGAAAACACCAAACAGTTTGTCCGCATATTTCATATCAAAACCCGCTCCATTGTCTTTCACATAATAAACATCTTCAATATCCCCGCGCTTGCAGCCAACCTCGATAAGCGCCACATCCTTGGCACTGGTGAATTTAATGGCATTGGAGAGGAGATTTGAAATCACCTGACGAATTAAGGTTATGTCACCATATGCAGTAGGCAGATCAGGAATGGTCACAGTAATGTTTCGATCAGGAGCCGCTACTTTAAGGTCAGCCCAAATTAGCGCAGCCTCTTTTGCTATATCTATCTCATCTATCCTCATGTCCTGTCTGCCTATTTTCGATAAATCGAGAAGGGCTAGGACAAGCTTATCTAGCCTCTTTGCATGTCCCTGGATTGAATTCAACAGTTTCTTGTCTTCATCGCTGAGTTTGTCATTGTTGTCATTTAGCACTATTTCTGAGAGGCTGCGTATTATCCGTAAGGGCGCACGAAGGTCGTGCGATACTGAATAACTGAAACTTTCCAAATCCTTATAAGATTCCTTCAACTGCTTATATGCTTGGTCGAGTTCTTCTGTCCTCAGCTTTACAGTGTCCTCAAGGTGTCTAAGATATTTTTTCCGTCCTTCCTCCTCCCTCTTGCGCCAGATTAGGAGAACACTTGCCCCTGCTGAGAATATACAAAGACCTATCACGAGTGTGACATTCCAAAAGTGTCCTCTAATTGGAGCATACACCTCTTCTTTGTCAACCTTTGAGATAATGATCCATGAAGAATCCGGGATGGACCGTAATGCCGCAAGAACCTCCCTGCCCCGATAGTCTACACCCTCAAAAATCCCTTCCTTGCCCATTGCAGCCACAGCCGCGGGAAGATAAGGATTACTTATCGGTAATCGGAGAGTAAGCGCAGTGCCTTTTTGGTGACGAACGTCATTAAGATAGACCACCTCGCTACCCTCGCGACGTACAAGCATTGTCTCTGCGGTCCGGCTGGGGGTCGGCCATTTTTCAATGAGGGGGTAAAGGAAAAGATACGGATCTACCCGCAGTAGGAAGACTCCCAATGTATCTTTTCTATCTTCACTCAAAATTGGCACAACAATACTAAGATGAATGTCGCCAGTCACCTTGTTCCCATAGAGATCGGAAAAGATGATCTTTCTTGTTCTCAACGCCTCTGAAACCAATTTTTTTGCATAAGGCCCGATGACCTCGCTTTTGCCTGCTACTGACAGCAGTATGGTCCCGTCCTTGTCAAGGAAAAGAATATCTTTATATTGATAGGTCTCCTTGAAAGACTCCATCCAGGCGAGAATGTTCCTACTCTCCTCGGTTCCCGTTGAACGCCGAAGCAGGCGTTCTATTTGGGGGGCCAAGAAGAAATTATCAAGAATAGTTGCAGCGTCTCCTAAACGTTCCTTGCGCCAGTTTTGGATCTGACTCACTTTTAAGTCGGCAATTGCCGACAGTTCATCCTGTTTGTACCTCTTGATCTCTTTTTTCTGACCCTCATAATAAAAAAGTCCGACTAAAGATATCAAAATGATCAAGATGAGAAAGATAAGGACTAACTGCCAGGGAGTCTTATGAAATATGAAGCGTAATGGCATCGCTATCCCCGGTGGAGGCGAAATTTGCTTGGTTGCTTTTGGCTCATAATTACCACGCATTTTAGCGTAACATTTCTCCCATTATATATTCATTCAGTTGATAGGATAGTTGCACTGAAAGAGAATCCGGGGACACGAGTTGAAATGAGAAGTGTTTCAATCAGATCGGAATTTCTGTTTCTCGAATCCTACCGAACAATGAGCCTATCGTGAGAGGCGGAGCGTTTGTAATGAATACCGAAGAAGAAATCGAGCAGCCGTTTCTTGATTATCGAAAAGGCCTGATCTGTTGGGTGCTTGCTTTTGCAGGCTTCGCTTTCAGTTAGAAGGGGTCGATGGCGGATCAGTCTCGATGCTTGCTGCGCGGATACCTCCGCCCTATAAGAGGCAGTGTAGCACTTCACAAACAGGACATTTCTACTTTGCTTATTTAGGACATTATCATTTTAGCGTTACACCTCGTGTATGTTTTCATTGTCTTTTACTTTTAGGAAGGTAGAATATGAGAAAGATGATTAACATAAATTACACCTCAAAAGAAAGCTTGATTACAAAAAGATAAGGTGCCTTCGCAATGAATCTCGCTGAGAGCAATCGATGAAAGGCATCCTGAAAATTGCCTATAAGCTGTTGGTCAACGACAAGGGGAAGTTCGCCGCACTGCTGGTGGGCATAACATTCGCCGTTTTTTTGATGGTGATGATGACATCGATGTTTGCCGGCATTCTGCATCGGTCGTCTTCCACTGTAATAAACATCGGGGCCAAGGTTTGGGTGATGGACTCTGCGGTCAATACCACAGCTAATAATATCCCGATGCCCGACTACATCCTCGACGCGATAAGAAGCATAGACGGGGTCAAATACGCTATGCCCCTGTATTCAGGAGCAGCCCTTGTTAAGCTTCGAAATGGTGTCTATCAGTCGGTGACAGTCGTAGGCCTGGATGACACCAGTCTGTATGGCAGACCGGAGCTCATAGAGGGTACCATTGATGACATCTATGCGGAAAACGCATTTGTTGTGGTGAAAGATGCGGAATTCGAAAAACTGGGCAACCCCACGCGCGGTACGGAATTTGAGATAAACGACCACCGGGGGGTCATTGTCGGAATTGCCAGGGTTACAAGTAGCGGTTTATTTGGGGTCCCAACCCTTTACACAACGTATAAGAGAGCGATCCAGTATATACCCTCCATGAGATATACTGTCTCTTTCATTATGATAGAACCTAAGAGCAGCGACGCAGTACCGTATATTAAAAAGCAAGTGGCATTGCTCGGTTATGAAGCATTGACAAAAGACGAATTCACCCAAAAAATCTCACGTTTTTATAAATACCAGACAGGTCTTGGTATTAACCTGTTATTGATGACAGTAATAAGTTTTGTGCTTGGTCTGTCCATTTCCGGGCAGACCTTTTATACGTTCATTTTGGAAAACCTTGACAAATTCGGAGCATTAAAAGCGATAGGCGCTAAAGGAAAAGAACTCGTTTATGTGATACTGTTCCAAGCGACATTTGCGGCACTTACCGGCTATGGCCTTGGTGTCGGCGTTGCATCTTTCTTAATAGCTATGGCAAAACTTAGGCTGCCCAGCTACGCAGCAAGAATAACTTATGCAAATCTCGGATACGCATTTATCATGGTGCTTATAATAGCCGGGTTTTCGGGCTACATCGGAATCAGAAAGGTGCTCAGGATAGAGCCGTTCGATATTTTTAGAGGTTAATATGGGCAATGTTGCGGTGATGGCAAAGGAATTGGTCAAATGGTTTGGAGAAGAGGATGCGAAAACTTATGCTGTCAGAGGCGTCAGTTTTGATGCGCATTTTGGTGAAATGCTCTACATCGTAGGCCCTTCGGGGAGCGGGAAAACAACGCTGCTGAGTATGATCTCAGGAATTCTCAGGCCAAATAAGGGATCTGTAGTGGTGGAGGACAAAGATATCTGGAGTTTGACGAGCGATGAGATAGCTGAATTCAGACTGAGCACCGTAGGATTTGTGTTTCAGGATTATCACCTTTTTCCGCGATTGACCACTCTCGAGAATGTGGCAATTCCGCTGATATTGAAAAAGTTGGACTGGAATGAGTCCATACAGGTGGCTGCAAAGTTTTTGGAGATAGTCGGACTCAAGGAGAGGGCGCACCTCCCCCCGGTCAAATTAAGCACTGGAGAGCAGCAACGCGTGGCAATCGCAAGGGCAATCGCCAGCAGTCCAGATCTTCTGATATTTGACGAGCCTACAGCATCACTGGATGGGGAGACCGGAAGAAGAATTCTGGATTTTGTAAAGAAAAATATACTGAATGAGCGGCGCTGCATCATTATCGTGACTCATGACAACAGAATATTCGAATACGCAGACAAAATAATGAAGATGTCTGATGGGAAGATAATGGACGTCGAAAAAGGAGGGTCGGATGAGGAATAAGATATTGTCCATCTTTTCAATTATAGGCATTCTTCTTGGACTCGTGAGCGCGTACATATACGGCATTGAAAAGAAGCCTCAGCCCCCGGTATTTAATCCGGCGTCTAATCCTTACGCAAAAGGCATCTATGCCAATGGCATAATCGAAAGCTATCAGGCCAATGGAAAAAATATCAATATATATCCCGAGGTGCCCGGGACAATTATTAAGATCCTGGTAGACGAAGGAGAAAGCGTGCAGAAGGGCACACCCCTTCTCATCATGGATGATTCCGTGCAAAGGGCGACTGCCGAGCAGCAGAAGTCTCAGGCAGAGGCTGCCCTGGCTCTCCTGGACGAACTCAGAGCCCAGCCCAGAAAGGAAAATCTGGAAGTGGCAAAAGCCCAGGTGGAATCGGCAACTGCAGTTCTCAAGAGCGCTCAGGACCAGCTGGACAAGCAGAGGCGATCATATGAACTCAATCCCAAATCGGTAAGCAAAGATGTGCTGGATAATGCGGAGAATGCTGTAAAGGTGGCTAAAGCCAATCTCGAAATTGTTAAGAAGCAGTATGAACTCACAAAGGCCGGCGCGTGGATTTATGACATAAAAAACCAGGAGAAACAGTATAACGCATTGTCAAAAGCGTTTGCGGCTTCGGATTCTTTGCTGGCTAAATATACTTTAAAGGCGCCGTTGGACGGAGTGATTCTTTCGACGAATGCCGCGGTTGGCAGCTACATATCGACTCAGGGCGCATATGACACCTATACGCAGGG
>OUUY01000131.1 GCA_900302705.1 Candidatus Sulfobium mesophilum
TGCATAAGGGCCTTCTTGATGCTCTCAAATACGGTGTCGACCACGATCTCAGTCTGATTTCTCGTGAGCCCCTCGACTTTTTCCGAGACTTTCTCGATAAGAACCGATTTTGTCATGAAACCTCCTTAGGGTGAATAAAGATATTTTATCTGTACCGTAGGAAACACTTTCAGGATTTCCTTCGGGAAATTGTTCCGAAGCATATCAATAAAAGAGACCTTGTCTTTTTTTATCACGACTTCAGGCTCCTCTTTTATGCCCCCGAGCTTTGCTGCTATCTTTGTCGCATCCTCAAGCGTGCCAAGTTCGTTCACCAGGCCTTTTGCTAGCGCCTGCTCGCCGGTGAATATCCTGCCGTCTGCTATTTCCCTGACGTCGTCAATCTTGAGCTTTCTGCCCTCGGCCACAGCCCTGATGAACTGCTCATGGACGTTGTCCATTACGCCCTGCAGAAGTTCTCTCTCCTCGGGTTTCATTGCACGGAAGGCCGAGCCTATGTCCTTGTTCTTCCCGCTCTTTATAACCTCTGTCTTGACCCCGATCTTGGTGAGGAGACCCTCTATGTTGGGTATTTCCATGATGACGCCTATCGAGCCCGTGAGTGTTCCGGCATTGGCGATGATCCTTGTAGCGGGACAGGATATATAGTAGCCGCCTGAAGCGGCTATCGCACCCATTGAGACCACCACTGCTTTCTTGGCGGCCGCCTTTTTTACCTCGGAATAGATCTCCTGTGAGGGCGCTACAGCCCCGCCAGGGCTGTCGACCCTGAGGATGATTGCCTTTATCGAGCTGTCTTTTGCGTGTTCCTTGATTTCATCAACGGCATTTTTTGAATCGAGTATGGGGCCCTCTATCCTTATAAGAGCCACCTTGTCTCTTAGGGGTATATTCTTCTGAAACAGCGTGAGCGCCAGACTTATCACGACCAGAACGAGCACGAGTGCGCCGATAATGAGGCACAGTTTCTTCATTCGCCAGCCTTTCTGATGTTCTTCATGCTAAGCCCGATCTTCCTCTCATCGAGATCGATCTTTATTATCCGCGCCGTGACCTGTTCCCCTTCCTTAAGCTGTTGTTCATTCTCTTCCTGCGGCGCTACGACTTCGGATGAATATATTAGACCCTCAACACCACCCTGCAGTTCTATGAATATCCCGAAATCTGTGACCCTCAGGACTTTGCCGACCACCACGTCGCCAAGTTTGAAAGTAGATGGAATCACATCTATCCATGGGTCCGGTTCGACCTGTTTCAGGCCCAGGGACATCTTCTCATGCTCAATATCGATAGCCAGTATCACGGCATCGACCTTCTGACCTTTTTTGAGTATCTCCGATGGATGTTTTACATGCTTTGTCCACGAAAGGTCTGATATATGAACAAGTCCGTCTACTCCCTCAGGCAATCCGACAAAGGCTCCGAAATCGGTCAGGCTCTTTACCTTCCCGGAAATCTTCTGCCCTACTGTGTAGCGTTCGCTGATCAGTTGCCAGGGGCTCGGCTTACACTGCTTGATGCTCAGCGAGAGTTTTCTGTCCTCCTTGTCAACTTTCAGTACCACGGCCTCGACAGTCTCGCCGATAGACAGGTACTTCGACGGATGCCTGGGCTTCGGGGTCCAGTCTATTTCGGAAATATGGATGAGGCCTTCGAGACCACCTTCGAGCTCGATGAATGCCCCGTAATCAGTTATGCTTACTATCTTGCCCCGGACCTTCTGGCCCACGGGATATTTATCCTGGACATTTGCCCACGGGTCAGACTGCTTCTGTTTATAGCCCAGTGTTATTCTCTCACTGGCCTCATCATATTTAAGGACAAGCACTTCTATCTTATCGCCAATGGCGAAAAATTCCGAAGGATGAGAGATCCTTCCCCAGGAGATATCAGATATGTGCAGCAGTCCGTCTATACCTCCCAGATCCACGAACACACCATAGTCCGTAATGTTCTTGACGTAACCTTCCAGAGTGGCGCCTTCCTTTATCTTGCCCAGGGTCTCGCCTTTTTTCTTGACCCTTTCCTCCTCAAGCAGCGCCCTTCTCGATACGATTACGTTTGACCTTTTGTTATTGATCTTCAGCACCTTAAAAAGCATCTTCTGTCTTAGCAGGGAGTCGGCGTCCTTTGTCACTTTGATGTCGATCTGCGACCCGGGCAGAAATGCCTTTACGCCGCCTATATCGACGGTGAGACCCCCTTTGGTCTTCTCCGTTACAACTCCCTCAACCGGGGTGCCGTCCTGAACTGCTTTCTCCAGAACATCCCATATCTTCATCTTCGAAGCGCGCTCTTTTGAGAGGCTGATGGCGCCTTCGGAGTCCCTCATGGTTATAACGTAAACTTCGATATTGTCACCCGGTTTCAGAGCGCGAAGTTCTTCCTCGGTAAATTCCTCGATCCTTATAACCCCCTCTGTTTTATAACCGATGTCTACTATGACACTTTCTGGTTTGATGGCGACAATCTTTCCGGAGCGGATACCTCCTTCCTCGATTCTCTGGAAAGTCTCGGCGTAGAGCCGTTCCATCTCGTTGTTGGTTTCCATTACAGCTTTCCCCCTATATCTCTCAGTCTTAATTCCACTTCTCTGATAATCCAGTCAGGCGTGGAAGCGCCCGCAGTAATGCCCACCGTTTTCGCGTTATTGAACCATGCTTCCCTGATCTCGGAGGCGGTCTCGATATGGTAGGTTGTCACATCAAGGTCCCTGCAAAGGTCTGCCAGTTGAGAGGTATTTGCGCTGTTCTTGCCCCCCAGAACCAACATAACATCGACTTTATGAGACAAAATTTCCGTCTCCCTAAGTCGCAGCGCCGTGGAATTGCAGATAGTATTGTAAACCTTTACCTCCTTGGCGATTTCTACAACCTGTGAAAGAACCTTTTTCAGCGCCGCGAGCGGCTGCGTGGTCTGTACTATGACTCCAACTTTCGACCTGAGTCCCTTAAGGCGGGTATTTTCATCAACGACAAGGACGTCGCCGCCTGCGTAGCTCATGAGGCCCTTCACCTCCGGATGGTTTATGTCTCCCAGTATAACCACCTGATACCCGTTTTCCTTAAGAAGTTTAGCATAACGCTGCGCCTTTTTCACAAAAGGGCACGTGGCATCTACTAATCTGAAAGCGCGGGCCGCTATATTTTCATATAATTGATTTGGTATTCCATGGGTCCTGATGATAAGGGCCCCTATGTTCTTCTTGTCAAGGTCATCCGCATTTATAGGGTAAATCCCTTCTTCCTTCAGTCTGTCTATGACCTGAGGGTTATGAATGATAGGGCCCAGCGTAAATATGCCTTTCTTATCACTCCTGGCCATATCCGTAGTAATATCTATCGCCCTTTTTACCCCAAAGCAAAAACCTGCCCGCTTAGCGGTAACGATCTTAAAGGAAGGAGTACTCTTTGCCTTTTTCTTTACAGGCTGTTTTTTCATAACTGTTTATATTTTAACCTACTTTTCTCTCCCGCGTCTTTTACAAATTCAAGCAGTCTTCTGAATACCTCTTCTTTTGCCAGCCCTGTGGAGTCGATGTAGTAGGCGTCATCGGCTCTCCTTAGAGGCGCCAGCTGTCTGCCTGAATCCCTGGCGTCTCTTTCGGCTATTTCCTTAAGTATCCGATCCTGCTCTACGGCAAACCCCTTTACCATGAGTTCATCTGTGCGTCTCCTTGCGCGTTCTTCCGGCGAGGCGTCAAGAAAAAATTTTTTGAATGCCTCAGGGAAGACCACCGTTGTCATGTCCCGCCCTTCTGCAACCAGATCAGCTTTTACCGCAGCATCTCTCTGGGTCTTAAGAAGATAAGTCCGTACGGGTCCGCGCGCTGAAAACACTGACGCGTAGTGGCCGGCCAGCGGAGAGCGAATCTCCTCAGATACATCTTCGCCTTGGAGAAGCACTCTTCCGTTTTCGAATTCGACCTTTGTTTTTTTGAGCCCGGCCGATATTTCTTCGTCAGATGCCTCTTCCTTAAGGCCCATTCTTACGAGGTTCAGGGCAACCGCTCTGTAAAGTGCCCCGGTGTCGAGATATTGGAACCCCAGTTCCTCAGCCAGAAGCCTGGCGACAGTGCTTTTACCCGCCCCTGAAGGTCCGTCTATGGCAATGACCTTTTTCATGAAGAAAGACCTCTTAAGGCATCGAAAAATGTGGGAAAAGAAATGTCAACCGCAGAGGAGCCGTATATCGTTGTCGGACCTTCCGCCGCAAGAGCGGCAACAGCCATGGCCATAGCAATCCTGTGGTCTCCGTGGCTTTCTACCTCGGCGCCCTTCATATCGGCTGTCCCATTTATGCCGATGCCGTCGTTATACTCTTCAATCTTAACTCCCATTTTCCCAAGCTCAGATGCCATGGTCCTTATCCTGTCTGATTCCTTCACACGCAGTTCAGCGGCTCCGCGGATGGTTGTGAAGCCCTCCGCCGCCGCAGCTGCCACGCACAAAACAGGAAATTCGTCGATCAGTGAAGGTATCATTTCCTCGGAAAGCTGAACAGCCTTAAGGGGAGCCTTGCCGCTGCAATGTATATCGGCCACAGGTTCACCTGAGATCGTGCGTGTGTTTATCATTTCTATCTTTGCCCCCATCATCCTCAGGGCATCCAAAAGTCCCGTCCTCGTGGGGTTTATGCCGACATTCCTGCATATTACGTCAGACCCGGGCACCAGGAGTGCCGCAACGATAAAAAAAGCGGCCGAAGAAAAATCCCCGGGAACTTCTATTTCCATGGGTGACAGTTCTCTGCCGCCTTTTATCGTCACCTTAAGACCCTCCACCTTCAAGTCCGCTCCATAAGCGGGCAGCATTCTTTCCGTGTGATCGCGCGATCTTGACGGCTCTGTTATCTCGCTGGACTCCATACAGTAAAGACCGGCAAGCAAGAGCGAGGACTTCACCTGTGCGCTCGCCACTGGCATACTGTATCGCAGAGGTCTTAGTTGAGCCCCTTTTATGGCCACCGGAGGGTATTTGTTTCCGTAGCGCGCCATGATCTGAGCGCCCATCTGGCTAAGCGGAGAAATCACGCGCGCCATGGGCCTGTTTCTGAGCGAATTATCCCCTGTAAGCACTGAAAAAAAAGGGTTGCCAGACAGCACACCAGAGACTAGCCTTATAGTGGTGCCTGAATTGCCGCAGTCGATGACCCCTGAAGGTTCAGACAACCCGTAGAGCCCCTTGCCGTAAATAGTAAGTGTGCTGCCTTCATCCGTGATCTCGATGCCGAGGGCGCGGAAGGCGTTCATAGTGCTTTCCGTGTCCTTTGCCCTCAGAAAATTTCTTACGATGCCTTTGCCTTTTGCCAGAGATGAAAGAATGACCGCTCTGTGGGATATAGACTTGTCTGCCGGAGGGGTGAACTCTCCTTTGAATCTCCGTGCGGTACCGATCTCAATTTTGTCCAATGCCATCCCTCAGTTTGCGTGCCTCTGCGAATTCCCTCTCGATCGACAGGGAATCAGAGTCATTAAGGTATTTACGGAAAAGCTCAAGATGTTTCTGAAAAAGTGAAAGCATCGGTACAAGGTTTTCCTTGTTTAAAAGACAAATATCCCGCCACAGCTCAGGAGAACTCGATGCTATACGAGTTAGGTCTTTGAACCCCTGGCCGCTAAACTCAAGGTAGGAGGGGTCGATGTCGTGCACAGTATTCATCAACATAAAGGCTATAACATGGGGAAGATGACTTACCGCCCCGTAGACGCGATCGTGTGTTTCCGGCTCCATCTGTAACACCTTTGAGCCGAGGGATTTCCACATATCGGTCACGACTTGCAGGGCTTCGGCATCCGACTTTTCGGTGGGAGTGATTATACATAGCGCGTCTCTGAAGAGGCCTGCGTTCGAAGAATCTATGCCTGAGCGGTCGCTTCCTGCTATCGGATGACCGCCGATATATCGCACATGGGATGGCAGCAGTCCCTCGATCTTATAGACAAGACTTCCTTTTACGCTTCCTGCGTCGGTGACTATTGCCCCTTTTCTGAAGGAAGTAGAGCATTTCTTTATCAGGTCCTCAAAAGTCCCCACGGGGGTCGACAGAAAAATCAGTTCAGAGTCGATGCATGAGGCGGAAGGGTCCAGGTTGTATGAATCGATGATGCCCAGGTCCCTTGCCTTTGCGAGATTCTGCTCGCTTCTGCCTGTCCCGGCGATATGCCTGCACAGCCCCTCTTTCCTGATGGCAAGTGCAAAGGAGGCGCCGATGAGGCCGACCCCAAGGACTGTCACTTTATCGAATTTCAATGACTATAATTTCCTTCCAACAGCCTCTGCCACAGGCTTCAGTTCCTTCATCATTTTCTCGAAATGATCCGGTTTAAGCGACTGCTCGCCGTCCGACACCGCCTCTTCAGGATTTGTGTGGACCTCTATCAAAAGAGCATCAGCGCCCGCAGCTATGGCGGCCTTCGCCATTGGCGCGACGAGGTCACGCTTTCCCACGCCATGGCTTGGATCTACAACAACCGGCAGATGAGTCAGCTGTTTTAAGACCGGCACAGCGCTTAAATCCAGGGTATTCCTCGTTGCTGTCTCGAAAGTACGAATTCCCCTTTCGCAAAGCATTACCTGATGATTTCCTCGGGACATGATATATTCCGCTGACATCAGCCATTCCTTGATCGTCGAGGAAAGCCCGCGTTTTAGTAATACCGGCTTTTGTGCGGAGCCGACTTCAAGTAGAAGTCTGAAATTCTGCATGTTCCTTGCGCCTATTTGTATGATGTCGGCATATTTTACGATCGCCTCGAGGTCCCTGGGGTCCATGATCTCTGTTACGACAGGCAATCCTGTCTTTTCTCTCGCATGTGCAAGATATTTAAGACCTTCTTCTCCAAGTCCCTGAAAGGTATAGGGCGATGTCCTTGGTTTGTATGCGCCACCCCTGAGAAAAGATGCGCCGCATGCTTTTACCTTTTCTGCAATGGCCATCAGGACGGTCTTGTTTTCGACTGCGCACGGGCCCGCCATAACTGGTATCTTCCTCCCCCCTATGACAATGCCTCCGACGCTTATCTCGGTATTTTCTTTTTTGAATTCCCGGCTTGCAAGCTTATAGGGTTTTAATATCCTAAGGACGTTTTCAACGCCTGGGGCGGCGCGAAAGGCATCTTCTTCCTCCTCGGTGACCTTAGACGTGTCTCCTATGACGCCGATGATTGTCCTTTCCGTGCCGGCTGATATGTGGACCCGGAGCCCCTTGCCCTCGAGCTTCTTTACGACATGACGAATGTCCTCCTCTGTTGCATCCCTGTTTAGTACGATAATGTCCACTGTACCTCCTTAAGCAGCGTCAATGTTTTGTGTCAGTGACGCCGCCCTATGACTGTCAATAAGTTATTTATGGTTCGCGCAAACCGGAATTCCGGAAGACTCAAACTGCTTTATTACCTAAACGAACGCTTGTGATCCAGCATAACTAATGACCTATGCAATTATTCCTTAATATGTCACTCCCGCCGTCCGCACGCAGTGGATTCGCCCGATGAAAATCGGGAGTCCTTCTGAAAAAATTCTCGCTGAGAGTCTGAGCTGAGAGGCGTGCCGACCGGAATACAAGAACAGGACATTTCTTTTACATCCTTCAATAATTGCCGGCACTCATCACTGTTTCAGTGCCTCAATGAACCTTCTGTTTTCCTCCGGAAGGCCGATAGTCACCCTGACCGCGCTGGGTCCCATCGGTCTTATGATGACCCCCATTTTCAGAAGCCTTTCGTAAAGGGCAACAGACCCTTCAACGGGTATGTATAAGAAGTTCGCCTCGGTAGGGACAAAGGAAATACCGAGTGCACTAAGCTCCCGGTAGAGATATTCTTTCCCGGCGCTGTTTACCTCGCGTGAACGGCTGACATGAGCATCGTCTGACAGTGCGGCGAGCGCGGCCTTTTGGGCTATAGTGCTCGTATTGAAAGGGGCCCTGAGTCTGTTCATGTCCGCAAGTATTTCCTTCTTTGCGATCCCATATCCAACTCTAAGCCCGGCAAGCCCATATATCTTTGAGAAGGTCCTGAGTATGAGTATGTTTTTTTCCGACCGCAGATATTTCATGCTGTCTGCATAATCATGGTCCGAAACGTATTCATAATATGCCTCGTCCATCACAACCAGAACATTGTCCGGCACCTTTTCCATCAGGCTTTCGAATTCATCTTTTTTGTTGATAGTTCCCGTCGGGTTGTTGGGGTTTGCTATGAAGACCATCCTGGTAGCAGACGTGATAGAGACGGCCATGGCGGAAAGATCATGCGTGTAATTTTTGAGAGGGACCTGTATCGATTTTCCGCCTACTGACTGGACTGCCATGAAATACACCACGAAAGAAGGCGTTGCCATCACTGCCTCGTCGCCGTCTTTGAGGAATGTCTTTGCGGCTAGGTCAAGGAGTTCATTTGAGCCGTTGCCCAGAATTATCTCTTCGTCGCTTACATCCAGCTTTTCCGCGAGCGCTCTCTTAAGATAAAACCCTGAACCGTCAGGATAGCGGTTGATGTCGGCAAAGCTCTCCTTGATCGCACGAATGGCCGCAGGGGAAGGGCCTACCGGGTTTTCGTTTGAAGCCAGTTTTATTGAGTTTGAAATGCCGAGTTCCCGTTCGAGTTCCTCGATCGGTTTGCCGGGCACATAGGGCTGAATTCCCAGAACATATTCGGGCGGGCGGATCATTGTGTACTCCCCTGGGGATAAGACCCCAGAACCTTTAAATAAAGGCAATTGTCAGTTAGTGCGTCGATGGCTTTTTTGATCCTTTTGTCTTCCACATGTCCCTCCATATCCACGAAAAAGATATACTCCCAGGCCTTCCGCTTCGAGGGCCTGGATTCGATCTTGGTAAGGTTGATCTTGGCCCGTTTAAAGGGCAATAGTACGTCGTACAGGGAGCCCGGTTTGTGTTTTATCGAAAACATGATTGACGTCTTATCATTGCCGGTCCTGTGAGGGAATTCCTTCGAGATGACCAGAAAACGAGTGATGTTGCGCCTGCTGTCCTGTATGTCCCGTTCAATAATATTAAGGTCGTACATGCGGGCAGCGACCTCGCTCGCGATGGCCGCGGTAAACGGGTCTTTGGCTGCCAATTCAGCCGCCTTTGCAGTGCTTGTGGACTCGGCTATCGGCACACCAGGCATATTGGCCTCAAGCCAGCCCCTGCACTGAGCCAGCCCCTGCGGATGAGAAAAAACCTTTCTTATTTTTGTCCTGTTGGTCTGCTTTGAGAGAAGGTTATGCGACACCTCAAGAATGATCTCGGCCACCACCTGCAGGTCGGAATCCATGAACATATCAAGCGTATGGCTGACGACCCCCTCGTTTGAGTTCTCAATAGGAACGACACCATATTCCGCTTTGTGGGATTCGACATTTTCGAAAACTTTTTTGATGCTGTCCACCGGGACAAAGGCAGCAGACGAACCGAATTGGCGCAGCGCAGCCATGTGAGTGAACGTGCCGAGCGGTCCGAGACAGGACACCTTCAGCGGCTCTTCGAGCGCAAGCGATGCCGCCAGTATCTCTCTGTAAATCGCTTTAAGTGCATCATTAGGGAAGGGGCCTTTGTTGTTCTTCGCAAGCCTTTCAAGTATCTGGCGTTCGCGGTCCGGCTTGTAGAAAGTAGATTTCTGATCGCGTTTTATTCTTCCGACTTCAACCACAAACCCGGCGCGCCTGTTGAGGAGTTTGAGAATCTCGTCATCGATCCTGTCTATATTGGTTCTGAGTTTTTTGAGTTCTTCCATATGCGATTGTTTTCCGGCAGCCATTAAAGAAATGCTGCAAAATCGTGATCAAAGTATAATGATAATTCATATTTTCTTATTTTTTCAAGAGGTTGGAGAGCTACAAATCTACCATCAGCGTATGTGAGGCTGATACGTTCTCTTTAGCTTTGTGAAGCAACAATGTTATAGTTTCCGATGCAAAAAGCTCGCAACAATAGCCGGCAGCTTCATTATGGATGGATAATTGTCTGTACCGGCACCCTTTGTATCATGGCCTGTCTTGGTTTCGGCCGTTTTTCCCTTGGCATGCTTCTGCCCTCGATGGCCTCAACGCTGCATCTGAGCTATTCCCAGATGGGTTTCATAAGTACGGTGAATTTCCTCGGTTACCTCGTGGCGGTTTTGGCCAGCGGCCTGTGGGCAATAAGGATAGGACCGAGAAGACTGATCTTCATCTCGCTTCTGACAGTCGGCCTTTCAATGTCCCTCATCAGCCAGGCAAGGAGCTTTATTTATGTGCTTGTCTTATACGGGCTCACTGGCCTTGGAAGCGGCGCTACCAATGTGCCGGTAATGGGACTAGTTTCCGCCTGGTTTTCAAGGAACAAAAGGGGGAGGGCGGCGGGCTTTATTGTGATAGGGAGCGGTTTTGCCATTATCATCTCCGGGAAACTCATACCTTCAGTCAACAGATTGGTGGGATCTGAGGGATGGAGGGTCAGTTGGCTCATCATAAGCGCTGCTGTCGTAGTCATCGCATTTCTAAGTTACATCCTTCTTCGGGACAGACCGGAGGATAAGGGGCTGAAACCGGTTGGCGGGGAGAGCACGGTTTCCCGGGTCGTCATAGCTCACAGGGAAAAACAAAATATTTATACAAGCGGCATTATGTACTATCTGGGGATAATATACTTCCTCTTCGGGTATACCTATGTCATATATGCGACCTTCATTGTTACGTCATTGGTCAGGGAACGGGGGTTTTCAGAGTCTGTCGCGGGATATTTCTGGTCATGGGTGGGCTTTCTCAGCCTTTTTTCCGGGCCTGTCTTTGGAACACTTTCGGATAAGCTTAGCAGAAAGTCAGGACTTATCATTGTGTTTACACTGCAGATGCTTTCCTATCTTCTTGCGGCTTCGGGATTGCCCGGGGTTTTCCTGTATCTTTCAATATGCTTCTACGGAGTTGTTGCCTGGAGCATACCGTCAATAATGGCTGCAGCAGTCGGCGATTATGTAGGCGCGCGAAAGGCTGCAGCGGCCTTCGGCCTGGTTACATTCATATTCGGCTTCGGCCAGATTTCCGGCCCGGCTGTGGCGGGAATGCTGGCTGAGAAGAC
>OUUY01000103.1 GCA_900302705.1 Candidatus Sulfobium mesophilum
ACCTACGTGTTACTCACCCGTCCGCCACTAAGTTATCCTTCCGTATCGCTACTTCAAAATAACTCCGTTCAACTTGCATGTGTTAGGCACGCCGCCAGCGTTCGTTCTGAGCCAGGATCAAACTCTCATTTGATTTCTGGTTACTCAAAAGCTTAACGGAACCTACTCTTTAGTTTTCAAAGAACACTCCGGATATACCTTGAAATCAGATTTATTTTAGGTAATCCGAGAATAATAAAGGCTATCTGAAAAAGCATAGCCTTCTCTTCAAGCAACCCAATACTATATACTAACCAAATTCAAAAATGCAATTACTTTTTAATAGGATAACATTTTTAGAAATATAGTCAAGAAGAAATTTAGCTTACAATTTTACAGAAACACTAATGTCTTTATGGAAAAAGAGAAGAAAATCTTGATAAATTGAGCTTATTCTATGCCTTACGTCAGATCTCATGAACAAAAAAATTCAATATCCTTTCTTTTTTGACGGTTGTGTGACCGCCATGCCCAGGCATAATCTCCGTATCCGGCGGCAACGAAATCAGTCTGAGAAAGGATTTCTTAAGATCTTCTATGTCTCCGCCATAAAGATCACTTCGGCCGACGGAACCAGCAAAAATAGTGTCCCCTGTAAAAAGAACCCCTTGAATGTGCAGACATATTCCGCCGGGGCTATGGCCAGGTGTTGTCAATACCCTGAAGTGTAAATTCCCTGCGAGTAGTTCAGCCCCGTCGGCAACCAGCAAATCAGGCTCAGCCGGCTGTTTTATATTAAACCCCCATGAAGCTGCAAATTCTCCAGCGTGCATATAAATCTCAATATCTTTCTTATTGATAACAACCTTGGCCCCGGTTTTCTTCTTCACTTCGGAAACGGCCCCTATATGATCGAAATGTCCATGGGTGCAGACTATATACTTGACAGTTAACCTTTTGTCGTCTATAAGCCTGCCTATTTTTTCAGACTCTGCACCGGGATCTATGATGATTGATTCAAGACTGTTTTCATCCCATACAATATAACAATTGCTTTGAAGCTCACCTGTGACGAGCCGCTCTATCTTCATGTATCACCCTGTCAGGAAGCAAATCGAAAGTAACCTTGTCCTACTGCCTGAATTATACCAACAAAAGGATAGTGAAAAAACATGGAAGTGGGGATGTATTAAAAGTCGTTTATAATTCTTCTAACCGCCGAGTTTTCAAAAATGAGTCCAAAATAACATTGACGGTACAGACATGTTATACTGAGCATTATGAATAAAGCTCTGATGAAGGGTAACGAAGCGCTTGCCCTCGCAGCAATTCATGCTGGGTGCAAATTTTATGCAGGCTACCCGATAACGCCACAAAACGAAATTCCTGAATATATGTCGCGAACACTGCCAGCTTGGGGAGGCGCCTTTGTCCAGGCGGAGAGCGAGATAGCTGCGATCAACATGGTCTTCGGCGCGTCTGCTTGCGGTGCACGCGCGATGACGTCGTCGAGTAGCCCTGGAATAAGCCTTAAGCAGGAGGGTATATCTTTTCTGGCAGGCGCGGAACTACCAGCCGTTATTGTAAATATGCAAAGGGGAGGGCCTGGACTTGGTAATATCTCTGCCAGTCAGGCGGATTATTTTCAGGCAGTCAAGGGCGGTGGACACGGAGATTACAGACTTCTTGTTCTGGCGCCTTTTACCGTACAGGAGATTTGGGATCTCACAATGCTCGCCTTTGACAAGGCCGATGAATACAGAAATCCAGTTATGATCTTGGGCGACAGCATCCTTGGACAGATGATGGAGCCTTTTATCCCCACCCCTTATATGAAACCAGCCTTGCCGGAAAAGACATGGGCGCTAAACGGTTGCGCGGGAAGACAGCCCAATGTTGTCAAGTCTCTGTTTGTCGGAGAAGGTGAACTTGAAGAGAAAAATTATGTTTTACAGGATAAATACCGTAGGATGAAGGCAAAAGATGTGCGGTTTCAGACGCAGGATATTGAAGACGCGGAGCTTATCGTTGTCTCCTTCGGGATAGCGGCCCGCATCTCAACTGAAGCAGTCAGCATGCTTAGGAAAACCGGTAAAAGAGTCGGGCATTTCAGGCCTATTACCCTCTTCCCCTTCCCTGAAAAACAGATACATGATCTGGCGAGACGGGGTGCAAAATTCATAGCGGTCGAACTAAATGCCGGCCAAATGGTAGAAGATGTCAGGCTGGCCGTCAACGGAAAATCTGAAGTACTTTTCTACGGAAGACCCGGCGGTGGTGTAATAACACCGGAAGAGCTTTATGATAGGTTGAAAGATGAATGCTAAGGATGTGAAAGTGGAAAAAACTGTTGAGAAGGCCAGGAGTCTTAAGAATGTACCGTTCCGCTATTGTCCCGGCTGCGGCCACACCATTATACACAGGCTGATAGCGGAAGTTATCGACGAACTGAATATTCGTGAACGCACCATCGGCATTGCGCCCGTTGGGTGCGCCGTCTTTGCTTACGATTATTTTAATTTTGATATGCTTGAAGCAGCTCACGGCAGGCCGCCTGCTGCGGCAACAGGCATGAAAAGGACGCTGCCAGATAAGATAGTCTTTTCTTATCAAGGCGACGGCGACCTCGCAGCCATCGGGACCGGCGAGATCATACACGCCGCCAACAGAGGAGAAAATATTACGGTCTTCTTTGTCAACAATGCCACGTACGGCATGACGGGAGGACAAATGGCCCCGACAACGCTTCCGGGACAGGTCACTACGACGACGCATGTGGGCAGGGAAATAAATACAACGGGCTATCCTCTTCGCATGTCGGAAATGCTGGCGACGATTGAAGGGGCTGCACTTATTGCAAGAACAGCGGTCGATTCACCCGAAAACATACGGAACGCCAAGAAACTTATAGAAAAAGCTTTCAAATACCAGATAGAGGATAAGGGATTCAGCATGATAGAGATATTGTCTCCATGCCCAACTAACTGGGGAATGACTCCTGCAAGGGCGGCAATATGGTTGCGGGAAGAAATGATGCATTATTATAAGCTTGGAGTTTTTAAAGATAACCCAACGGATTCACAGAATCAAACAAAATCATCCGGGGTCTCGGCGGTAATGCGGTCCTTATGAAAAAGCGGGTCATTATAGCTGGCTCCGGGGGACAGGGGATATTATTTTTTGGGCAGCTCCTGACTTACGCAGCAATGCTCGATGGTCTCGAAGTAACGTGCTTTCCCTCTTATGGGGCCGAAATGAGGGGCGGCACCGCTAACTGCACCGTCATTATATCTGACAGTGTGATCGGCTCTCCTGTCATTAGAAACCCGGATATTCTCGTTGTTTTAAACGATGCTTCTTATATCCGCTTTTCGGAGAAGCTATCTTCGGGTGGTATCCTTATTTATGACTCTTCTGTGGTAAATTCAGGAGTTCATAGAGAGGATATCAAGACAATAAAGGTTCCGGCCAACGATATTTTGTCGTCCTTTAACGGAGCAAGGTCAGCTAACATGGCCATGCTGGGTGCATTCATAGCGGTCACAGAGATAGTGGAGATCGATTCCGTATTTCGGGCTTTGGATGAAATAACTCCTTCTCGGCGAAGAGCGTCATTGGATGTCAACAAGGCCATCATAATGAAAGGATATAGCAGCTTATATGATGTTCCTCTGAATACCCTGGAAGGAAATCTCAAGGGGTAGGGACAATTACTTCTGCACCGCAAAACATAATGCGTCAGATATTACATCGAAATACTGTTTTTGGCTAACCCTCTACGCCTCCTTAAAAGAAGCCTCCATAACAATCTCAGCTCTTCTGCTTTCAAAAAGAGACAGAAGAGGATGTATAAGCCGGCAAGAAGAACTACTGTTAGTCCAAGATAAACTGATTTCGCGACCAGTTCTCCGCTTCTGCTCCATAATTCGCCCTGAAGCAGCATCCACCCGATGACCCCCATTGCAGCCGAGGCAATAAGAATCTTTAGAAAAGATTTTATGATTTTTTTTGCGTCTATACGCTTAAGCCTCTTTCTCAGAAAATAAAAGAGAAGAGAAAAATTGATGCAAGCCGCCAGTGTATTTGCTAGGGCAAGTCCGGAATGCTTCATGGGTCCCATAAGTATGAGACTGCAGATAACATTTGAAATCATCCCCACCACTGCTATTTTCACCGGCGTCTTCGTGTCCTGAAGCGAATAGAACGTGGCTGTAACTACCCTCACCCCAACGATAGCCCATATGCCTAAGGAGTAAAAGAGAAGGGCCTCTGATGTTCCCTTGGTAGCCGCATGGTCGAACAGCCCCCTCTGAAAGAGGAGGTTTATGATCGGACCCCTCAGAGCGATAAGCCCTGCCATAGCCGGGATCGTGATGAAAAATAAGACCCTGAGAGCAAAGGAAAAATCATCCCTCAGCCCGTCAAAATTTCCTTTGACCGCATGCTCCGACAGCGTCGGCAATACGGCCGTACCCATGGCAACGCCGAATATGCCTATAGGGAACTGTATTAGCCGCATCGAGTAAAACAGATAGGTGATACTTCCGGATGGCAGAAAAGAGGCCAAAATATTGCTTAGCGCAATATTTATTTGGCTTACAGAAAGAGCCAGCGTAGCCGGGATCAGTAAAACTGACATCTTCTTAATACCCGGGTGGCCGAAGGAGGTATCCAACCCCAGGCTATATTTATTCTTAAAGAATGCCGGAAGCTGAAATACGAACTGAACAAAGCCTCCTGCTAAGACACCTATTGCAGCCGCTGTTATTGGCTCTTTTGCCTTCGATTCGAACCATATTATGCTGAATATTAATGTTATGTTTAGCATCGCAGGCGCCAGCGCCGGTATAAAGAAGACCTTTTTTGTATTTAAGGCGCCCATGATTAATGCGGCAAGACTTATGAAGAGAAGAAACGGAAACATTATTCTTGTCAGAAGCACGGTCAATGAAAATTTTTCGGCTGAACCCAAAAACCCTGGTGCAATAATAGTGACAATAGCCGGTGCAAAGAGAACGCCGATTACACAGACAAGCCCGACAACGACGATTATAAAGGTAAAAGTTATCTTGACCAGTCGGGAGGCCTCTTCCTCCCCCTGCTTTTGTCGGTACTCTGTCAGCACAGGGATAAAGGCAGCAGACATCGAACCTTCTGCAAACAGCTCCCTGAGGAGATTCGGAATCCTGAAGGCAGCAAAAAAAGTATCAGAAACTCCGGTCGCGCCAAAATAAAAAGCAAATATCATGTCCCGTATATAACCAAGGACACGGCTTATAAAAGTAGCTACGGACATAAGCCCGGCGGCTTTTGCGATCTTGCTTTTCTGATCCATTTCAGGGCTAATTATAGCAGATTGCAGGTGTCTTGCTGCTAACCCGATTATTCCAAACAGTGAATGCAAAGATAAGAGAAGCTCCACAACATCCTTGAAAAACCTCCCGCAATCCCTTTACAATTCGGTATGACTATTTTGGAGAAGATTGTTGATAAGAAAAAAGAGAGGCTATCTGCCGCCAAATATGGTACGTCATTATCGGACCTTAGGGCCTTAGTTAGAGACACCGAAACTCCGAGGGATTTCCTGGGAGCAATTAAGAGAGATGCCGATACACTTAGGATTATAGCTGAAATCAAGAAGGCATCCCCTTCAAAGGGTCTCCTAAGAGCTGACTTTGACCACAAAAAAATGGCCTCCATCTATGAACATAAAAAGGTCAGCGCTATCTCTGTTATAACTGAAGAGGACTTCTTTCAAGGGGAATTTGCATTCTTAACGGACGTGAAAAAGACGGTCACAATGCCGGTCCTGAGAAAAGATTTTATTTTCGATGAATATCAGATATATGAGGCAAGGGCTGGCGGCGCAGACGCTATACTTCTGATTGCCGCTGTCGTCGATTTAAGACAGGCTGAGGAATATCTCCATCTTGCAGGTGAATTAGGCATGTCTGTGCTATTTGAGGTACACAACTTCGCTGAACTGGAAAACGCACTCAGGATAAATGCGCCGGTTATAGGCATAAATAACAGGGACCTTAAGACTCTCTCAATTGATCTTTCCACTTCTTTGCTTTTGAAAAAAGAGATCCCTGCTGGTCATATCTGCGTAAGCGAAAGCGGCATTCGGACGAGGGAAGACGTTAGACGGATTGAAGCCGCCGGGATCGATGCGATTCTGGTCGGAACATGTCTGGTGGAATCTGCTGACATCGGGGGGAAAATAGATGAACTGAGAGGATTCCCCTGAGGCTATCCCGCATCCAGTAATCGTCTCTTTAGCTCTTCTTGATCTTATCGTATGTAATACCCCCCGTAAACATATACAAAATGCCCCAGAATCGTATACGAATCTCTTCCCCACGAGTCAGGCAGAGGCCAATAGGGTTCTCCATCTTTGAGTGCCTTCATCGCAGCGTCGTCAAGCATCTTATACCCGGATGTCCTGACAAGCTCAATGGCGCCCAATCTTCCGTCTTTCTTAATTGTAAACTGAATCTTCAGATCTCCATAAATCCCTTTGGCCGCTGCCTCAGGAGGATATACCCATATGCTTTCAATCTTTTGCCTCAATTGTCTCATATAACCCGCGTATCGGTAGTCCTCCGTATCAAAGGTGATTGTGTTGTCTTTTTTACCATTTTTATTATGTCCACCTGAATTCTTCTCGCCCATTGATTCAGTAATTTCCTTGAAAGACCGAGCTACGGAAAATCCAGGCTGCCCTGGTGTGACCGGAGCCCTTTTGTCTCTTAATTCACCCGCTCCCCTGCTGTCTCCTGATTTCCCCACTTCACCTCCTTCCGGACGCTTTCCTTCGGGCAGAGGCTTTCCACCCTCTTTACCCTCTCCCGGCACTACAGGCTGCTCAAGAGGTGAGGGTTGCCTGCCTGGTGTCGTCCTTGCAAAAGGCGCCGGCCGGCTTTGAGGAGATACTTTTGGCTTGGGGGCAGTCCCGGGGAGGGGCCGCGGCACAGGTTTGATTGGGGTCTCCGGTCTTCTCAGCTCCTGTGGGGATACAAGGCTTGTAACAAATTCACGGGCCTTTTTTATTTTTGGTTCCGGAACTAAATACATCACCGAAAAGAGAACGATATGAAACGCCACTGAGAAGAAAAGAAACTTTTTTATCGTCAATTTGAAACTTTCCTGTATGCTCAGTCTGGCATGATACTATTGCGTCCGGCTCAAAACCCAGGCGGAAACGGACAGTGTATTTTCGCTTTTCTCACTGAAGAGCTGCCGTTAAGGAAATACGCAGATATCTTAAAAAAAAAGTCGCCCACGGACCCTGAAACAGTGCTGTCCCTGTTTTCAGCCCAGGACATAGTTTTTTTGTTATTGTTAATTGCAACGATGAGATAGATGTGATCTGCAGCCATTCCTTCAATATCTTCCGGGCTGGGGAAGGGAAGGCCCTTCATAGTCCCAAATTGCGTATGAGAATGAAAATCTCCTATAATCTGAATTCGATCAAGTCGCTCGAGTATCGGGTCAATTTTTTTATGACTTCTGTCGAAGGACACCACGCCTTTGTGTTTTCTGTATGCCGTCTGGAAACTAAAAGCATGTTCTATAATAAACCTATCCTCAAGCTTATATCCAAGAAGAAAACCGAGACATTCCCTTTTGTAGACCTCCGCAGAACTCAGCAATAAGTCGATAAATGCGTTTTCTGAAAGGTAAACCCTCATATCAGTTATGTTTGGGCATCCTGACCGAAAGAACGGGGCAGGGCGCGTTTCGCACCACCTGCTCCGCCGTACTGCCGAAAAGCATCCTGTCTATGCCTTTTCGTCCGTGTGTGCCAAGCACAACCAGGTCTATTTTATTATCTCCCGCAAACTTCACAATTTCCTCATAGGGGATGCCTCTTAAAACAACATATTCGACATCTTTCAAGCCTCTTATATCCTCAATAAGATTTTTTTCGAGCTCGGCCCTGGCTCTCTCTTCCATATCGTGATAGATTTCATCAACCGACACATGAGGCACATACCAGCCGGCGCTCTTGACAACATCATATATAACGTGCACCAGGAAAAGCTTGGCTCCATACTGTTGCGCGATATCCATCGCGTAGGGAAGGGCCTGTGAAGAGCCTTCCGAAAAATCCGTAGCGAATAGGATTCTGCTTATCTGCATTTCAAACCTCCCTGAGACAGTTTGAGGCGTATTCAGGTGATGTAGGCAGTATATAAAAACCTGAGCCCCATTCGAATCCGCTCGTTTGTAAAAGTCGCGGCATTATCTCCATATGCCAATGGAAATCCTCTCCCAGAGTGTGCCAGTGGTCCTTCCTGGGTATCCTGTTCGGAGCAGAATGTATAAAATAATTAAAAGCCAGCCCGGGAATGGCGGCGCGCAATTTTTTCAGTAGGGAAGAAAGTATAAAAGCCATGTCCTCAATCTCTTCCACCAGTATGTCCTGGAATGAACAACTATGCCTCTTCGGAACTATCCATGACTCAAAAGGGAATTTTGATGCGTATGGGCAAAAGGATATGAAATGTCTGGTCTCGAGGATAATCCTGCTGCCTGTTCGGAGTTCCTCCCTGATGATATCGCAAAATATGCATCTCTCTTTATAGGCAAAATACTCTTTCGCCCCATCAAGTTCTTCTTTTACCCTTTTAGGTATTACCGGGGTCGAGGCCAGGTGGGATACGGGATGAGAATATATGGCGCCAGCTTCCTTTCCTGAATTCTTATAAATTAGCGTATATCTCAGGCGGGGGTCTCTTTCAAGATCGAGCATTCTATCTTTATATGTTCTGATTACCTTCATCATCTGGTCAAGGCCCTTGTCCTCGGGCCTCACCATATGTTCAGGGGATTCTATGATTATTTCACTGGCACCTATATTATTCATCTTGTCATACATGCCTTCCCCTCTTCTGGCGAGTTCCCCTTCGACCTGAAAAACCGGAGAGACGTTAGGTATTACTCTGGTGGCCCATGCCCTGCTTCCATGTCCAGATGGTAGTGACAGTATTTCAGGTGAGGTCTCGCTTTCCCGTCCCGCGCACAGCATACAACTGCCTTCGTTTTCGACCACAGGGGAAATGGCATAGTCAGATGGCGCCTTTGGCTGGTTAAGCACAGCGACCCACCTGCCAAGAAGCGGATCTTTTCTAAGTTCATGAAGGTCTGTTTTTTTCATAAAGTATTCTTAACCCTTCAAGGGTCAGGTTTGAATTAATTTCATGAATTCTTCTTAAAAATCTTCCCATGACCGTGGCAAAACCGCCTGTCAAGATTACCTTCAAGGTAACCCCGGTCTCCTCCTCTATCCCCATCAGAATCCTTTCGCAAGCCCCGGCCGTTCCATAAAATAAGCCCGAACGGATACAGGTCTGAGTATCAACTCCCAGGGCCCGCAAAGGGGGCTCCAATATAATCTCCTGCAACCGGGAGGTGCCTTCACCAAGCGCCCTATTCATTAATCCTAATCCCGGCAGGATTGCCCCACCGATAAAATCGTCATCCACGCCGACTACTGTTATAGTAGTTGCGGTTCCGAAATCTATCACAGCTGCTGGCTTCCCATAGATCTCTTTTGCCGCGACCGCATTTGCGAGCCTGTCGCTACCTACCTTCTCGGGGGCGTTCACCCTGAACTTCAATCCAGAGGACATTTCATGCGTAACGGTCAATAAAGCCGCCCCTTCATCGGCGGAAAGCCTTCTGAGAGCTTCTGTCAAAACAGATGTATGGCCCGGAACTACAGAGGATATTATACCTCCATGACTATTTTTTTCTATACGCTTTTGCTGCAAGAAATTGCAGATATCAGTCAGATATTCCTCAGAATCCTTCAGAGGATGCGTGTTGATGCTCTGCACACTGATACCATTAGCCGTGAAATATCCTATATTTATCGATGAGTTACCGATATCCACCGCGATCAGCATTTAACAGCTCCCCTAATAAAAAAGAATATGGTTTGTAAATGGAATCCGCCTAATTATAAGCTAACAATTGAAGGAAATAAAACCGGCGTCATCTTAGCTCCGTCAAGTCTCCTGCACTGACGATCATTTTTGCGCCAGTCGCCAGTTTCAATATCAACCTTCCTTGTTCGTCAAAGTCCTCGGCAAACCCTGAAAAGATATCGGTTCCCATAGTAACCCGAACTTTATTTCCCAGAGTTGAAGATAGTCGCCTCCATTCCTTAAGAAGCGGGAATCTGCCTTCACTTAGTAATTTCTTATACCATTTCTCCAATTCATTCAGGATGTCTGCAATCATTCCGCTTCTTTCAAAGTACTTGCCCGTCTCTTCTTTGAGCGAAGTCGCCCTCGATCTCAGTTCCTCAGCGAAATCTGTAAGCCTGGAATTTACGTTTACGCCTATACCTATTACGACAAGCTTGTTAATTCTGCCATGCCCTGACTTAAGCTCCGTCAAAATGCCGCCGATTTTTCTGTTGCAGACCATAAGATCATTCGGCCACTTTATGCTTACGTCAAGCCCGCACTTGTTTCTGAGCGCTGATGCACATGCAACAGCGGCTGAAATTGTCAGAAGGGTGGCGTCCTCGGGCGCTATTTCGGTATGCAGTACCACACTCATATATATATTGCACCCGGGAGGTGAGACCCACGCCCGACCCAGCCTGCCTTTGCCTTTTACCTGTGAATCCGCTATGATGGCGATTTCCGACTCAGGATATTTAAGGGACAGGTCGACAGCCAGAGTATTTGTCGAGTTGACCGCGCCATAGCATATAACTTTCCTCCAAAAATCACTCAGGAGGTTAGCTGTTATATTCTCTGAGGAAAGATCCCCGGATTTAATATGCCCATCCCCTGGGTATTTCAGTTCAGATGGCATTTTTTCCCTTTTATAGCAACGCTCCCGTCCACTTTTGATATTTCCTGATGACTAACTCACTAACATGAGCATCAATCGGTAGGCACCGCAAACTCGATTATATCACACGCTCCGCACTATAACGCGAATTATATTTCTTGATTATCAAATGGAATCGGAAGGCAATAGAAAGATAAGGGGGTAAGATAAGTTTCTGCCAATATTTTGGCAATCGCTGCGTCTTCTTAAAAAAACTGCGAGTATGTAATTGCTATGTGCCAGGCCAGCTCGAAACAAGTTTAATCGTTTTTTATGGCTGTCCTAACCTTCCTTGCGTGTCTGGAGCCAAACATTTTGCGATTGAGTTTCCTAAGAATACAGAACAGCTCTATTCTATCTATAATCCTCATCCCGGCCATGCTGGCGCAGATATCAAAACCATCTCCGGTAAAAAAGGCGATGCTCTTGCCTTTCTGCGACGGGCTCCAGAGGTCATCAAGTGACTGCATTATTATTGCTTCGGCCAATGAGGCGAGCCTTTTCCTCTGAATATCCTTGGCGCGACTCTTTGAACTATTTTGCTTCTGCACACCTTTGGCAGTATTTATTCCCGGAATAGAATTAGTGCGGTAAAGCGACGGCAGACTTCCTAAAATTGTCCTCACCTGACAACCCGGCATATTCTTTCTCCTTTCATGGGCACAACAGAGAATGTAAACTCATCGTTTCTTTATTAAGATACAGCGGCCTGAGACTAAAAGATATCAGCGCAAATCTGATTTTTTTGTCGCAATTATTCCAAGCGTTTTGTAAGGCTTTATCCTACAGAGGGGTAAAATAAATTATTTCAAGGCCAGGTATCTTTTGGGGTTGTCTACGGCAGCCTCGACAATCTCGGCCTCCGGAACTCCGATAACCTTGAGGACCTTGTATGAGTCCGCCAGCGTTATGCCGCTGCCAGCCAGAATTCCTTCCCTGACAGCTGGCTTCGTTCCTTTGATTCCCTTAACCGAATCCGATACGAGAATAATTCTGTCGAGGCGTTTCCTGTTAAAGATCAGTTCCAGTGTAGCCGGATGAAGATGAAACCCGTCTGCAATTACTTCAATATATAAATCTTCATCGATGAGACCCAGACCGGCAAGCCCTGGCTTCCTGTGATGAAATGATCCCATCGCATTGAAAAGATGAGTAATACCCATTGCTCCAGCTTTCTTGCCGTTAATAGCCTCTTCGTAAGTAGCGTCCGAATGGCCCATATTTGCCTTTATCCCCCGCGCCCTGCAATGCGCAATCACCCTCAGCGCCCCAGGGATTTCCGGGGCAATCGTAATTACTTTTACGATGCCTTCATATCCGGAGATCAGTTCTTTAAAGGCAGAGAGGCTCGGCCTCACGAACGCCTTTTTATCAAGAGCGCCGCATCTGGCAGGGTTCAGAAAGGGGCCTTCCAGATGGACTCCAAGAATCCGCGCTTCCTGACGGGAGCCAGCAATAATAGGAGACTCCGTCTTTGCGGTCCAGCTCTTGTGATAAACTTGCATCTCCATCGCCCTTCGTACCGCTTCCATATTGCTTCTCATTTCGGCGAGAGCTGCCGGATAAACAGTTGGGAGAAAGGCCTCTGTTGCGGCAGCAGCATGGAGTCCGGCGATTCTTAGTATATCTTCGGGATTGCGGGTCCTTGTATCATATCTGCCGATCCCGTGAGTGTGGAGGTCGACAAAACCCGGATGGGTCAAATCATCCTGCCCCTTCTGGTGAAGAAATCGCTCAGCGCAACACGGATGACAGCGCCCTTCGACCATCTCCTTCCGGTCTCTTTTTCGAGCTCAAGGGCTGTCTCCTCGAGCGCCTCTAGCACTTCTTCTTCGAGATAAACAGAGGTTTTTACAAGTTTTTCCTGTTCTTCAGCCATAGGTGAGCCTTCAGTCTATCCTGTCCATCCCCGTATAAGGCCTCAATGCCTCGGGAATGACAACGGTGCCGTCTTTTTGCTGGAAGTTTTCAAGAATAGCCACTACAGTCCTTCCTATAGCAAGGCCCGAACCATTCAGTGTGTGCACAAACTCAGTGCCTTTCTTCCCTTCCCGTTTGAACCTGATGTTCGCTCTTCTCGCCTGGAAGTCCCCGAAGTTAGAACACGACGAAATCTCCCGGTATTTCTGCTGACCCGGCAGCCAGACCTCGAGGTCATACGTCTTTGCGGAAGAAAAACCAAGATCACCCGTGCATAGCGCTACGACCCTGTAGGGAAGCCCGATTTTTCGGAGAATTTCCTCAGCATTGCCTGTGAGTTTTTCCAGTTCGTCATAAGAATCCTCGGGTTTTACAAATTTCACCATTTCGACTTTATTGAACTGGTGCTGTCGTATAAGCCCTCTCGTATCTTTTCCGTAAGACCCGGCCTCTCTCCTGAAACAGGGGGTATAAGCGGTGTAGTAAAGCGGCAGGTCAGTTTCTTTCAGTATCTCATCGCGATGGATATTCGTAACAGGCACTTCTGCCGTAGGGATCAGGTAAAATTCCGGATCAGCCACTTTGAAGAGTTCCATTTCAAACTTTGGCAATTGTCCCGTTCCGATCATACTATCCCTGTTTACGATAATGGGAGGAAAGACCTCTCTATACCCTGCTTTCGTATTTGTATCGAGCATGAAATTCATCAAGGCCCTTTCAAGCCTGGCCCCGGCCCCTTTCATTAACGCGAACCTCGCGCCTGCGATCTTCGCCGCCCGGTCAAAATCGACAATATCCAATGCCTCGGCGATATCCCAGTGGTTGAGCGGTTCAAAATCAAACTCTCTGGGACTCCCCCATCTTCTTATCTCGACATTTTCTGTCTCGTCGCTGCCGACCGGAACCGATTCATGGGGAATGTTGGGAATTGTGAGAACAAGTTGTTTCGTCTCTTCTTCAACGGACCTGAGCTGCTCTTCCAGAACCTTTATCGTATCCGCGACCTTCTTCATCTGTTCCATCTGGACAGAGACGTCAGCCTTCTCCCTTTTGAGCCTGCCGATTTCTTCTGAAACGATATTACGCTTATTGCGCAGCTCCTCGACTTCCCTCATGATCGACATTCTCTTCGCATCGATAGAAAGAAAATCCGCAAGCGGAAATTCATAGTTCCTTTTTTTCAGGGACTCATTTACTGCATGTACGTTTTCTCGGATGAATCTAACATCAAGCATTGCCTGATTAATTTCCTTTCCTATATATGGAGTATAATATAGCTTAAGATATGTAAAATTAAAAGCAGCTCGCCCCGCCTGAATTAACGGATTCGCACAACCATCTCATCCTACATTCGCTTCATAAATGGCTATGTCGATTGTGCATAATGACCATTATTTTGACCGTAATCTAGCCTGTTCATACGGATGCCGCATACACAATGTGATGCTGATTACTGAATATGAAATATTCATGAAGTATCCTAAAGAATAATGAAATGATAAGGAGGCAGGATGAAATTCGTCAATTTCTGGAAGATACAGACCCTCGAACTTTCAAAAACAGAAAGAATTTTTTTCAGGGACGCTATAAGCACTCTGCAAACATGGGAGATAGTAAAAAAGGAATATGCTGAACTTGAGTTAATAAAGAAAATATTGGAAGCTGAAATAAATATTACTCCAGCGAATCCGTCGGATCAGGAAACAACCATGTTTGCCGGAAATCTTCGGAAAAAAGATTACATCGAACATTATAAAAAGACGCCCTAATAAAACCCCATCGCTTTTCGCACGAGGGACATGGTTTCCTGACAGACCTTTCTCGCCTTTTCATTCCCCTTGTCGACTATCTCCTGAAGCATATCGGGATTCTTTATCAGTTCTTCTCTCTTTGCCCAGATCGGCTCAAGCATCCGAAAGACATTCTTTATCAGGATCTTTTTACAGTCAATGCAGCCGATGCTTGCTGTGCGGCAGCCTTCTGCCACGTAATCCTGCTCTTCTTTCGAAGAAAAGACTTTATGCAGCTGATGCACCGGAGAGAGGTCAGGGTTGCCGCGGTCGGTGCGTCTGATCCTTGCCGGGTCAGTCGCCATAGTTTTGATCTTATGCTCGACCTCTTTCGGGCTGTCAGAAAGATATATCGCATTATCGTAACTTTTTGACATCTTTCTGCCGTCTACACCCGGGACCTTCGGAAACTCAGTCAGCAGTGCTTCGGGTTCAGGGAAAACTTCGCCATAGAAATTGTTAAACCGCCTTGCTATCTCCCTGGATATTTCCAGGTGAGGCACCTGATCAACACCGACGGGGACGTGCTTCGCTCTATAAATTATGATGTCCGCGGTCTGAAGGAGGGGATAGCCAAGAAAGCCATAAGTGGCGAGGTCTCTATCTTTAAGCTCTTGCTGTTTTTCCTTGTAGGTGGGCACACGCTCTAGCCAGCCAAGCGGAGTTATCATAGAAAGCAGCAGGTGAAGTTCGGCATGCTCAAGTATCCTCGACTGAATAAAAATCGTGCATCTGTCAGGATCAAGGCCAACGGAAAGGAAATTCAGGAGCAGGTCTTTGGCCGACTCGCGTATGGCCGACGGATTCGAATAGCCGCTGGTAAGCGCATGCCAGTCCGCAATAAAGTAGTAGCAGTCGTATTTATCCTGGAGTTTCACCCAGTTCTGAAGTGCTCCAACAAGGTTACCAAGATGCACCCTCCCGCTTGCCTGCATACCGCTTAATACCCGCTCTTTTACCATCTCCATGGCCTTCCTTAATAGATTTGAAATAATTTCAGAAAGAATACAATAAAAGGCATAATGATATAATTCGCTATTCCACTATATATGAGCAACAGCACAATAATAAACCCAAAGGGTTCAATCCTGCTGAATGACGCGGCCTGTTTGTAAGGGAGGAGACCTGTCAGCACCCTCCCCCCATCCAGAGGAGGGATAGGGATCATATTAAAAGCGGCAAGAACCACGTTCACTACAATTCCTGACTGGAATATCAAAGTAAGAGGTCTGAGCACTTTCTCGCCTACTAACTCAGGGGAAAGGCCGGCCAATGGAGTCAAAACTGCCTTCCATATAATGAAACTGCAGATAGCCAACAAAAGGTTTGTGACAGGTCCGGCTGCAGCTGATATGGCCATGTCTTTTTTCGGATTCTTGAAATTCATCGGGTTTATCGGGACGGGTTTTGCATAGCCAAAGACAAAGCGCCCATCGGTAACCACAATAAGCATCAACGGGAGAATTATCGTGCCGAAGATATCGATGTGCGCGATAGGGTTCAAGGTCAACCGGCCCAGCATTTTGGCTGTAGGGTCACCCAGCTTATTTGCCACAAGACCATGCGAAACCTCATGAAAAGTTATCGCTATCAGGACGGGCAGCGCAGATATAAGTAAATGCCGGATGGTATCAGCCGTTTCCAAGAATCTTATCCTTCAAACATCTCAAATAACCGGACCAGTCAAGGCAAACGTTCCTTCACTTCGCCACCGTGACACGCGTACTGAGGGGATCGGCCAGAGCCGGCCATCTTCCAGACAAGTTCGAAATTACATAAAATTACCTCGGGTTCGCCGCTCCTATTATTCATAATCCTCCCGCCGCTGTCAACGGCCAACAGAAGGTCGTTTGCCTTAAGCAAAGACCCGTCATAGCCTGCCTTCTTCAATTTTTCTTTTACTCTATCCAAAAACGTACGGCATGCAGGTTCGTCGATGATGCCCTGATAGACGGCCTTGGCAAGATCTACCGGTGTATAGAGCGGACCTTGCTTTGCTACTGAATGATCCGGACCATTATAATAGCCGCGAATCGTAATGTAGTTATGCTTCTCCTGAAGAATAGGGTTTCCTTCAGGATCCAGGATGTCCTTATGCGTTTCATACCGCCTTACATCGATCGAATGCTCTATTTTGGCGGTACCTGTCATATATATGGCCCGCACATAGACTGTAGGGATGCCAAGTTCATTTACTGCATGAGCAATCGCGAACTCCTCGAAGGGGCTGTTAACGCCATACTCCCGTATCTTGGGATCATCACTGCCTCCGTTTTCTTCATCGGGAAGTTCGCCTACGCGCGATGTTTCCCATACCAGGTGTATATTGTCCTTTGTTATCGTATAGAAAATTTCCTTTGAATCAGACAGTCGAAGTGAAGGAGTTTTCCTCCATCTCTCAGGCAGGAAATAGTCGAACAAGCGCGCATTCCTGCCGACTACCCATAAATGTCCGCCCGTACTTTCTGCATGCCCATAGATATAAGGGACGCCCATAATCTCCATCGTGGACAAATGGACCGGCAGAGAGGTAGGTTCGAAGCGGTCACGCTGATCATCCAGATAGGAATGCCTCCTTGACTCCTTCACCTCATTTTCGTGCTCGGCAGTCCGAAGGAGAAGTTCGTAATCAATCACCGAATATTTATCCGCCTTAATTAGTTCATATATAAGGGCCACCTGTTTCCCCGGAGTGTCCACGTTATTTTCTGAACGGCCTATTTCCTCAACCATCATGGCGTCAGTGTCGCTGATAATTATATGCTCAGGTTTCATGTCGGCAACCAGATAACCTTTCTTACCGAGGTCCGATAAGACTTTGTAATTAATAACTTTAAGATGTTTCACGATTTCATCGTCATTGATGTCGATATGTTCAAAAACTTCCGCAATATTTTTTCCCTCTATCCACTCGTAGATCATTTTGTACTGTTTAAGTATGTCCAGATCTATACCGGGATGCTTTGCGTGGATCCGGTTAATCTTTGAGCGTGACCTGCCGCTCTGCCATGCCTGCATCCTCTCAGGGGGAACATAAATCGCCAAAGGCCGTTGTGTCTTAACCTTCATTTCCCGGGGGCCATAATAACCTTCTCTCATTTCCATGACCAGCGAAAACTCCTCCCAGGGGCTGTTAAACTCGGCATCGCAAAATTCCTGTAAAGTATGCGTGTCAATCGGGACATCCTCTCCCACCCTGCAGTTTTTGACCACAAGATCAAAGCTCTTCCCATTAACCTCTCTGGTTGGAACTCTGTAAACCGAACTTGTTCCTATCAGTCTTACCTTGTGTTTGTTGAACCATGTTTTTTCATACCAGTTTTCGACCTGAAAATGCTCCAGATGAGGTTCCGCAAAGCGCGTCAGATACAAATCACCCCCGTCGCTGCTTTTCATGTGGGCATATACCACACGCAAGACATTAACCAGGGTTTTCTTAGGTCTTGCCGCTTCCATTCATTAATGCTCCTTTATAACACGCTGGCTTCTCTACCCAAGTCGCTTCCTTAACTCCTGCAGCTGCTGGGTAAGCCTTTCAGGCAAACGGTCGCCGAACTCAGCGAAGTGTCTTTCAATGTCAGGTATCTCAGCGCTCCACTCGCCGGTATCTACAGTCATAAGTTCCTTCATGCTGTCGGCGGATATGTCGAGGCCTGAAAGGTCCAGGTCCCCCTCATCAGGCATCAAGCCTATCGGCGTTTTTCTGGCGCCGACCTTGCCGTC
>OUUY01000101.1 GCA_900302705.1 Candidatus Sulfobium mesophilum
GTCAGTTAGTGCAAATACCAAGTTGCGACATTATAAAGTTTTTTGGAGAATGTCCCTGCACTAATTATGCTTCAGTGCAGAACTCAACACTAATCCCTCAGCCCTTTGGTTAATACTTAGAATCCGCAAAGTCGACCCAGCCGCCGGCCCTCACAAGGGCCTTGTCGAATTCTGCGATTGAATAGCGGAAGGTATCTTTGCCCTTTCCCGATTCTACCGTAAGCGAATCATTCTCAAAGTCGATTTCAATTCTGGCATCTCCGCCTTTGTGCCTGAATATCTTTTCTATGATATCCTCAGGCATTTCGATGGCAAGCATGCCGCAGTTGAACATATTCTGCCTGAATATGCGCGCAAAGCTCGATGCAATTACAACGTTGATATCATTCACCTCAAAAACCCAGGGGGCATGCTCGCGAGAAGAGCCACATCCGAAGTTCGCCCTCGTAACTATTACCCGTGCTTTAGCAATATCTGGCGACTGTGGGTCGAACCCGTCGAGCTTCAGGTCTTCGAGCATATGAGGTTTCAGCGCCTTCTTCGATATCTCAATGAGATATTTAGCCGGTATTATCTCGTCAGTGTTGATGTCGGCTCTGTCGAGAAAGAGGACCTTGCCTCCGAAATTTTTCACTTTGCACCTCCTTTGACATATCTCCTGGGGTCCGCGATTTTCCCCTCAACCGCGGTCACTGCCGCCATGGCCGGACTCATAAGATGCACCATTCCGCCCTTTCCCATCCTGCCGCTAAAATTTCGGTTCGTAGTCGACGCACATACCTCGCCGGGTGCCAGCACGCCGTTTGACATTCCCAGGCATGCGCCGCAGGTCGGGTTCGTCACGCAGAATCCGGCTTCCATGAATATCTTAATAATCCCTTCTTCATCAGCCAGTCGGAAAACCTTCGGGGTCGCCGGCGAGACAATCCCTCTGACGGTCGGTGCAATTGTTCTTCCCTTAAGGTAGCTCGCAGCCACGCGCAGGTCCTCTATCCTGCCGTTGGTGCATGAACCTATATAGACCTGGTCAACAGGGGTCCCCTCCATCTCTAACACGTTCGTCACTTCGTCGGGCTTATATCCAAAGGTCACCTGCGGCTCAAGGTCAGAGACGTCAATCTTAATTACTCTTGCATAGTCGCAACCCTCGTCGGACCACCACTTTCTGAAATCCTCCAGCGCCGACTTCCTGTCACCATACTGTGATGAGATAAAGGGCCAGAGATAATCCAAGGTAACTTCATCGGGCATACAAATTCCAGACGTGCCGCCCGCCTCTATCGCCATGTTGCACAAGGTCATCCTCGACTCCATGGACATACCGGTGACAACATCGCCACGGAATTCCATGACGCAGTCGGTCGCTCCCTTCACGGTAAGCTCTTTGATGACCCTCAGGATCACGTCCTTTGCATACACTCCCTCCGGCATTCTGCCGTTTATGTCCACGCGTATCGTCCTTGGCTCCCTGAACGCGCATACTCCCTTGAGTATGCCGACCTCGAGGTCTGTTGTTCCGACACCCGCGGCAAACGCCCCGAAAGCCCCGTGCGTGCATGTATGTGAATCGCCCATAATTACGGTATTGCCGGGCCTGATGAAGCCATGTTCGGGAAATATGGCGTGGCAAACCCCATTTCTGCCTATATCAAAAAAATCACTGATCTTATGCCTCCCGGCCCAGTCCCTGAGTATCTTTCCCTGAGTTGCTGTTTTCGTATCCTTTGCAGGGGTGACATGGTCTATTACAACCTTGATCTTCCCGGGATCAAAGACCCTGTCCTTGCCCCTTGCGGCAAGGTCGTTTATCGCAACGGGTGTGGTTATCTCGTGGCACATCACCACATCGATGTCGAGCACCTTTGTGCCCGGGAAGGGCTCGTCCCTCAGATGTGACTTAAATACCTTTTCAGCCAATGTCATTGCCATAGGTATACCTCACAAACGATAATTTATAATAATACAGTCCTGACTCTATCTGCCGCTTCCCCTCCTTAACCAAGAGGAATCAAGGGGGTGAAAATCTGCCCGTTTTGCCTTCTTGACTATCTTAATGTCTTGAGCATATCATAATAATCATGTATTATTCAAATTCATTAATATTATTAAAAGTATAACTTTTAGTATGAATTTTTATCAGCTCCTATATTTTAAAAAAGTTGCCGAAACAGGGAGTCTGAGCCGGGCGGCGGAAGAACTCCTCATAACCCAGCCTGCTATAAGCAAACAGATAAAGGCGCTCGAAGACGAACTTGGGGGGAGGCTTTTTGACCGCATCGGCAAGAAAGTCTTTCTGACCAGGACCGGCGAGGTGCTATTGCTCCATTCCGACAGGATACTTCGGCTGATACAGGAGGCTAAAACCGCTGTCCGTGACATGTCCGAAGAATGTTCCGGGGAATTCCTTGTCGGCACAAGCGACCATATAAGTATCCACCGCCTTCCCGGTGTTTTAAAGACTTACATAACCTCTTTTCCGAAGGTGGATCTGAAACTCCGTTGTCACCGCTCCGAAACAGTACTTGGCATGGTGGCTAAAAACCTTGTTGATATAGGCGTCGTTACCCTGCCACAGATATCTGCCAATCTCATCTCAAGAGTAATATGGAAAGATCCGATGTCCCTTGTTTTTCCGAAGGGTCATCCTCTCTCCGCACTGAAAAAGATCAGACTGAAAGACACCGTCCCCTATGGAATGATCCTGCCCGAGGCGGGCACGACAACAAGGAAAAATATCGACGCGGCTTTTATGAAAAAGAGGCTGATTCCTAACGTCGCTATGGAGATTGCCTACATAGAAACAATCAAGGGGCTTGTGAAGGCAGGGCTCGGCATATCAGTCCTTCCTGACAAAGCTGTTGAAAATGAGGTGAAGTCCGGCGCCCTTATAAAAGCTGCTTTAGAGGATGCTGATTTTTCCAGGGATCTGGGCGTCGTTTATCTAAAGGACAAATTTCTCTCCAAGCCAGCTGTCGAGTTCCTCAAATTTCTCGAAACTAAGAGTTGATGCGGCGCGGCATCAGTAAAAACGGCATGGCCGAGATTTCGTTCATGCCGTCTACCGCATTTTTGAGCGTGCCTCATACGTCATGAATCTTCATGCGCCACGCCTCAAGATATTCCTTCGATACCTTTTTGATGTGATGGTTCTTCTTCGCGTGCGCAGTAGCCTTATTCAGGACCTCATCTACAGTCCTTCCGCGAACCCGGTGGTCACAGTCTACACCGACATCCCTGCAAACCAAGGTTTTCATGCTTCCCTCCCTTCAGTTCTTAGCAAGGGCTCTAGTTCATATTTCCTTACAGCAACAGGACTCTGACAACCTAGGTTCAGTGCCAGGTGATCTTCTCGATCATCTTTTTCAAAACGACCTCGTCATCGAGCAGCTCCAACTTGTCGTCATGCCTGTCTGTTTTCACTATAACAGTCCTCAGCTCTTCCTCGAAAGTATTAAGGGCACGCCTCAAAATCTCCTGCTCCCTGTCATTTAGTTCGAGTACCATGACCTTACCTCCTTTCTACGGCGAGTTCTTTCTAAAAAAATAATAGGCCGGGCTCGCCGTCTTATTCCTTCGGCAGCTCGGCCATCTTCTTGGTAAGACCCGCCGCTTTCCGTCCCCTCCTTGCGAAGGGTTTAGCTTTATCGGGATCTTCTTTCTTCCTAATATTATTATACCAGCCGGGGGGCCGTATCTACTATTTAATCTTTCTTATTGAGATGATTAACTTGTCAAATAATTATTTAGCGACAAGCAGTTACTAAAGCGGATGATCCAGGTACCCCGAGTTTCAGATATCACGAGACCGTCCCTGAGTTCGCCGCCTCCGATATGGCATTGCAGTATCTCAGGTGCTATACTCTGTCCATGGACACGGATTCCCCTGGCTTCCGCAAGATGAGGTAAAGAAGACTATGCCAGGAATATCTTCTGATCCTCGCAGTTGCCGGGCCATGAACTAAATGGAACGCGAGGATCGGGTACTGAGACGGCCCGGCAGGTTCATTCTAGGTGTTTTTCGGAGCTTCCGGGCTAATCAGGCGATATTACTGTCAGGCGCCGTTGCCTATTACACCCTCCTATCTGTTATACCAATGCTGATCCTCACTCTTATCGCGCTCTCACATTTTATCCCCGAGGACAGACTCCTTCAGATCGTATCCACGCATCTGCAAATAATAATACCAAGCTACTCAGCGAAGCTGACGGAGCAGGTGAAGGTATTTCTTGCACATCGGCATGTAGTTGGTTTCGTAGGACTGCTGGTCATGTTGTTTTTCAGCTCCTTTGCCTTTACAGTCCTTGAAAATGCCATGTCCGTAATTTTTAACCACCGGGTCAAGATCCAGCGACGTCATTTTTTAATCTCAGCTGTTATCCCGTATATATACATTATATTGCTCGGCATCGGGATGCTCATTGTGTCGTTTATCGCAGGTTCACTCGAGACTCTTGAACACAGAGAAGTATTATTTTTGCAATGGCGGTTAAGTCTTGAAGGGGCGTCCGGCTCTGTTTTGTACATACTGGGGATGATTGGTGAAGTATTCATGCTGACTTCCGTCTATCTGGTAATGCCCGTAGGTCGTATTACGTTTTATCATGCATTTGTCGGCGGGATAAGCGCAACCATATTATGGGAAATTACTCGGCATCTGCTGATATGGTATTACTCGACGCTGTCTCTGGTAAATATAATCTATGGCTCCTTTGCTGCGGCAGTGGTCACTCTTCTCAGTATAGAAGCAGCAGCAATTATCCTTCTGTTTTGTGCGCAGGTAATTGCTGAACTCGACCGAAAAAGAAAACGTTCCGGCAAGTCTGGTTTCCGGACCTAATCCCCGCCAACAGGCGAAAACTCTCCGGTCAGATTACTTCCCGGAAGCTTCCCTGATGCCTATCTCCTTACCCACCTTCCGCACCAGTTTTTCGTCATGTTTCAAAATGTTCATGCAGGGATGCCCTTCACATAACACCGCCTTGACGAGTTCATCCAGTGAGTGGTATTTCGCCTTCATCTGCTCTTTGTCAATGACGACCTTTCCATTAAGCACGGTCGCGCCGTCATGACATGCCTCGCACATCCTGTCCCACATACTTATGCGGTCAGATTTATAGCTGAGACCTGCCAGCAACGGAAAAAGCAAAATGATAATGATGCTTACAAATTTGTGCGTCATGATTTTGTCCTCTTCTGAAATAGATCAGTACTAATATCTGAATAATCGAATAGACTATTCCTCCTGTGTCATTCACCTCCCCCATCCCCTCCTTGCCAAGGAGGGGGAAAGGGGAGGTCCTGTTTCCATTATATCAGGTATCCCTTACTGTAAGATGAAAAACTGAATAGAAAATTCAATCTCTCGCACCGCAAGCTGGGTCGCGAAAAAGGCCGGACTTGCCAGTTGCCATATTTTTGTGCTAAAAATATTGGCATCACATTGCCACAGGGAAAATAATGGATCTTTTTTACATGCTGTTTCCGGTTTCAGGGGTAAAGACCTATATCTTCATTCCCCCTCTTGTCGCACTCGTCGTCTCCTTTTTCACGTCGATGGGGGGAGTCTCTGGAGCTTTTTTGCTCCTTCCATTTCAGATGAGCTTTCTAAATTTCACAAGTCCTTCGGTTAGCTCGACTAACTTCCTTTACAACATCGTCGCCATCCCCAGCGGCGTCTATCGCTACATAAAAGAAGGCCGGATGGCATGGCCGCTGACAACCGTCGTGATCGCAGGCACGCTCCCCGGGGTGTTCATAGGTTACTACCTGCGGGTCCTGTATCTTCCCGATCCCAGAGCGTTCAAGCTCTTTGTGGGCAGCGTTCTGCTATACATCGGCGTACGTCTTCTTTACGAAGCCTCGGGAAAGGCAGCCGCAGGGAAATCAAAGATGAAAGCCCTCGAAGAAAAGTTCAAGCAAAGAAGCGCGGAGCTGCGGGCATCCCAGAATTCTCGCGTGGCATCAGGGCTTCCTCCCGAGGCAGTGGTCAGAACACTCTCTTTTTCGATGAAGAAAGTTACTTACGAATTCTGGGGGGAGACATTTTCCTACAGCACACCTTCAATGTTCATGCTCGCCTTTTTCGTAGGTATCATTGGCGGCACGTATGGCATCGGCGGGGGCGCTATCATTGCGCCTTTTTGCGTCGCAGTATTCCATCTGCCTGTTTATACGGTGGCAGGCGCTGCGCTGATGGGGACTTTTCTCACCTCGATTGCCGGTGTCGCCTTTTACAGCATTATCCCAGCAAAAAACGGTATTGCCACATCGCCGGACTGGCTTCTTGGATTTCTCTTCGGCATCGGAGGCTTCGTCGGGATGTATCTCGGCGCCAGAATGCAGAAATTCGTGCCGCAAAGACTCATAAAACTGATGCTGGGCGCACTTATCGTCTACGTTTCAGCCAGGTATATCACCCAATTCTTCAGGTAGGAGAAATTTCCATGCTTATCGGCACAATTTCAGACACACACGACAACATGCCTCAGATAAAAAAAGCCGTTGATTTTTTTAATAAAAGGAAAGTCGAACATGTTGTTCACGCCGGCGATTTCACTTCGCCCTTCACCTTTCGCATTTTGAAAGGCCTTAAGTGCAGGTTCACGGGTATCTTCGGCAACAACGACGGCGACAAACTTCTGCTTCAAAAGATGTCAGAGGGACGGCTCTTCAATCAGCCGCATATTTTTGAGCTGGCAGGGAAAAAGATAATCCTGATGCACGAACATCATACAGCAGATGCACTTGCCGACAGCGGTCATTACGATATCGTAATATATGGACATACCCACAAGCCCGACGTGAGGAAAGTAAAGAACACCTTGGTGATCAATCCCGGAGAGGCCGGCAGTTGGCTTTACGACAAATCAACAATCGCAATCGCAGACCTCTCTGATATGACGGCAGAGATCATTCTACTCTGATTTTATACTGCAGAGGCGCGTTGCTGATTTCACCGACAAACTGATAGGTGTAATGAAGCAACTATTGAGGATTGTCGAAAGAAATATGGTATGGCTTTGAGCTAGAAACTGCAAGCCTCTCATTGACCACCTCAGGCAGGGCTATGCTACCAGGAACTCATAGCATCATATAGATTAAGGTCAAGGCATTTCTGAGAGCCAGTAGCTCTGGGTGTAACGTTTTGTCAAATAAATTCTTCAGGCTCTCTTTTTAAGATACAGTTCACTTCACATACCATTTTAAAATGAACTATTGCAATTCGCACTTTCTTCCCTTAATATTAATTAGATATTTGGGTAATTTTTTTCTAGGGGGCTCAGTGGGGAAAAACATCGTACTTGCCTACGACGACAAGACGTTCTTGATGTACATGGGTCTTCTCCTCAAACGATTTGGATTTCAGCTACTTACTGCGAAAGATGGTCATGAAGCATTGAGACTGATCAAATCAAACCCCTGTGATTTGGTGATGCTGGGGGTCAATATGCCAACACTTGACGGCATTGAAACACTTCGTCTCATAAAATCAGATAAGAGCGTGTCTCATTTACCCGTTATCATGGTATCGACAGATACCTCTACGGAAATGATGAAAGCCTGCCAAGACCTCGACTGCGTCGACTTTCTGCCAAAACCCATTAAGGTAGACCAGTTGCATGCCGCAATACAAAAATCTTTTTTCCAGCAAGGCGGTCACTGTCGGAAACATATCCGTGTGTCGTGCAGCAGGAAGATAGTGGTGGAATTCCAGGGAAGACAGCGGCATTTCTATACTGAGACATTCTCTGAAGGAGGGGTATATCTTCGGACAGAAGATCCTCTGCCGGTAGGTTCTGATGTAGTGCTATCACTGAATCTCGATGATGGCAAGCAGCGGCGCTATAAAGGAACGGTCGTTTATATCAAAAAAGAGGTCGGCGATTTTTCTAACATATCTCCCGGGATGGCCATTCAGTTCATTGAACTTGCCACCCGCGATAATCTGGAACTGAACAGTTTCATAAAGGACCTTGTCGCAGGAGACATTCTGGACGAGCAGGGCGACAACAAAATTCTGGAATCGTGAGGATTGTCCACAAATGATCTGATAACACCATGGAGTATCTCTTCGTCTCCGGCAGGAACACGAGGACAAAGATAAATAGACGCTTACGTTTCTTCCGCGGTCAATTTCTGGTCCATCTCTAGTTCATCCATGGCTCTTGCGGCTTCGAGAACCAGCCACATTGTATCCGATTTTATATTGACATTATTTGTCCTTTGCCCATGAACAATGGAAAAATTTCCTTCTTTCCAACGCATGAGCTCAAAAAAGGCCTCCCGACCCATCGTACTCCCCAGAGAGGCATGTACTAGTTTGCCTTTTGAGAGATACAGAGTGCCCTTTTCTTCACCCCTGGTTATTTCTACCTTGGCAGTCTTTAGTCCCAGATTGAGAATCTGTATTATGTCATGGAGATCGAAGTCCGCCAGTTTTCCAAGAAGTCCCGCGCCATTGTTCCCGACGGCAGAAGGTGATTCAAACAATATATTCCTCATCTGAGTGATGAGTTGGTCTGCGCTGAAAGGTTTTACCATGAGGCATATATCAGACGGTAAGTTATCAACATGATCATCCTGGGTAGCAAGAACAAGAAAGTGGGCTTCCGAGCAAAAAGTCTTGCGCGCAACCTGATAGAACTCACGAAAGGCCTCCAAGCCAAAGGGTTCAATGTCGATCACTATAATATCTGGTCTTCTGCGTTTTACAATGTCGAACGCAGCACTGCTGTCTGACAATTGAACTATATCGATTTCCCCAACCGGCCGTGAGAGCATTTCTTACAAATCGTTGTTATTTGATAGGTATTTCTTGTATTTGGTGCATGGTGAAATGACCGTAAAAAGGCGTTTCAATTGGTCATATCACCTTAAGAGTTTACAGAGTTTATTGGCTAAAGATAGTGTAAGTAAAATGTAGCGCTCACCGCCTCTTAGTGGTGTTCATTCTTGATCTCGAGAATCTTCGCTCACGTGCTGCGTAGTCGCTTATGACGCAACAATTAAAAGAGAAACAAACATTTGTCGATCTCTTATTAGATGTTACTTGTTATCAGGTATAACCAGGCGCCCGTAGATTAATGAGTTTGGAGTTGACTTCAGAAAGTACTTTGCCTTCATGTTCCGGCCCGAAGCACTAACGAAACAATGAAGAAAGAACATACCATCTCTTTCCTGGCATTCCGCCCGGCCTGCAATCAACCAAAAAAAAGCGAGAAGCTTCCAGGCTCGCTTTGAGGCCTGGCGGCGATGGCCACGTACCTGAATGATCTCACGCCTCACAAAGATATTTCTTATGACGACTTCATGAGGAGGCATTACGAAATTGAGCGTCTTCTGGAACTTCTAATAACGACAGCAAGCGACATTGTTCTCCACATGATCTCAGCCAGGGGAGAACGTCGCCTGCGTCTTACAGAGCCTCTTTTTTACGAGCCGGTGAATTGGGGATAATAATCTCCGACTTGAGCAAAAGTCTTGCGGTTGGCGCAGGATTAACGAATATACTTGTCCACGAATACGCAGAGATAGATTACAGTCTTTTGCACAAAAACATCCCCATTGCCATAAGGGACTTCAGTGCCTTTATAAAAGAGTTCTCGAAATAACTCTTACCGCCGTATTCCTCATATCTCGAATTCCTCGCCTCTGGCCGGGACATTCGTCTTATACTTAAACTTCTGCTTAATCACTTCCTGAAAATCAAGGGAGGCCTTTTCTTCGCCGTGCACAATGAATATTTCCGGGGAATTCTTGAACCTTGATATCCAGTCGATCAGTTCCGACTGGTCGGCATGAGCGGAGAACCCGCCCAGAGTATGAATCTGCGCCCGCACCACAATATTTTCCCCGAGCACGTCCACTACTTTCGCCCCGTCGACGATCTGTCTTCCGAGGGTCCCCTTCGCCTGGAAGCCCACAAACACGATGCTGCATTCCTTGCGCCAGAGGTTGTGTTTGAGATGATGCCGCACCCTGCCTCCCTCACACATTCCCGAACTGGCGATTATAATCGCCTCCTTCTTGATCGTGTTCAGAACAACGGAGTCTTCCATCTTGCGAGTAAAATGTATCCTTATGGCGTCCCTGCTTTCCGTACTGAAAAGTCGCTTGGCCTCTTCATCAAAATACTCCTTATGAGCTTCGTAGACCCTGGTAATTCCTTCTCCAAGGGGACTGTCGATATATACATTTATTCTGAACAGCCTGTCTTCTTTGACGAGCTTGTTCAGGATAAAAAGCAGATCCTGGGTCCTTCCCAGAGCGAAAGACGGTATGATTACGTTGCCGCCCGCCCGGAAGGTGCTCTTTATGACATCGACCAGCTCGTCAATCGATTCCTGCATGCCCTTATGGTTTCTGTTGCCGTAGGTCGACTCGATAGTAAGATAGTCGGTCTCCTCGACAAATACAGGATCGTCGACAATCGGATTGTCTTTCTTACCTATATCGCCTGAAAAAACCATCTTCCGTTCGCCCCCGCTGTCCCGGCACCAAAGTTCCAGAGTTGATGATCCAAGTATATGTCCGGCATTTACGAACCTGTACCTGACATTCTCATTCAGCTCCTCCACGTTGCCATAACGCCTTCTGGTAATAAGCGGAAGCACCTTATCGACATCCCTGCTCAGGTATAACGGCTCTTTAAGCTCCATCCCCAGCCTCAGCGCCTTCCTGTTATACCATTCAGTATCCGACTCCTGTATATGCGCCGAGTCGTACATTATGAGTTCGGCAATATCAGCTGTGGGCGCAGTTGTGATAATCTTCCCTTTGAAGCCGTCCCTTACAAGCTTAGGAACAAGGCCGACGTGGTCAAGATGTGAATGGGTTAGAAATAGGCAGTCGATTTCTGCCGGCGCAAAATCGAATTTTTTCTTATTCACCTCTTCGGCGTCACGTCCCTGATACATACCGCAATCTATCAGAATATTCGCTTTCTCGCTCATCACCTGAAAGCAGGAACCCGTCACCGTCCTCGCGCCGCCCAGAAAACGTATCTTCATATCGTCGTCACCCCGCTCGTTATTTCGTATCCGAATCCCATATCATCAGAGTATCCTGTCCACAGTTCATCTTTCAAGACAAAAAATGCTTCCTCAAAACGCATGGAGAAGGAATGTGCAGAGAATAATCTTTATTTGCGCCACCTTCGTACGACCTCCGACATTTTGGACCGCCTATAATATTATGACAACCATTCGATACCCTTACCACGCAAATTGCGACATAATAAAGTTTTTTGGAGCATGTTCCTTCTCCAACACATTTCTTGATTCATGAGGAAGTTAAAAAAAAATACCCCGCCGGTTGCCCGGCGAGGTATCGCATATTCCCCTGTCAGTTAAGGGATCAGATTTTATACTGGAGCTGCCATCTGAAGAACGTGGCGTTGTCAGCCTGATCTGAGTAATAGCTCCCAGGGACAAAATACTCGAGCTGAAGCATGCCGTCGAGTTTCTTCGTGAACTGGTGGCTGAGAATTGCGGTTGGCAGATGGCCTCTTGATTTGCCGTCCCCGAACATGGTTTTTGACAGTCTGGTTAAGTCGGGCTTTTCAGGCGCCCATAGATACTGGTAAGCAAGGAGAAGGTTCGTCTGCGGCGTGAAGTTTAGCTTCAACGAAGCCTTAATTATTTCCATATTCGTCCAATAACCTGGAATTCCGGCTCCGCCGAAGGCCGCTGTTTCATTCAGAAGTGGATAGATGATAAGTTCGTTCCAGTTGGGATTTCTCGAAAAGAGAGGGTCAAAAGTCTCATTCTTGTCTCCGGTACCGGCATCGTCTCCGGACATATAGACATATCTGATATCGAACTCAGGCTTGAGGCTGACGTTCTCATATTTGCGTGCGACGAAGATGTAACCGCCGTTGCCTGTTCTGTCATTCCATTTACCTCCGGATTCGTAGTCGCCGAACTGTGTAGCAAACTCGCCGCCTATCTTCCAACCGTTTTGGAGCGCAACTACCGCCCTCGCGCCAATAGTATTTAGTTTGAGTTTCGGAGTAGTCGCGAATCCGTGTTCTATCTTATATATATAGTAAGGCTCAAGAGACACAGTCTCGCCTATTTTGCTTCGTCCGTATAAAACGAAAGCCTCTTCCCGCGATGCGGTCAAAACCTTTTTGTTGTCCACAAAGAGGCCTCCCGTGACCGCCGGATGAAGCGAGGGCATATACACATCGGTCCTGGGGTCGTCAATATATACAAAATCAACACTGTTTTTCTGGTTGATCTTCCATCTCAGTTTGGCGGCGTTAAAATAAAAGGTCCTCGACCCGTCAGCAGGCGTGCCGTCCAAAAGCAGGAACCCTTCACCATACGTTTCGGGCCCGAGGAAATCCTGACGCCCTATCCTCAAGTCGATAGGCAGTCCGAATATATTTTTCGCGTCTAAATAAAGGTTGTCGACGATGAGCTCGTCGGGATCATATCTATCCGGGTCGGTTCCGTCGTTGCCTGCTTTGTACGCAGTAAAGGGACCTGCAAAATACTTCATTTCGTTTGCCAGTCTGGCATACACTCCGAACTGCTGAGTAAAATCAGCCTTTGCCCAAAGCTGGGTTCTCAGTCTGAAGAAGTTCCTGTCGGGGAATCCGCCGGTCGCTACATTGCCGGTGTCGAGGCTGACGACATCATCCCATATTTCCTGCCTGAGTCTGAACGCCGCACCGTAGTTGAAAGTTGTTTCCGCATGCGCAACAGAGACGTACAGAACCGCAACCAAAAAAAGAACGAACATTGCAGCAAAAGATCTTTTAAGCATGCTCTCCTCCTTTTTATAAGATTTCTCTGATCTCAAAGAACACCGGTTCCACCACCGGCGCCTGCCCAACCACCGGGCCGCGCTGCACTGCGCTGATTTGATGAAAGTGTCCCGATAATTCCACCCTTTCAGCAGGCTTTGAAATAATAAGCGGACACCCTGAGCCTTGTCAAGAGTGTAATTGTAATGAAATTCACCAGAAAAATATCCCTGATGGCAGATCCGGGGCCTGCGGAGGCTTTGCCATAGGCAGCCGAAATTACTTATAATAATCCGCCATGCAAGGGATAATAGACTTTCATACTCACGCCTTTCCTGATGAATTGGCTGAAAGGGCCATGAGCGCCCTTTTGGAAGAAGGCAAGAAGAAATCGGATGTTTCAGCCCATCTGAATGGCAGGGTGGCGTCTTTGCTTTCTTCCATGGATAAAAACAACATTGAAAAAAGCATCGTCTGTTCAATCGCCACAAAGCCGTCTCAGTTCGAACCGATTCTTTCGTGGTCTATAAAGATCGCCTCCGGCAGGCTTCTCCCCTTTCCTTCCCTTCATCCTGACGACCCGGACGCATTGGACAAGGTGTCAAGGATAAAGGAAGGGGGATTCAAGGGAATCAAGTTTCATCCCTATTACCAGAACTTCAGCATAGACGAAGAAAGACTCTTTCCGATCTATAAAAAAATCGCCTCGGAGGGATTGATCGTATTGATGCATACTGGTTTTGACCTGGCCTTCGACAGGGTGCGAATAGCCGATCCAGAAAAAATACTCCGGGTGGTCGAAACCTGCCCTGACCTGAAACTCGTCACCTCCCATCTCGGCGCCTGGGAGGACTGGGATGAGGTCGAGAGGTTGATGATAGGGGAAAAGGTATATATGGAAATATCCTATGCGCTCGATATTCTGGACCCCCGGCGGGCCAGAGATATGATATTGGCCCATCCTGCGGAATACGTGCTTTTCGGCACAGATTCACCCTGGACATCTCAGGATAAGACCCTGTCTCTGTTACTAAACCTCCGGCTTGGACCGGATCTGGAGAAAAAAATACTTAGGGAGAATGCCCTCGCCCTGCTGCAAAGATAACTGAACTTTGCCGTCCGGACTGAGAAAAGCTGTTGAGGTGCAAAAACTTAGGGTGTTATAATAACGCGTCTAAATTATCTTATGAAGAAGAAACGATCACATCCTGACATCAAAGGGTCCTTACTGCTTTCGGGCAATGAGGCCCTTGCCCTCGGTGCCTTTGAAGCCGGAGTAAAGGTCGCTTCGGCCTATCCGGGTACTCCTTCCACCGAAATACTCGAAACCCTTTGCTCCTATGAAGGCGTCTACGCCGAATGGGCTCCGAACGAAAAAGTGGCGCTCGAAGTCGCACTCGGGGCATCTTTCGGGGGAGTCAGGGCGCTTGCTACGATGAAACACGTAGGACTCAACGTAGCAGCTGACCCCCTTTTCACCGCGGCTTATACCGGTGTGAGGGGCGGCCTCGTCATTGTCACTGCGGATGACCCTGAAATGCACAGCTCGCAAAACGAACAGGACAACCGAAACTATGCATATGCCGCGAAGGTCCCTATGCTCGAACCTGCCGACGCCTCTGAGGCAAAGGAGTTCCTGAAGATCGGATACCGCATAAGCGAGGAATTCGACACACCCCTGCTCCTGAGAACAACCACGCGCGTGGCCCACGTCAAGGGCATGGTCACTGCCGGCGCAAAAGAGGTTCCCGCGACCGTTCCTGGCATTGAGAAGATGCCTGAAAAGTTCGTTATGCTGCCCTCAAACGCAAGAAAGAGGAGAGTTGAACTGGAAAAGAGGATGATGAAACTCAGGGAGTTCGCCGAGGCTTTCCCTGAAAACAGGATCGAATGGGGAGACAAAAAAAGAGGTTTCATCACCTCGGGCATTTCATACCTCTATGTCAAAGAGGCCTTCCCCGAAGCTTCCGTCCTTAAGCTCGGCATGGTTCATCCCCTGCCCGAGAGGATGATAAAAGGGTTTGCATCTGAGATTGATGAACTGTATGTAGTGGAGGAACTCGATCCATTCATCGAAATGCATATAAAGGCGATGGGGGTGGATTGCAGAGGTAAAGACGTCATCCCTGCTATTGGAGAACTGAATGCCGAGATCGTAAGAAGATCGATCACTGGAAAAAAAGGGGGACAGGTCTTTGAGCCGGTGCAGATACCGATGCGGCCGCCCAACCTCTGCCCCGGCTGTCCGCACCGCGGCATATTCTACGCGATATCTAAGTTAGGAGCCTTTGTTGCCGGCGATATAGGCTGTTACACTCTGGCCGCGCTTAAACCCCTTAGCGCAATGGACTCCTGCGTCTGCATGGGGGCGAGCATAGGGACAGCTTTCGGCATGGAAAAGGCGATAGGAAAAGAGAGCTTGGGCAAGATCGTCGCGGTTATCGGGGACTCGACTTTCATGCATTCAGGGATAACAGGAATGGTCGAAGTTGTATATAACAGAGGCTTCACCACCGTCGTCATCCTCGACAACCGAACGACCGGAATGACCGGTCATCAGCCTAACCCGGCGACAGGCTCAACCCTGTCGGGGGAAATCAGCGCTACGGTCGATATAGAGGCGCTTTGCCGGGCGATCGGGGTTAAGCATGTCCGGACGGTCAATCCCCATAACATTGAAGAAACTGAGAAAGTCCTGAAGGAGGAGATTGAACGGCCCGAGCCGTCGGTCATTATCACAAAGGCTCCCTGCGTGCTTTTGCCCGAAATGAAGAAGAGGAAAGACAAGAGACTTTATACAATCATCGCTTCGAAATGTACGGGCTGCAAGTCATGCCTTAAGCTCGGTTGTCCCGCAATCGAGTGGGTGCCGCTGGCAGCGGAAGAGGCAAAAAAGCTGGGCTATAAGGAAAAACAAAAAGGCTATTCGAGAATAAACCCCGTGCTCTGCGACGGGTGCGGGCAGTGTGCTCCGCTTTGCAGGTTCAAGGCTATCGTTATCTCCGGAGGCGATAATGAGTAAAACAGGCAACATCCTCCTCTGCGGGGTCGGCGGTCAGGGCATTTTGCTTGCAAGCGAGATCGCTTCATCTGTACTTATCAAAGCCGGCTTTGATGTCAAAAAGAGCGAAGTCCACGGCATGGCTCAAAGGGGCGGTTCCGTCGTCGCTCACCTCCGTTACGGCAAAAAGGTATATTCACCTCTTATCGAGTTCGGCTCGGCAGATATAGCGGTTTCATTCGAACTTCTTGAGTCACTTCGCTATCTTCCGTATTACCGCAAAGAAACAAAGGTCGTCGTCAACACACAGAAGATTCTTCCTGCGCCTGTTTCGACAGGGGTTGACACCTACCCTGCCGATGTTCTTGAGCAACTGAAATCCAGAGGCCTTGAAGTGTTTCCCATCGACGCGTTTAATATCGCAAAGTCGGTCGGCGAGACAAGGGCCGTCAACATGGTGCTTGTCGGAGCAATGTCGGTGTTCCTTTCGGTCGACGAAAAGATATTTCTCGAGGTGGTTGATGAAAGAGTCCCTGAAAAGGTCCGGCAGGTAAACCGGCAGGCGTTTCTGAAGGGAAGGGAAATCATTGAGGCCATGCGGCCCGCAATAAAAGGAGGTAAAGTTCAGCCATGATATGGAATGAGGAATTCGAGACGCTCCCGCGCGAGGCACTGCAAGCGCTTCAACTGAAACGTCTGCAGCATCAGATAGAGCGGGTCCACGCCGCTGTCCCCTATTATCGCAACAAGATGGCGGAAGCAGGGGTAAAGCCCTCGGACATTAAAAGCCTCAAAGACCTCCGCAAACTCCCCTTCACTACCAAGGAAGACCTTAGACTGAATTATCCCTTTGGCCTCTTTGCAGTCCCTTTTGAACGTGTCGTCAGGATCCACGCATCATCAGGAACGACCGGGAAACCCACGGTCGTAGGATATACAAAACGCGACATCGATTCATGGGCCGAACTGATGGCAAGGACACTCTCTTGCGGCGGAGCCCATCAGGGCGATGTCGTGCATAACGCATACGGATACGGTCTATTCACCGGCGGACTCGGCGCGCATTACGGCGCGGAAAGACTGGGTGCTGCTGTTATCCCGATATCGGGCGGCAACTCGAAGCGTCAGATAATGATCATGCAGGACTTCGGCTCGACGGTGCTTATGTGCACACCTTCATACGCCCTGAATCTTGCAGATGTGATGAAGGAGATGGATGTGGACCCATCATCGCTGAAACTGCGCGTCGGACTTTTCGGCGCTGAGCCGTGGAGTGAGAACATGCGCGAGGAGATACAAAAGAGGCTGAACCTGAAGGCTATCGATATATTCGGCCTTAGCGAAGTGATGGGACCCGGCGTTGCTAGTGAGTGTGTGGAGGAACAGCACGGCCTGCACATATTCGAGGATTATTTTCTGCCGGAGATCGTGGACCCGAAGACCATGGAGCCTCTGCCGCCCGGCGAGCACGGGGAGCTTGTATTCACTACCCTGACGAAAGAGGCCTTCCCGGTCATCCGCTATCGTACCAAGGACATCTCCAGGCTTATTGCCGAACCATGCTCCTGCGGCAGGACCTTTTACCGTATGGAGCGGATTACCGGCAGGACCGACGACATGCTGATCATAAGGGGAGTCAATGTGTTCCCGTCTCAGATAGAGCATGTTCTGATGAGCATCGAGGGTGTCGAGCCGCACTACCTGATTATCGTGGACAGGGAGGGATCTCTTGACGTAATCGAGGTACAGGTCGAGGTCAGCGAGAACATCTTCTCCGACGAGGTGAAGGTGCTGGAGAAACTCGGCAAGAAGATAGAACGGGAGATCAAAGACCTCCTCGGGATCAGCTGCAAAGTGAAGCTTGTTGAGCCCAAGACGATCCAAAGGAGTGAAGGCAAGGCAAAGCGTGTTATCGATAACAGAAAACTATAGCGACTGTAAATAGTGAAGGGTTTCACTTCTTTCTAAGGAGGCTTTATGAAAGTCGAGCAGATTTCTATATTCCTCGAAAACAAGTCCGGCAGACTTGCTGACGTGGCAACTGTGCTTGCCGGGGCAGGGATCAATATCCGCGCCCTTTCCCTTGCGGACACGACTGATTTCGGTATCCTCAGGCTTATCGTAAATGACACCGAAAAGGCGAAACAGGTCCTGAAGGACAACGGCTTTACGGTTGGAAAGACCGAGGTGATCGCGGTTGAAGTCCCTGACAGACCGGGGGGACTAGCCCACATCCTCAGTGTGATGAAGGACGAAGGGGTGAACGTCGAATATATGTACGCATTTGTGCAGAGGTCCGGCGGCAATGCGATCATTATCTTCCGCTTTGACGAACTCGAAAAATCAATACATGCGCTACAAAAGGCGGGAGTAGTAATCCTCAAAGGCGAGGACGTTTATGCGCTATAATCCACGGAAACATTAATTTTAAATACCATAAAGGAGACAAGAGCATGAAGATAGTGAGTTTTTTCGTAGTGAGTATCCTGTGCATCATTATGCTGGCAGCTTCACCTGTTTTAGCGGCTGATACCATCAAGGTGGGCGCCATACTTGCTGTGACCGGTCCGGCGGCGTTCCTCGGCGCACCTGAGGCAAAGACGCTTGAGATGATGGTCGAAGACATCAACAAGAAAGGCGGAATAAAGGGCAAGAAGATCCAACTGATAATTAAGGACTCGGGCGCAAGCCCCGAAAAAGCCTTCTCCTTTGCAAAGCAGCTGATCGAAGAGGACAAGGTCCTTGCCATAATCGGTCCGTCTACCAGCGGCGAGACCATGAAGATCAAGAATGTCGCAGAAGATGGCAAGACAATACTTCTGTCCTGCGCTGCGGCTGAAGTAATTGTAAATCCCGTGGCGAAATACGTCTTCAAGACCCCCCAGATGGACAAAGATGCGGTCGTTAAGATATTCCAGCAGATGAATTACATGAAACTGTCCAAGGTAGGCGTCCTTTCGAGTAATACCGGATTCGGAAAGGCCGGCAAGGAGCAGATCGAGAAACTAGCACCTGAATACGGCATTCAGATCGTTGCCAACGAAGTCTATGACAAGGCTGCGACTGATCTCACTGCGGAAGTGACAAAGGTTAAGGCTTCAGGTGCACAGGCAATCCTCAACTGGTCAATCGAGCCTGCGCAGGCGATCGTAATCAAAAATGCCCGCCAACTCGGATTCAAAGGTCCTATCTTCCAGAGCCACGGCTTCGGCAACATCAAGTATGTCCAGGCTGCTGGCGAGGCTGCAGAAGGCGTAATCTTCCCTGCAGGCCGTTTGCTTGTAGTTGATATGCTTCCGAATAATCACCCCCAGAAAGCTGTTCTAACAAAATATAAGAAGGACTATGAGTCAAAGTATAAGGAAGAAGCCAGCACTTTCGGAGGCCATGCATACGACGCCATGGTTATTCTGGAAAAGGCCATTGAAAAGGCAGGAAGCACTGATAAGGAAGCTGTGCGCAGTGCTATTGAGAGCCTCAAGAACGTTGTAGGAACAGGAGGAGTTTTCAGTTTCTCACCGCAGGATCACAATGGTATTCATATTGATTCCTTTTCTTTCGAGATGATTACTGTCAAGAAAGGCAAATTCGAGATTCTTCAAGCTTCAGCAGGGAAAGGAACCGCCAAGAAGAAATAGGCTCTCGCAGCCGGGGCATCAATGAGCCCCGGCTCACTTTACCGAATGAGTATCGAACTCCTCTCTCAGTATCTCGTTGCGGGCATCACGTATGGGACGATCTACGCAATCGTCGCAATAGGGTTCAATATTATCTATAACGCAACAGGCATCATCAATTTCGCGCAAGGCGAATTTGTCATGCTCGGCGGCATGATTGCCGTGACGCTTCATCATATTTCCCCACTTCCTGTTGCAATTCTTACTTCGGTCATAATAACCATGATCGTCGGCGCACTTATAGAAATTCTCTTCATCCGCTGGCTCGATAAACCATCGGTGCTCAGGATGATCATTATCACCATCGGTCTCTCGATACTAATCAGGGAAACAGCCCTTCTTATATGGGGCGAAAGCGTAAAGGCACTGCCTTATTTCACCGGGACAGAGGTAACAGCGATAAACCTCGGCGGTGTTTTTATCTCACCCCAGGTCCTCTGGGTCGTCGGAATCAGCGGCATCATGGTTGTCCTGCTGAGTTTCTTCTTCAACTACACGCTTCTGGGCAGACAGATGCGCGCCTGTTCCGCAAACCGTGATGCAGCAAGGCTTTGCGGCATCAATACGAAGAACATGGTGACAATCTCCTTTATGCTGAGCGCTGCAATCGGGGCGCTCGGCGGATGCATCGTCTCTCCCATCACCTACGTCCAGTATGACAGCGGTACGCCGCTTGCGATCAAGGGCTTCACCGTAGCAATCCTGGGCGGTCTGGGAAACAGCGCGGCTGCAGTCGGGGCAGGAATGATAC
>OUUY01000099.1 GCA_900302705.1 Candidatus Sulfobium mesophilum
GCATAACGACCTCGAAAATGTCGGGCATACTGCGCGCCACCATACCTTCTTCGAGATGCTCGGAAATTTTTCTTTCGGAGATTACTTCAAGCGGGAAGCGATTATATATGCGTGGGAGCTCCTTACGGGGCATTTCAATCTGCCGAAGGAGAGGCTCTGGGCTACTGTATATGAGGATGACGACGAGGCCGCCGGGCTGTGGACGGAGCTCACCGAGATACCTGCCGCTCGGGTGGTAAGGCTCGGGGCCAAGGATAATTTCTGGCAGATGGGAGACACCGGCCCATGCGGCCCGTGTTCGGAGATCATCATCGATCAGGGGGCTGAGATCGGATGCGGAAGGCCGGACTGCAAAGTAGGATGTGAGTGCGACCGTTATCTGGAGATATGGAACCTCGTCTTTATGCAGTTCGACAGGGACAAGTCAGGCAGCCTTAATCCGCTGCCCAAGCCGAGCATCGACACGGGAATGGGGCTTGAAAGACTTGCCGCTGTCCTTCAGGGCAAGCATAATAATTTCGACTCCGATCTATTTGTTCCTATCATCAGGGATATTTGCCGTTTTTCGGACAAGGCATATGGCAAAGACCGCTCTACGGATATCGCGATACGTGTCATTGCAGACCATATCAGGGCAATAACTTTTCTGTTGTCCGAGGGGCTGGCCCCTTCTAACGAAGGCAGGGGCTACGTGTTGCGGAGAATCATACGGCGTGCTGCCAGGTATGCAAAATCTCTTGATATAAGCGGGCCTGTTCTTTATAAGTTATGCGATTCAGTCACAGAAGCGATGTCCGATGCATACCCCGAGCTTTCAGAGGGGCAGGGGAGGGTTCAGCAGATGCTCAGAGTGGAGGAGGAACGTTTTGATAAAACACTCGAACAGGGTCTTTCCCTTCTGAACAGCATCATAAGAGATGTGAAGAGCACAGGAGTCGATATCATAGGTGGGGAGGACCTCTTTAGATTATACGACACGTACGGCTTTCCGCTGGACATCGCCAGAGACATTGCCGCTGAGAACGGACTCGGCATCGACGAACCTGGTTTCCATGCTGAAATGGAGAAACAAAAAATAAGGGCGCGGGCATCATGGACAGCCGAAGAGGCAGCATCAGCGCCCGTTTACAGGGAGCTCTTTGAAAAATACCGGAAGACTGAATTTTGCGGCTATGAGGCTACTGAGTCCGACGCAACCGTTCTTGCCTTGATCTCAGACGGCGCCCTGGTTGATGAACTGAAGGCCGGACAAAGCGGGGAAGTCCTTCTGGACGTGACGCCCTTTTATGCTGAATCCGGAGGCCAGATCGGCGATTCCGGCGAGTTGTCCTCCGATGCAGTGAGAGCTGTTGTGACAGACACTAAAAAACCGGTGGAAGGAATATCAGTGAATAAGGTGGAAATCAAAAGGGGGGCCTTGAAGCCCGGCGCAAGAATACGGGCTGCGGTCGATCTTGAAAAAAGATCTGCCACGATGAGAAACCATACTGCAACGCACCTTATTCATGCTTCACTGAGGCATTTGATTGGAGAGCATGTCAAGCAGGCCGGCTCCTACGTATCTCCCGAGGGGCTGAGGTTCGATTTCAACCATTTTAATGCACTTGATAGGAATACTATAGAGGCGCTGGAAGATGAGGTGAACGAGCAGATACTCAGAAATATCAAGGTTGAAACTACCGTGATGGAGACGGCTAAAGCCATGGAATCCGGCGTTACAGCGTTGTTTGGAGAAAAGTATGGCGACACGGTGAGGGTTGTAACTGTTCCGGGCGTTTCTTCCGAACTCTGTGGCGGCACGCATGTCAGAGCCACAGGGGACATCGGTCTTCTTAAAATATTTTCCGAAGGCAGCGTTGCCTCAGGCATCCGGAGAATCGAGGCTGTGACTGGCAAGGAGGCGGTGCGGTATTTCAGGAATGGTGAAAGAGAACTTTTACAGATGAAGGAGATACTTAAGACCTCTGAGAATCCGGCTGAAAAGCTAAGAAGGCTCGTTGCTGAAATGAAAGAGATCGAGAAGACGCTCGATAGGTTCAAGGGCAGATCTGCAGCTGAGAGGTCTTCGGAGATACTCGGGAGGGCGCGCGAGATCAGCGGTGTGAAGGTTGTTGCAGCCAGACTTGACGGCATGGAGACGAAAGATCTCAGGGTTCTGGCCGATAACGTCAGGGACCGTCTTGGCTCCGGTATTTTGTTGCTGGCATCGGAAAAGGATGATCAGGCGGCGATGGTCTCAATGGTCACGAATGACCTTACGGACAAGTTCAGTGCCGGGGACCTGCTTAAGAAGGTGGCAGCTGCTGCGGGCGGTAGGGGAGGCGGCAAACCGGACATTGCGCAAGGGGGAACCAAGGAGATCAAAAAGCTGGACAAAGCCCTGGAATCATTATACGATATAGTTAAGAAACAGGCGGGCTGATGCTCGCAGGCGTGACGGTTGTTAAACTTTTTAATAATTGAGGAGGGTTGTCATGTCGTTATTCGATACCATCAGGAATACGATGCTCGCTGGTTTCGGGGTTCAGGAGAAGGTTAGGGAGTTTGTCGATGAGCTGGTGAAAAAGGGTGAATTGAGCGAGTCCCAGGGCGCAAAGCTTGTGAAGGAGTGGTCGGACAAATTCGAAAAAAACACTACCGACATAAGCAAAAGTCTCAATGAGGTAGTGACGAAGACGCTCGAAAAGATGAACCTCCCTACAAAGGACGATATCCAGAAGCTCAACGAGAAGATCGATTCGCTGGCTTCGAGGGTGGCGAAGGTCGAAGAAAAATAGGGGGAGCGGCAGGGACTTCTTAGATGCCTTTTAACCTTCTGATCCTCAGAAGGACATACAAGAATGTCAACAGGGTAAGGCATATCGTCAATGTCCTTCTGAAGTACGGCTTCGGAAAGATAGTCGACCAACTCCACCTCGGCAGGTTTGTCCCGTTCAGAAAACGTCTTAAGACCTTCGGTCAGTGGCCTTCGCTGAAAAGTCCGACCGTGCCGGAAAGACTGCGGATGGCCTTTGCCGAACTTGGCCCGAGTTTTATCAAGCTTGCGCAGATACTTTCCACAAGACCTGACCTGATCACCAGGCCCTTTGCCGACGAATTCAAAAAACTGCAGGACAGGGTCCCGCCTTTTCCAACAGAGTACGCCAAAAAGATAATTGAGGAAGAAACAGGTCGTCCCATTGAGGAAATCTTTTACAGACTAGATGCCGAGCCCGTCGCCGCTGCCTCGATAGCCCAGGTATATCACGGGACACTGCTCGACGGCAGCGAGGTGGTCCTTAAGGTGCAGAGGCCGGGAATAAGGGACCAGATCGAAACAGACATCATCATCCTGACCGCGGTTGCCCAGCTGATGGAGAGGTACATATCCGAGAGCATTTTTTATAACCCCAGCGGGATTGTCGAGGAATTTGCCAGGACGGTGAGAAAAGAACTCGATTTTACCGAAGAGGCAAGAAACTGCAACCGCTTCAAGAGGAACTTCGAAAATGTCCATGACGTTGTCATTCCGAAGATACACAGTGAATTCACGACGGACAAACTGCTTGTCATGGAGAGGATTGACGGAGTCAGGATCGACAATATCCCGGAGATTACCAGGCTCGGGCTTAACCGGGGCAGACTGGCCCGGATAGGCGTGGATGCCTATTTCAAACAGGTGCTTGAGGACGGCTTCTTTCATGCCGACCCCCACGCAGGAAATATCTTTGCGCTTAAGGACGGCAGGATAGGGTTTATGGATTTTGGGATCGTCGGGAGGGTCACGCCTGAACTCAGGGAGACGATGGCCAATACTTTTCTGGCCCTGATCCATAAAGACTTCGACAGGCTTATCGAGCAGTACATCGAACTTGGCCTTGTGCCCGAACATGTCGACCTCGACGTATTCAGAAGGGAATTCAGGATGGACCTCGCGGATTTTCTCGAGCCGCTCTACGGCCGGACATTGAAGGAGCTGAATTTTGCGGAATACATGGATACGGTGACCCGGCTGGCGATCAAGCACAAGATGAAGATACCCTCGGACCTGATACTTGTCAACAAGGCAATGCTCATACTTGAGAACCTCGGCTGGGAGCTTGATCCTGATTTCGATTTTATTGCTGCCGCAGAACCATATGCCATAAAACTCGTGAAAGAGAGAGTAAGACCTGCAAGGATTTACGAAAAGGCCAGGAAGAACTTAATGGAAGTGGGCGATTTTGTAGCGCTGTTTCCGAAGCAGATGAAGCTGATCATAAGGAAGATACTGAAGGACGACATCCATGTCAAGATGACTCATATCGGACTCGAAAAGTTAATAAGGGACATGGACCGCTCCAGCAACCGAATATCTTTCAGCCTTATCATCAGCGCCATCCTGCTCAGCTCGGCGATAATGCATGCCCTTAAAGTGGGACCGATGATTCATGGCATGTCTTTCCTTGGCTTTTTTTCTTTCGGTGTCGCCTTTCTTCTTGGCGTCTGGCTCCTGATATCCATCATCAGGTCGGGCAGGCTTTAAATTTGATGGTGGATTTTCATTACCCCGCCACCTTGATCAGATAGACCAACCCTGCCACTATCGCAAACAGAGCAAGACCGGAGACGGACAGAAGTCCGATGAAAAAGTTCTTTATGTCCTGTATCGAGAGCCTCCCCGCCCAGAGTATTTGCACGAGCAGCCAAAGAAGAACGGCGTCTGTATAAGGAAAAGTTTGAAGCTCCTTTGTCATCGCAGCGAAAAGTCCTACAGAGGGCTCAGGTCTGCTGAAAAGAACATGCCTCAATATGATAAACAGAACTGCCCACCAGAGAATAGGCGCAACCGCAATAAAGGAAGAGAGCACTTTAACCCTCGTTCTTGATTTGACGCTGCCGAAAATAAAGCTGTTGCCCTCCACCTTTGGCCATACCGAGAATCCCTCGGCCTTTCCGAGAATCAGCGCCGCGACATAATGCGTGAGTTCGTGCAGGAAGGTGCCGGGGAGGAAGAAAATGAATTTCAATATAAGCCGCAGTCTTGTCATTGCCATGTTTTAAAATGATGAATAATTATATCAAGTCCGGGCCTGAAGTAGTTAAGATCATACATGGATGCCGCCAAAGAAAGTCAGTGCATGGTGGTTTGACATCATTGTCGGGCAGGGAGTGTGGTATAATAAGCACCATTAGCATTTAAAATCAGCCTGTTATGGACGGCGATGGCGGAGGTCCATAATTAAATTTGAGGTGAAAGTGGAAGAAACAAACGAACTCGTTAAGCAGCGGATCAGGAAGGTAGAGGAGCTTAAGGAAATGGGGATCAAACCTTATGGAGACCCTTTCTGCGCTGAGCACCACGCCTCTGACCTGATTACCAAATATAAGGACGCAACCAAGGAGGAACTCGAGTCTGCGCCCGCTGCCTGCTCCCTGGCAGGAAGGATCGTTGCCATGAGGGATTTTGGGAAGGCCGCCTTTGCTCACATTCAGGACGCAACCGGAAAGATACAGGTTTATCTGAAGAAGGACCTCCTTGGGGAAAGTTACAAGCTTCTTAAAAAAGTGGACATCGGCGATATTATCGGGCTGAAGGGCAGGCTCTTTCGGACTAGAACCAACGAACTTACTGTCGAGGTCGAGTCCTTTGCTCTTATGACAAAATCAATAAGGCCGCTCCCCGAAAAATGGCATGGTCTGAAGGATGTTGAGACCAGATACAGGCAGCGTTATGTCGACCTTATCGTTAACCCTGAGGTGAGGGAGAACTTTGCGAAGCGGAGCGTCATCATAAAAGGTGTCAGAGACTTCCTCGAATCAAAGGGCTTCATAGAGGTGGAGACACCGATGATGCACCAGATACCTGGCGGTGCGGCAGCCCGGCCTTTCAAGACCCATCACAACGCCCTTGGCGTCGACCTTTATCTGAGGATCGCCCCTGAACTTTATCTCAAGAGGCTTCTTGTCGGAGGTTATGAAAGGGTCTACGAGCTAAACAAGAATTTCAGGAATGAGGGAATATCCACGAAGCATAACCCTGAGTTTTCGATGCTCGAATTCTATATTGCCTATAAAGATTATAACTATCTTATGACCTTCACCGAAGAGCTTATAACAACTGTAGCACTGAAAGCGACGGGGTCTCTCAAGATAAATTACGGGGAGGAAACTATCGACCTCACGCCTCCGTGGCCGAGGCTGCCGATGCTTGAAGCGCTTGAAAGAAACGGCGTGCCCTCCGAGATATTCAATGACCCGGAGAGGGCAAAGACGTGGGGAAGAGCCAATCGTGTCGATATACCTGAAGGATCTTCCCTGGGAAAGATTCTGGATGAGATATTTAAGGAAAAGGTTGAACCGGCTCTCATTCAGCCCACGTTCATAATCGATCACCCTGTGGAGCTTTCGCCGCTCGCAAAGAGAAAGCCTGAGAATTCCTCCCTCGTCGAACGGTTTGAATTGTTTATCTGTTCCCGCGAGCTTGCCAATGCCTTTTCGGAATTAAACGATCCGTTTGATCAGAGAGAGAGATTTCAAAAACAGGTCGAGGCAAAAGAAAAGGGCGATGAAGAGACCATGTGGATGGATGAAGATTTTGTCAGGGCCCTGGAATATGGCATGCCTCCGGCTGCCGGTGAGGGAATCGGCATCGACCGGTTGGTGATGCTTCTTACCAATTCGCAGTCTATAAGGGATGTCATACTCTTTCCGCAGCTTAAACCTGAACAGCCGGACAGGTCCGAAGACGAACAATGAGGTTCGGACAGGCTGCAGAATCATCAGGGCAGCTATGAAATTATGTTTCTTCAATGAATTTAAGAAGCCTTGTCATTCCCGTAAGCAAAGCGAGACGGGAATCCTTTCACCTCCCCCATTCCCTCATTGCCAAGGAGGGGAGAAAGGAGAGGTCCGGACAAGCCGGTATGACATACCTCTGGAGAAATGGTTTCTATGAACATTTCCTACACGGTATTCATAGCCCTCAGATACCTGAAATCGAAGAAAAGATATAAGGGTGTTTCGGTCAACACCGCTATATCAATCGGCGGGGTTGCCGTGGGCGTTATGGCCCTCCTGGTTGTGCTGTCCGTGATGACGGGTTTCCAGCAGGACATTCAGAAGAAGATCCTCGGCGCTAATGCCCATGTCATAATCAGGGATTATAAAGGGGTGATGTCGGCAGACGGTTACGAGGGGGTAGCTAAGAAACTGAGGACTGAGAAGGAAGTAGTGTCCTTTGCCCCTTTTGTGCTGGGGCAGGTGATGGTCTCATACGGTAAGAGGGCACATGGAGTATTTCTCAGGGGGATTGAGCCTGCCAGCGAATCAAAGACAACGGAGATACTTTCTCACATCCGGGACGGCAGCATCAGTGGCCTCGCAGACGAAAGCGGTGTCCCTGGCATCATACTCGGTAAGGAACTTGCCGCAAACCTTGGCGTGTTTACAGGCGAGAAGGTTAATATCGTCTCTCCTATCGGCGAGATCGGCCCGATGGGTATGCTGCCAAGGGTAAAGCAGTTCAGGGTCGTTGCAATATTCGAGATAGGGATGTTCGAATATGATTCGAACCTTGTGCTTACGGGCGTGAGCGCTGCCCAGGATTTTTTCGGGATGAAGGACCAGATCTCTGGCGTTCAGCTTAAGCTCCATGACATCTACAGAGCCCCGCAGGTGAAGAAGGAACTGCAGGAAGAACTCGGGTTTTCCTACCAGGTGCTTGACTGGATGCAGATGAATAAGAACCTCTTTTCAGCGCTGAAGCTTGAGAAGTTCGCGATGTTTGTCATCCTTGTCCTGATTGTGCTCGTGGCCTCGTTCAATATCATAAGCAACCTCATCATGAACGTCATAGAAAAGAGCAGGGAGATCGCTATCCTGAAGGCCATCGGCGCTACCAACCGCGGCATAATGACGGTCTTTATGCTTCAGGGACTATTCATCGGACTTATAGGGACGGTAATAGGTATTACCGGCGGATATCTGACCGGCGTTGTTCTTAACAGATATGAGATTATAAAACTCCCGGCAGACGTCTATTACTTAAGCCATCTGCCTGTGAAGATGGAGTTGTTCGATTTCATCACAGTATCGGTTTCGGCGGTTATTATCAGCTTTCTTGCCACGCTCTACCCTGCCTGGCAGGCGGCAAAACTCAATCCGGTCGAACCATTGAGATATGAGTAACGAAGTTCTCATAAGGACTATTGACGTCATGAAGTCATTCAGGACCGAGGCAGGGGACCTTAAGGTCCTTAAAGGCATAGACCTTTCGATCAGAAAGGGGGAGATGCTAGGTGTTATAGGGGCGTCGGGGGCCGGCAAAAGCACGCTGCTCCAAATACTTGGCGCCCTTGACAAACCCACTTCAGGCAAGGTCCAATTCAAAGGGAGGGACATTGCTTCAATGGACGATAACTCTCTTGCAAGGCTCAGAAATACAAGCATAGGCTTTGTCTTTCAGTTTCACCATCTGCTTCCGGAGTTTAACTCGATAGAAAACGCGATGTTTCCGGCCATTATAAGCGGGATGTCTTTTTCAGCGGCCGAAAAGAAGGCAAAAGCGCTCCTTGACGAACTTGGTCTGTCAGAGAGGGTCAGGCACAGGCCCGGCGAATTGTCCGGCGGGGAGCAGCAACGCGTTGCTGTCGCCAGGGCGCTTATTCAGGATCCGGAGGTGGTGCTTGCCGATGAACCAACTGGCAATCTTGATACTGCTACCGGCAATGACCTCTTCGAACTATTTCTAGGTTTGAATGAAAGGAAGGGGATAACCTTCGTGGTCGTTACGCATAACAAGTCTCTTTCTGACCGCTGCCACCGTGTAGTTGAAATGGCGGACGGCATGTTTCTGTAAGCAAGTTTTCAGAACCCGCGCAATCTATTCTTTACGGTCCCTCTTCTTTACTCCTTTCTGAGAAGGTATTTCTCTATTTCGGTCGACCAGGCCCGATAGCCTTCGTCACTGAGGTGGACGCCGTCATCGAGTAAGAAAGAAGCCCTCGGAGAGCCGGAAGAGTCAAGAAAAACTGCGTGGACATCGGAGTAAAATACATTTTCTTTTGCCGCCATATCTTTTAACTCATCGTTGATCCCGCGGATTTCGTCGTTGGTTATAAAGGGGAAAAGCACCGGCAGAAGGCTGTGGACAAAAATCTTGGATGAGGGTGATATGGCCTTGATCTGAGCGATTATCTTCCTGTACGTTCTGATAAAATCCCTGTCTCCCATGGCAACGTTGTTTATACCAGTCATTATAAAGACAAAATCAGGGTTTGCGGCTTTATTTATTACGGCCTGCAGTCTTGCGTAAAGGCCTTCAACAGTCTCTCCCGCGATGCCGTAATTAAATACCTCGTTTCCGGTAAATCTCTGCTGCCAGTCATAAAATTCTATAAGCGAATCACCGATAAAAAGCAGTTTCATTATCTAGCCGCTCTTCTTGGCGATTCTGTGTCCCCAGTCCGAAGCGCGATTTAAAATTGCCTGCTCGTCCCCGGTGGTCAATGTGCGCCGGTTCAGGACCAGCTTCCCGTCAACGATAACACTGTCGACGTCCGCTGCGCTCATCGAATAAACAATGCTGGAATATGGATCATACATGGGTGAAAGGTGAGGCTTTCTCACATCGGCAAGGACTATATCTGCTGCCTTGCCCATCTCGATGCTGCCGGTTACGTCCCCAAGTCCGATTGCCTCGGCCCCCCATCGCGTGGCCATGAGCATCACCCGGCGTGCGCTGAGGATTGTAGGATCTTTTGAAAGAGCCTTATGCACCTTGGCAGTTGTGGACATCTCACTAAGGATATTCAGATCGTTATTGCTTGCCGCACCATCGGTCCCAAAAGTGACTCTGATCCCCTGGGCGAGCATGGAGGCGACAGGTGCAAACCCGGATGCCAGTTTCAGGTTGCTCTCCATGCAGTGAGATACATTAACGCCGCGTTTTGCCATGATCTCGATCTCTTCGTCCTCCACCCATATACAGTGCGCGGCAGTCACACTTTCGTCGAAAAGACCTATGGAATCGAGGAAGTTAACGGGACGGCTCTGATATAGGGCCATGAGTTCTCCCACTTCCCATTCGGTTTCTGACAGGTGGATGTGGAGGCGTACTGAGTGTTTTTCTGAAAGCGCTTTTGCCTTTTGCAATGTTTCGGGGCTGCATGCATAGGCAGAGTGTGGGGCGATACACGGCGTGACCAGCCTGTCATCTTTCCATCTGCTGATAAACGCCTCGGCCTTCTCAAGATATTCCGCCGCGTTTTGCGCGGTGCTTGTCGGAAAGTCAAGGATACCTGCGCCAATCACCGCTCTGATGCCGATTCTTTTCGCTGCGGCTGCCAGTTCGTCGCCATAAAAATACATATCATTGCAGGAGGTAATGCCTGACTTGAGCATTTCGAGGAAGGCAAGTTCAGAGGCGTCTGCCACAAATGCCGGGCTGAGCCACTTTTTTTCAGCAGGCCATATATGCTCTTCAAGCCATTCTTTCAAAGGCAGATCATCGGCAAGCCCCCTGAAGTAAACCATAGGGGAATGGCTGTGGGTGTTGACAAGGCCGGGGAATGCCACAAACCCGTTTCCTCCGATAACCAGGCCGGAGGTATATTTTCGCATAATATCCCCGGCATTCCCCACCGCCAGAATGCTGCCTTTATGGACGGCGATAGCCCCTTTGTTAAATGCGGTGAAGTGCTTGTCCATCGTGAGGACATTGTCGGCCTTCACAATTATGTCTATGTCCTGCATCTAAAGTCTCCCGTTTACAATGGCAGAGACGACTATCTTTCGACGAGGATGCGGAGCATCCTTCTCAGGGGTTCCGCTGCACCCCACAGGAGCTGATCGCCGCAGGTGAATGCGGAGATGTACTCCGGTCCCATATTCATCTTGCGTATGCGGCCTATGGGTACTGTCAGAGTGCCTGTAACCGCAGCAGGCGTAAGTTCACGAATTGTAATATCACGCTGGTTCGGCACCACCTTCACCCATTTGTTGTGGCTTGCGATCATGTCAGTAATCTCCTTTAGCGGCACATCTTTTGTAAGTTTTATTGTAAGCGCCTGGCTGTGGCAGCGCATGGAACTGATGCGCACGCAGATGCCGTCAATCGGGATAGGATTATCTTCACGCCCCAGGATCTTATTCGTTTCAGCCTGGCCCTTCCACTCTTCCTTGCTCTGACCGTTTTCAAGCTGGACATCGATCCAGGGGATGAGGGAGCAGGCCAGAGGTACGCCGAAGAACCTGGTAGGATAGGCCTCGGAACGCACATGCTCGGCCACCCGCCGGTCTATGTCCAGGATAGCGCTTGAAGGCTGTTCAAGCAGGTCTCTTGCGGAAGCGAAGGCGGAACCCATCTGTGAAAGGAGCTCTCTCATGTTCTGCGCGCCTGCTCCGGATGCCGCCTGATAAGTCATGGCCGACATCCACTGGACGAGTCCCCGTTCATAAAGTCCCCCCAAAGCGATCAGCATGAGTGACACAGTACAGTTGCCGCCGATATAGTTCCTGACTCCCCTGGCGAGACCATCTCTGATTACCTTTATGTTTACGGGGTCCAGGATGATGATGGCGTCTTTTTCCATCCGGAGCGCTGAAGCCGCGTCGATCCAGTAGCCCTTCCATCCCGCGGTCCGCAATTTTGGAAAAACCTCTTTCGTATATTCGCCCCCCTGACAGGATACTATCGTGTCCATTGCCTTCAGCTCATTGATATCCTTCGCATCTTTGAGTGCCGGGGCATCTTTGCCGATATCAGGTGCCTTGCCTCCCACATTGGAAGTGGTGAAGAAGACCGGTTCCACGAAATCGAAATCTTTTTCTTCGGCCATGCGGCCCATGAGCACCGAGCCAACCATGCCGCGCCATCCCACGAAACCCACTCTCATCATCTTTTCGCTCCTGTAAAGAATTCTTGTCTGCGGATAACGCCCTCCGGCGTCAGCCACACAACTGAATTTATTATTATACTCAAATAGGGGAAACTTTACATGCCGGCAGATTGCCGTGCCGGCAGTGAGAGACAACAAATAGAGGCTTCAGTACTTTATCTTTAGTAACAGCTCGAGGGCTTTCCTGTAATCCGCGGATGCTTCTTTCAGCATCCTGTTCTGCTCGAAGATCTCTGCCCTAAGTATGTAGATGGTAGGGTCGAAGGGGTTAAGCGAAAGGGCCTTCTCAAAAGAAGAAAGTGCCTCGTTTGTATGTCCATCCTTTCCAAGGGCATAAGCCAGATAATAATGAGACGGCGTATATGAATTCAGTTTGGCCGCTTTATCAAGGATCTCAACAGCCTCCTTCAGTTTTCCCGTTTTTGAAAGAAGATGTCCCAGTTCGCTCAAAATAATGACATTTTCAGGCTCTGCGGAGAGTGCTTTTCTGAGGATTCCTTCTGCTTCCGGCATATTGCCTTCGGTTTCATATAATTTTGAAAGCTCCACGTAAGGGAGCATGTATTTGGCGTCTTTCTCTATAGCCTTCTTAAATGACGGATAAGCCATGCCGTAAAGCTTCTTCTTGACAAACCCCCTGCCCAGATTTGTATCTGCAATGGCGTCATAACGGGGCTTATAGGACGGCTCCATCTTTTTCCTCGGCTGCTCGCCGGCCAGAACCATCAGCTCATCGAACAAATTTTCTGTTGCCGTCAGCGGAAGCCCCGCAAGTTCGTGGGTTATTTTGCCGTCTGACACGACTATCGTCGAGGGCAGCGCGATCGCGCTATAGCTCTGGAATGTGCTTAGCCCCTGATCAAGGAGGATGGGGAAGGAGATATCCAAATTCTTGACCGTGCTGCTTACATTCTTAACGTCTTCCGCCGAAATCGTCTGGTTTTCCGTATTTATGCCGATAACCTGTATACCTTTGTCTTTATATTTCTTATGGAATTCCTCGAATCTCCTTAAAGCCTTGGGGGATTTTGCGCTCCATGTCGACCAGAACACTATTACCAGGGCTTTTTTTTGCGAATACTCAGAGAGCGTGTGTACTTTGCCATCGATGTCCTTAAGAGAAAAGTCCGGTGCCTTTGCCCCCACCTGCAGCAGAGCCTGAGCAATTGCCGTGCACGCAAACGGAAGACCGATTATCAGGCTGAATATGATGGAATTCAGAACTCTAATGCTTTTTTTCCCCATGCTCAGTCTCATTTCTTGCCGCTCCTGAATGTCTTAATCCCTTCTTTAAACTGCAAGGTGGACTTTTCATAATCAGCCCGCTTTTCATAAACAAGTCCAAGGGCATAATGTGTAGGGGCAGGAGAGGGGTTAATGGAAAGTGTTTCCAGAAGTATCGTTTCCGCACCCTTCAGATCACCTTTCTTAAGTAGTGCGAGTCCAGTGCCTGTTTTGGAAGTCCGCAACGTCGGATTTATTTTTAGCGCTGCGGCAAAGGCATTCAGCGACTCGTCAAATTGCGCCTTTTTCAGAAAAAAATAACCGAGCCTGTCATATGCTTCGGCATTTTGGGGGTTTGCGGCGACTACCCTTTTCATAACTTCAATGGCCTTGTCGGCATTACCCTGTTCGAAGAGGGCGACCGCCTCTTCAAAGGACGTTGTCCTTCCCTTTCCCTCATCCGCCGCACATTGCGGAAGAGGGAATGAAAGAATAATCATGCACCACAAAAAAGCAGTTAAAGATACGGTAATGATCTTCATATTTTAGTTGCCGGATTTAGCTACTGTCTGTCTGTTTTTAACCGGCGCATTTCTGTCGTAGTAGAACTTCTGGTGGCATCCCGGCAGACATGAACCTCCGGTTTCGGTTTTCTGAAAACCCACAGGCAAATCCCATGTACCGAAGGGAACCGCATTCCTTATATGTCTTGGGTTATTGGTGGCATGGGCGTCGTGGCATGCCCTGCAGGTACGCCCCTTTACAGACTTGTTGACATGAACGAAGTGCAGGTTCTGATCTCCGTTTCTGAACCCTGTCAAAGTGGTGGTCTTTGCATCTAGAGCCAGTGTTTTTTCGTGGCAATTAAAGCAGAGATCAAAATTCTTCGGATCGAAAGGAGCGTAAAACACGGGATTAAAGTTCTTCCTCAGCATCCTGAAGTAATCAGAACCATGAGTGTTGTGGCAGCCTGAGCAATCTCCCTGTTTTATGGGGCCGTGGTAGTCCTTGTTCGTCTTAAGGTACTCCTTCATGTTCACGATCTTTCCATTGGGTGTATCCAGAGGACGGTCGTGGCACATCATGCACGACTCAGCGGGTTCCTTCACAAGCTGCTTTACATGATCTGAGACGTGAGGATCATGGCATGCGAGGCATTTCCTATCTGTCTCAAGGCCGCCGTGTTTCACCTTTATCTTCGAGATCCACTCTTTCTTGTCTTTGTGGCATTCGAAGCATAATTCCCTGGAACCCTCGCGGCTGAAATTGTATTGATAATCACCGGAATGAGGGCTATGACAGTTAACACATTTTTCCTTTACCGGTTTATGGACAAACTTTTTTCCCTTGAAATCATCAACCTTGTCGGTATGACACTGAAAACAGACGTCATTTCCACTGGCACTGAGGAGTTTGGGAAAGTCCGCTTCGTGCGGGCTATGACACATCGTACAGCCGCCTACAGCAGCAGGGCCGTGTACGAATTTGCCGGCAAGGATTTTTTTGTCATGGCAGAGGAAGCATAGGCCGGTCCTTTCAGCACGAAGAAAGTATTTATAGGGAGACTGATGCGGATTGTGACATTTCGTGCAATTGCCGTCTTTTACGGGCCTGTGAATTGCATTTTTAGTATCCACTTTTTCATGACACTTATAACAAAGATCACTGGCTTTTTTGATAGGCGCGAACTTGTGTTTCCCCTGACTTATGTGACAGCCTGAACAATCGCCGACTGCTGCAGGGCCATGAACAAATTTATCCTTGCCTATGCGGCTGTGGCACTGGTCCGTAACACACGAGTCCCCAGCGGCATACGCAACCCGGCTTTGGTCTGACAAAGCGTAGCAGCATATGACGCACAAAAGAAAACCAAAGCTGAAGACGATCTGGAAGAATCTTTCCGAACCCTTGCTTTTCATGGGAACTCCTCTTTTTTCATAAATCTCCCGTTTCAACTCCCTGTATTTACAGCCATTTTTATTTATTCCGGCAACGTTTGGCAGCCAAATTTCAGTACGACAGCCAAAAAAAGCAATCACCATATTCTATTCTGTGAAAGATAAGAAGCAAAGTAGTTACAATTAACTACACAATAGGGAGTGGAAATGGCTATTTTGTTGGGGGGGCGTTTGCCGGGCGCTAACGCACTTGCCCGGCGCTTTTCATCGCTCAGGCGGTCGCCGAAAGCTTTGCTACCAGGTCTCCGACCTCTGAAGTGCTCATACCCATCTGACCTGCTGCCAGACTTCTGATATGTTTCCCTGTGACTTCCATCACGGCCTTTTCAATGGCCTTACCTGCAGCATCTTCTCCCAGATACTCAAGCATCATGCCGCCTGCGCAAATAGCGGCAAGGGGATTGATAACGTTTTTACCCCTATATTTCGGGGCAGATCCTCCTATGGGCTCAAACATAGAGACACCCTGCGGGTTTATATTACCGCCTGCAGCAATGCCCATTCCGCCCTGAATCATGGCTCCGAGGTCTGTAATTATGTCACCAAACATGTTGTCTGTCACTATGACGTCGAACCATTCGGGATTTTTGACAAACCACATCGTGATAGCGTCAACGTGCGCATAGTCGGCCTTTACATCAGGGTATTCCTTTGCAACTTCGTAAAAGGTCCTCTCCCAAAGATCAAAGGCATAGGTGAGCACGTTTGTCTTTCCGCAAAGAGTGAGTTTTTTTGCCTTATTTCTTTTTCTGCAGTATTCGAAGGCATAACGTACGCAGCGTTCGACGCCTTTTCTTGTATTGATCGATTCCTGTATCGCAACCTCGTCCTTGGTCCCCTTTTTGAGGGTTCCGCCGGCTCCGGCATAGAGTCCTTCAGTGTTCTCTCTGACGACCACGAAATCTATATCATCAGGCTTTTTGTCTTTTAGCGGGCATTCCACGCCAGGGTAGAGCTTTACAGGCCTGAGGTTTATGTATTGATCAAGCTCAAACCTCAGTTTAAGCAATATCCCTTTTTCGAGAATGCCTGGTTTTACATCAGGATGGCCAATCGCCCCGAGAAAGATAGCATCGAACTTTTGTAGTTCTTCGGCTGCATTTGCCGGAAGCACTTCCGCGGTCTTAAGATACCGGTCACCACCGAAGTCGAAGTAGGTCAGGTCGGTCTGGAAACCAAACCTCTTGGAAACAGCATTTAACACCTTAATACCCTCGGCAACAACTTCAGGGCCTGTGCCGTCACCGGGTATTACCGCTATTTTATATGACTTGGACATCTCTTCCTCCCGATATCAAAAAAGTCTGATATATTATCATATTGCCGCGGGTTCTTAGAAGTTTGTCCCTTCTTGCAAGGATTGTGGTTAAGGCGGCTAAGGCGTAATACAATATCTGAGACTGCGGAGGGTGCGATGGAAAGGGAGTTTGAGGACGCCAATTCATGCTGGAAAACAATTTTATCAGATGTCATAAAGCATAAGGAGTTGCTGTCGGAAATAGAGGTATTCGCGCGGGGAAATAAAGCACCTTCAAAAATTGTCTTCGGAACTTCAGGATGGCGCGGGGAGATAGGTACCGATTTTACATTCAGTAATGTGCACATTGTTACGTTGGCCATCATAGAGATGCTGAAAGTACAGGATAGTGATGTCATGAGGGCGATGGGCGTTTCGGATTTCGAAGAGGTAAAAAGACGTGGAGTTATTGTAGGACATGACAACCGTTTGCTGGGCAGGGATTTCTCTATGGAGGTTCTGGGGCTTTTGCAGAAGGAGGGGATTAAAACCTGGTACGCTGGTGAGGCGCCCACGCCGGAGTTTTCTGCGGGCATCGAAATGCTGAATGCTGCCTTCGCTATAAATCTTACGCCTTCACATAATCCAGCCAATTACGCAGGCTTCAAATTTAACCCTTCAGACGGCGGTCCGGCAGGCCCTGAGATCACGACAAAGATAGAACAGATCGCAAACAGAATGATGGCTGAATTTTTGCAGCCTGGGCCGGTCATACCAAAGGGGGTGGAGAACATCGATCTTACCTCCCTTTACATACGCTATGTTAATGAACGAAAGACAGTTGATGTCGGGCGGATCCGGGACTTTATCGGGAAGACAGACTGCCTAATATGTATTGATAATGTGCATGGAGCAACAAGGGGATGTGTCCAGAAGATACTTGGTGAGACCGACAAGATTGTATATCTGAGGACATCCGATGATTATCTATTCGGCGGTGTCGCGCCTGAGCCCTCCGAAAGGAATATGGCGGGTGTTGAGATGACCCTGAAGGGCAGCGTCTCAATGTTAAAGCTGGGTGTTATCATGGACCCTGACGGCGACCGGATACGCTTCAGCGATGGAAATGTTCAGATACCCATGAACTACTTCGGGGCTATGGCATTACATTTCCTCTGTGTTCACAAAGGTATTTCGGGGGTTGCGGTCAAGTCAGTCGGCACGAGCAATCTAGTAAACGCCATAGCAGAAAGACTCGGTGTATCAGTGATAGAGACAAAAGTGGGATTCAAGAACTTCAGACCTTATCTGTTGAAGTCCGCTTCGCAAAGGGCGATAATAGCCTTCGAAGAGTCTGATGGCATATCCGGTTATAATCATACGCTTGAAAAGGACGCTCTCTTCGGTCTGCTCCTTGCCATTGAGATGATGGCGGTCACCGGTAAGAATCTAAGTGAATATCTTAAGGAGATCATGGATGAATTCGGCTATTACTATCCTGACCGCTCCGGGATTGAAGTGGACAAGTCGCTTGTGGGAGAACCGCTTGTGAGAAAGCTTTCTGTTATCCAGGAACGATATAAGAAAGGCGCCAGCCTTAAAATAGGAGGAAGCGAGAAGAAGGTCAAAGATGTGATTACTGTCGATGGAACGAAGCTTGTCTTTAACGATGGCTCGTGGCTTATGATCAGGCCCTCCGGTACCGAACCGAAGGTCAGGTTTTATATAGAAGCAAGGACAGAGGAGAGCAAAAAGGCTGTTTTTGAGGCCGCTCAGAAGTTGACGAAAGAGGCGCTTGGGGCGTGAAACCAGAACCTAACACACTCATTTTCGATCCTTTACCGGAGAGTGATTAATTACGCCCAACACGATCGGACTTGCATTTTCATCCATCGGGTTCATCCTTACGGCAAGAGAGAAGAGGTAAGGGTAGTCCCTCCTCAGATGTTCTACGTAGAAAAGCCACTCACAGAGGAGTTGCGTATAGGCCCGGCTGATGTCGCCTGCCAGGTGGTCGTAATCGGTCTTGGGCAGTCCTTCAAGCACATTTCTTGAGGACAACTCTTCCATCAGATGAAAGACCGCCCAGAGTAGGTTTGTAAACCTCTCATGATCCAGGAGGTTGGGGTTTGCCAGAAGGGTGAGGAGAAAACCCCTTTTTTTTGCAAGGAATCCCTTTAATTCTGCGAGGTCGCCCTTTGTGGAATCTATCTTCGGATCGACCGCCCGGATCTGACCCATGGCAACAGCGAAATCCCTGTTTGTCCATGAGTCGGTCACAAGAAGATGCGGGGCAAGGGCCGGGAGATCGAAGCAGAAACTTGAACAATATTTCATGAGGTGTGTCCCGACTTCGCTGTAAAATGCTCCGATGAGCATATTAAGTTTTTTCAGTCGTGTCAGCTTTTCCCTTTCGCTGAGGAGGCGGGCGATGATAAAAGTCACAAGAAGCACCTGGATGGGGACAAAGGCGATATCCTGAAGCATATAAAAAAATGTGTCCTCCGTCCGGTGGAATATGACTATCTGAACAAAGTAGGAGAGGACCGAAAAGCCGATCAAAAGACACGATAATATTACGTACCATTTCAGATTCTCTATGTTTCGTCTGCCGGGCGTACGCATTCATTTAGTTTACCGGAAGAGGCCTGACAGGTCCAGCAACAGTATAAAAACAGGCAGCAATTTCTTTTTTTTGCTTTATAATTCGGTAACTTACAGTTCGGACAGTATAGCTCAGGTTTTCAACTTCTTCCTGGAGTCCGCATTTCCGATTTCAGGCAACTTCGATGTACGGGCAATTCGTTCTTCTATAAATCAAGAGTTATGAAGCGTAAATAAAAACACATTAAATATCGATAAATTAATGTCATTTCAGTTGACAATGGCATAAACATATGTTTATATGAAAGGAAGGGACCATTAAGTGGAGGTTTCAATTGCTTAAGGCTTTTTCATCCTATATAACGTATGACCTTCTGGGGCTTGATCGCACTCCACGCCTTGCTGATGCACTTAATTTCTTTATTTATGACACCATAAAGATACTTCTGCTGCTTACTGTCATCATATTTATTGTTTCTGTAATCAGAAGCTATTTCCCTCCTGAGAGAACCAAGCGTATTCTTTCTCATAAACGGGAGTTTATCGGCAATATACTTGCGGCCTTTCTGGGAATCGTTACCCCGTTCTGTTCCTGCTCGGCGGTTCCCTTGTTCATAGGCTTCGTGGAAGCGGGTGTACCCCTCGGTGTGACCTTCTCCTTCTTGATCTCATCCCCCATGGTCAATGAGGTTGCTGTGGTCCTCCTTTGGGGACTCTTCGGCTGGAAGATCGCTGCCATATATATGGGTACCGGTCTGTTGGTGGCCATTGGAGCAGGCTTCATAATTGGGAAGTTAAAGCTTGAAAAGTGGGTTGAGGAATATGTCTATCAGATCAAAACCGGTCAAGGGCAGGTGGCCTTCAGTCAGCGGTTTAGTGAAAGGCTTCAATATGCAAAATGGAATACCGCAGACATCCTGAAAAGGGTATGGTTGTTTGTTATCCTGGCCATCGGGATTGGAGGTTTTATTCATGGATATGTGCCTCAGGACTTTCTCGTTCGTTACGCTGGCAATGGAAATCCTTTTGCTGTGCCTTTAGCTGTCGCGCTTGGCGTCCCGCTCTACTCCAATGCCGCAGGCGTGATCCCGATTGTCTATGCCCTTATGGAGAAAGGTCTGAGCATGGGGACTGTCCTTGCTTTTATGATGGCGGTTACTGCCCTGTCGTTGCCAGAAATGATAATTCTGAGAAAGGTGTTGAAGATTCCCTTGCTTGCAGTTTTTGTGGGGATTATGTGCGTAACTATCACAGCAGTCGGTTATATCTTCAACGCGATTTTGTAGGAGGTGCAGCCGTTGTGAAAACGCTTCTCATTGAATGGCAAAGGTTGCTTGATGAAAATAAGAAGACGTGTCCAAGGTGTAGTTCGACAGAGCAGGAAGTTGAAAAGGCCGCAGCAAGCCTGGCCCGTGAACTAAAACCCTTTGAAATTCATGTCAAGCTCGTGAAAAGGGCTATCAAGTCCGAAACATTCAGGAAGGATGCATTGCAGTCAAATAAAATCGTAATTGCCGGTAAAACTCTTGAAGAATGGCTTGGCGCGGAAACCGGGCAAAGCGCTTGTTGTGAAGTTTGCGGAGACGTCGAATGCAGAACTGTGGAATATGCTTATCAGAGCCACGAGACAATCCCTTCTGACTTGATCGTAAAAGCAGGACTTTTTGCCGCAGCACAGGTTTTTAGTATGAAATTGCCTCAAGTCCAACGAGAATCACCGATCAAGATATTGACCAAAAAATGTTGAGAGTTAACTACAAGGAGGATTCTACTATGGATATCAAGGTGTTAGGCCCCGGATGTGCAAACTGTCATACGATGGAGCAGCTGGCGAAAACAGCGGTGAAGGAACTTGGCATTGAGGCCGAGGTCGAAAAGATTTCCGAGATTCAGGAGATCATGAAATATGCCATGTCAACTCCCGGGCTTGTGGTCAACGGCAAGCTCAAACATTCAGGTAAGCCGCTGCCGAATATCGAGAAGGTAAAAGCCCTGATTAAAGAAGAGGCGTAGTATGAAGGAGATAATGAATATCTTAAAAGCTCTTTCCGAGGAAACAAGGCTCAGGATATTGAAGCTCCTTGAGAATGGAGAACTCTGCGTCTGTGATATCGTTTCCGCGCTCGATATGGTACAGCCCAAGGTGTCGTTTCATTTGGGCGTACTTAAAGAAGCGGGCTTTCTGAAGGACAGAAAACAGGGGCGATGGACCCATTACAGGCTTGATGATTCGGATTTTTTCAGAAGATTTCTGCTTCTGTCTGTCCTGGAAAGGATACCAGAGGAATCCGTAACTGCTGAAAGGAAAAGACTTGAGGATTTCGTGCAGGGCAAAACTTCCAAGGATAACGTCATGCCTCTGCCTGACAAGAAGAGATGCGCTGGGAGGTGTAAATGACTGAAAAAAAAATAGGCAGGAGACTTTCTTTTCTTGACCGATATCTTACTTTGTGGATATTTACGGCTATGGCCCTGGGTGTTGGTCTGGGGTATTTCATTCCTGGAACCGAGGGGTTCATCAATCAGTTTCAGGTAGGCACGACAAATATACCGATCGCCATTGGACTTATTCTTATGATGTA
>OUUY01000098.1 GCA_900302705.1 Candidatus Sulfobium mesophilum
AAGCCCTCGAACTTCATCCGATGAATAAGGAGGCTGCTTTTGGACTTGGGAATCTCTACGAAAAATCCGGCAGGATGGAAAAGGCCATGGAATGCATGAAAGAGGCTGCGGCACTTTTCCCGGAAGATGCGGAGGTGGCTTTCAAATATGCTGAACTCTGCCTTAGGTCAAAAGCTGACGAAACAGCAAAAGAATATCTTCTTAAGGTAACCGGGATTGAACCAAAACATTTGAGGGCGGGAAGGCTTCTGGCCGAAATATACCTTAAAGAAGGAGAAGAGGAAAAAGCCTGGAAGGCATACCTGCCGGTGATCGATGAGGTCATCCTTCGGGGGAATCCTTCAGAGGCAATCGGTCTTCTTGAGTCATTCAAAAAAATTGATCCTGTTCAGACCGGCAGAAGGCTCGTATCGCTGTACAGACAACTCGCGGACGATGATAAGGCCTTCTCAGAGCTTCTTTCTCTCGGAGATTACCTGAAAGAAACGGACATGACGGAAGAAGCAGTTTCCTGTTACAGAGAAGCCCTCGATCTGCGGCCGTATGATACGAGTCTGAGGGAGATGCTTGAGGAATTCAGCGAAAAGCCTCAGGAACCTGAGAAGCCTGTCACGGAGAAAGAGGCGGTTACCCTGCGCCTTACAGAGGGGGAAAAAACAACTGAAGAGATCCTTATGGAGGCTGATGTCTTTTCGAGGTATGGCCTTCGGAGTGAAGCGATCGGTATCCTCGAACAGTTAAAGGTAAAAGAGCCCCAGAACATGAATCTTCATTTGAAGCTTAAGGCCCTTTACTCCGAAGCTTCAGACAAAGAGTCTTTGGTTACAGAATGTCTTATTCTGCACGAGCTGTATAAACGGCAGGGCGACACTGCCAACTCTGAAAGAATGATCTCGGATGCCCTGGCCATGAGCCCGGAAGACCCGCGGCTGGAGGGACGAGAGGCATCCAAACTGCAGATAGAGCCGACCTCTTACGCCGCTGAAGTCACCGGGGAATCCGGCGAGGCCGCAACCAAAGAATATGATATAGAAGATTTTGAGGAGGAGATTGCAGAGGCCGATTTTTATATCCGGCAGGGTTTTAACCAGGATGCCGCAAGGATACTGGAACGGCTGCACCGTCTTTTTCCGCAAGACAAAGTAATCGCTGAGAAGTTGACCGCCCTTGGACAGGTTCCGGAAAAAGAAGGCGCCGGGATACCTGCCTCTGAGGCTGTTGCGGGGCAGACTCTCAGGGGCGTTGAAACCGGCGGAATTACTGACGCTTTTAAGCCTGTTGCCGAAGAACCGGGAGTTGATGAGGCGGTTCATGAGGAAACGTTAACTGAGATTACCGGCTTTGAGACTACCGCCATGGGCAAGCCCGTCTCGGAAGAACCCGTTTCTCAGGGTCCTGCTGCCGCAGAACCTCAGGTTCCCGAAGAAAAAGAGATCCTGCAGACGTCTGATGAAACCCAGCATGAGGACCTCTCTTCCTCAGACCGCGAGCTTGCGGATGCACAGAAGGAACCCGAGATTGACAGCGATGTGCTTGAGATATTCCAGGAGTTCAAAAAAGGCCTGGAAAGCGAGCTTGCGGAGGAAGACTCCGAAACCCATTACAACCTTGGCATAGCATATAAGGAGATGGGCCTGCTTGACGACGCGATCAAAGAATTTCAGACATCGCGGAGCGACCCCAAGAGGTTCATGCAGTCATCTACCATGCTGGGCGTATGTTATATGGAAAAAGGACTTTATTCTCTTGCTATCGATGTTCTGACGAAGGCCATAAAGGAAATCAGCGACAAGGACGAGTCTTACTGGGCAATTAAATACGACCTTGCTGAGGCCTATGAGAAGAACAACAATGTCAAGGAAGCGCTGGATCTATATACCGCAGTATTCGGCTGGAACGCCGGATTCAGAAATGTTTCAGAGAAGATCAACCAGCTCAAGGCGCGCATTGCGAAAAGCAGCGAAGCTGAAAAATCAAAGGCAAGAAAAGACCGGGTATCTTACCTTTAGACGTTACATCTCACCTTTGATTGTTCACTGATGCAAAAACGTCACTAAGACTTTTCTTCCGCAGGAAACTCACCTTATGCGCCTGATTCGCCGCGCCGCTTGATGTTTTTGAACAGCCCCTCATTCATAATTGATGTGTGGATCTCAGCAGTCCGGTGTGTTGTTCCTTAAAATCTGTTAAGATATGGGCAGAAATATATACTGATGCCAGAATAAATTTCAGCAAGAGGCGTTAAGTGGATTATCTGGAATTTTACAAGCTCAGCGAGCACCCTTTTTCGAATGTGGTAGACAGCAGGTTTTACTACAATAGCCCCCAGCAGGCTGAGGCTGTTATAAAACTCAAGTATGCCGTCGATACAAAAAAAGGTCTTGCCGTGGTAATCGGCAATATCGGCGCCGGCAAAACAACCCTTGCACGAAAGCTCCTCGAAGAACTTGATGAAGAAAACTATGAGGCCGCCCTGCTCGTTATCATGCATTCGTCAGTCAGTTCTGAATGGCTTTTCAAGAAATTTGCGATCCAGCTGGGCGTCGCGGACATGTCGAGTGATAAGATAGAACTCCTAGGGCAGATATACAGAAGGCTTCATGAAATCAACGAACAGGGAAAAAAGGCTGTTGTCATGATGGATGAGGTCCAGATGCTGAATTCGAGGGAGATAATGGAGGAGTTCAGGGGGCTGCTTAATATGGAAACCTCTGCCGGCAAGATGGTGAATTTCATTTTTTTCGGGCTGCCGGAACTCGACCAGGTACTTTCGCTCGACGAGCCGCTTAAACAGAGGGTTGCGGTCAAGATCAGACTTCAATCTTTTTCCGAGGATAATACGAAAGACTATATCAGGCACCGGATGGGGGTAGCATCTGCCAGTGAAGACATCTTCACCGAATCAGCCGTAAAGCTGATCTATCAGTATTCCAATGGCAGCCCGCGCCTGATCAACACAATCTGCGACAATGCCCTGCTGGAGGGGTTCCTCTTTAAACATGCTTTAATAGACGATTCTATAATTAAGGCTGTTGCGGTAGATTTAGGGCTCGAATCATAAAGTACCCTGAAAAAATGATCTCCTTCTTCATGCATGGGTAAAATGTAAGGGTATGAACTGGCCGGACGCCGCTACGACTTAAATGACATATGCTTTACAGTAAAAGTCACTGAGTACTGTAAATACTCTATCCTGATCTTCGACTGATACCAGACGTCATCCTCCTTCGTCGGGCTGCCGTAGTAAACATTGAGGACCTTGCCGTCTTCAAAATATATATTCTGCCTTGCAGGAAGAAAGGTCTTTTTGTCGATCCATAACTCCCGGTCCGGCCCCCTTAGAAGATAGTGGCCGTCTTCTTCAAAAAGACTGAATTCCTCCATGTCCCACCAAAAGAGGCAGTCTCTCAAACCGCGTGTCAGGATAAGCTTCTTTCCCCTGTCAAGTGCGGGAGTGGCCCTGACCTGGCCGTCACGTGACGTCAGCTCCATCGCCAGGAATCCAAGTGAATACACCCGAAGGCTCATATCTCCGGAACGCGATATCTCAAGGGCAGCATCCCCCCTGACCTCGGAGTCCTTTTTTTCAAAAAGGATTGCGAATTTCGTCTCGATGTCCTTGATGCCCTTCTTTTCGGAGACGATCTCGCTGAAGGCCCTTCCTTCATATGAAGGCATTTCCTCCGGCTCAATTTTGCTGCCGGCACAGGCGCTAACAAAAACGACTACGCTAATCAAAAAAAGTCTTGCTGCATTCCTCAACATCTTTCACCCCAACTATCTCAAGACCCTGATTGTCCCTTATCTTGTCTGCGTTTCCCGCAGGGATTATCGCCTTCCTGAAGCCGATCTTGGCAGCCTCCCTAAGTCTTGCCTCTGCCTGCGCAACGGCCCGTATCTCCCCGGAGAGGCCCACTTCACCAAAAACAAAGGTCCGGGGATTAACCGGCTTCTCTTTTGCGGAGGACGCTATAGTAGCAATAATGCCCATATCAACTGCGGGTTCCAAAATCTTCAATCCCCCAACGACGTTGATGAAAATGTCCATACCCCCCAGTTGAAGTCCTGCCCTTTTTTCCAACACTGCTACGAGCAGGTTCACCCTGTTGAAATCGACTCCAATCGAAGTCCTTCTCGGCATCCCGAAGTTCGTCCGGGAAACAAGGGCCTGGACCTCAACCATAAGCGGTCTTGTCCCTTCGAGGCTGGCAACGACTATAGAGCCCGAGACATTCCGGGGCCGCTCAGAAAGAAAAAGCTCGGAGGGATTATCTACTTCTTTGAGTCCCGAATCGGACATCTCAAAAACACCTATCTCATTGGTAGAGCCGAACCTGTTTTTTATCGTTCGCAGTATACGGTAGGAGTGCCCCCTGTCGCCTTCAAAATAGAGAACCGTGTCGACTATATGTTCGAGCACGCGGGGGCCCGCGATAGTGCCTTCCTTGGTGACGTGCCCTATTATAAACACAGGGATGCCTGAACGTTTTGCAAACAGCATAAGCTTTGCCGCGCATTCTCGTACCTGTCCCACTGATCCTGGCGCCGAAAGCATCTCCTGGGTAAAAACCGTCTGGATGGAGTCAACGACCATGGCCTCAGGCGTGAGCCTGGCAGCCGAATCAAGTATGCCTTCAAGAGAAGTCTCGGGAAGAAGGATGATGTTTTCAGGGTTCACTGAAAGCCTGTCTGCCCGCATCTTTATCTGCCGGGGCGATTCCTCACCTGATACGTAAAGAAGTTTGCCTGACTTACGCGAAAGTCCTGAAAACGTCTGAAGAAGGAGTGTTGACTTCCCTATCCCGGGGTCTCCGCCGACAAGAACCACCGACCCTGGTACTATGCCGCCGCCCAGGACCCTGTCGAACTCTGTTATCCCGGTCAGCGTCCTGTTTTCTGATGAGGCCTCAATTGCACCCAGCGCAACCGGTTCTGCCTTGCCCGGGGAATCAATGCCGGCATTGCGCCTGTGGGACGGTAAGACTTTCTCCTCTACGAGGGTGTTCCAGCCTGCGCAATCAGGGCATTTTCCCAGCCATTTCGGACTGGTGTAACCGCATGACTGGCACTGAAAAAAAGTTTTCGTTTTGGACATCGTTAAATCTTAACACGCGGAGTAAAAAAAATGTCTCCGAAGATAGTTATCAGAATCATGCAACAGTGCAACATGGGGCTGCCTCTGAGCGGCTTCAATTTCTCGTATTGACTCGCCTACGGCGAGTCGAGAAATTGCCTCGGAGTCCCGAAAGCATTCGGGACGAGAATGAGCAAAAAAATAGTCCCATGCTGCATCACTGAATAATCTGGGTCAGTCCGGCTTTCGGCCCCTGCCCTCGATGTCGAGATGGAACTTGTGCAGAAAACGGTGATAGACAGGGGCAAAGAGCACCCCGACAAACGTGAGAAAGGAGATGCCGCTGAAAAGCGCATAGAACGCGGAAAAAATTTTTCCGGCCTGCGTCTCCATCTTGTCCACAGGCCCCATGCCGGTAAGTATCATGGAGGCGTTCAGAAATGAATCAATCCAGGGGAGGCTGCCGAAGTGATGATACCCGAGGACTCCCAGCCCTATTGAAAACAAAAGGATCAGCATGGAAAATCCCGAATAGCGAATCTGCCTTCTGAGGAATTCCCTGCGGCTTCGCAATGGCTGGCGGTGATGTTCGAGCATATATATGCGGACCTAGAAATTTATCCCGATGTCCGGGAGCAGGGCACTGAGAAGCCGTACGTTATTTGTGAGTAGGAGTATCCCAAACACAATCAACAACGCCCCGCTAGACAACATAACTACCCTCATGTATTTCCTTATCTTTACGGAATAACTCAGAAAGGTGTTGAACATGAGAGAAGACAGAAAAAACGGCAGTGCCAGTCCCAAGGAATACACGGAAAGGAGTTTAAACCCATATGCGGCTGAGCCATGGGAACTGGCATAGAGCAAAATGGTTCCCAGTATTGGGCCGATGCATGGCGTCCACGCTGCAGCGAACGTCATCCCGACAAGGAATGAGCCGACATATCCCGCAGGCTTTCCGCTTACATGAAACTTCCTCTCCCTCGTCAGGAAGTCCATTTTTATAATGCCCGAGACGAACAGCCCAAAAAAAATCACAAGCACGCCCCCGATGATCCTTATCCAGTCCTGGTAGTTGAAGAAGAATTGACCTACCACAGAAGATGACGCACCGAGTGCTATGAAGATAAGCGAGAAACCGCAGATAAAGGCCAGTGAATTCGTGATCGTAAGGAACCTTATTTTTTTCCTGTCCGTCCCCTCCTTCAGATCTTCAAAGGAAATACCCGTGATAAAAGAGACATAGGAAGGAACAAGAGGCAAAACGCAGGGGGACAGAAAAGAAAAAATGCCGGCCAAAAATGCAAGTGGAAACGAAACGTCTTTCATGGTGCGCCCGGAGCCCCTGAAGCACAGTCTTCCATGCTCCCTTTTATCTTTTCGACAGCATGAGGTATTACATCCAGGACAGCTTCGAGACCTTCTTTTATCGCCTTGGGGCTGCCGGGCAGGTTGATGATCAGGGTGTTTCCCCTGACCCCTGCCACAGCCCTTGACAGCATCGCCCTGTTTGTCTTTCTAAGCCCCTCCATCCTCATGGCCTCTGCAATGCCGGGTATTTCACGGTCTATTACGTCGAGGGTTGCATCTGGTGTCACATCCCTCGGAGAGAGCCCCGTTCCTCCGGTCGTTATGATCAAATCCACTTTTTTACTGTAATCGATCAGCTTTTCTTTAATCAATTCCTTCTCGTCAGCGATAATTTCATAATGCTCTATTGACACCCCGATCTTCTTCACAATCTCCATGATCGCAGGACCACCCAGATCTTCGCGCTCACCGCGCGACCCTTTATCGCTCAGCGTCAGAACAGCGGCAGTAATCATACAGTGTCAGTGTCTGTTTGAAAACCAGTGTAAGATAACGACTTAATCAATCCGGTTAGCATCTTACTAATTGCCTCCAGTTGTTTGCCGGACACTAATCACCGAACACTTATCCTGTCTCCTTTTTTTACCTTACCGCCCTCAAGGACCCTGATAAATATCCCTTCCTTCGGCATTACGCAGTCGCCTGCCTGGTAATAGATCGCGCACCTCGTATGGCATTCTTTGCCAATCTGGCTAACCTCGCCGACGACTTCTGCGCCGATCCGTATTCTTGTGCCCACCGGAAGAGAGACAAGGTCAATCCCCTCTGTAGTGATATTTTCAGCGAAATCTCCGGGCGAAACGTTGAGCCCCATCTCCTTCATCTTATTGATACTCTCAAGGGCCAAAAGACTCACCTGACGGTGCCATGCAGAGGATGCGTGGGCGTCGCCTTCGATTCCGTATTCGGCAGCCAAGACGACCTCTGCGACAGGTTTCTTCCTGATGCCCTTCCTATCGCTTATATTGACGGAAACTACCCTTGCGGACATGTTTTACATTAACACAAAAAGAAACACCGGACAAGGACCAGATGCGTCTTCCATATCCCGTAAGCCCCCGGGTCGCGTTCTCTTCACTCAGTTCCTTCTTTCACTGCGAATAGTCAACCATATTGTATTGTCCGGCCCGTGCCACATCCTCCGGTGTCGTGTTTGAAACACTCACTGAACTATCCAGAAAATCTCTCCCGGCCTCTTTATAGCAATACCGCACAAAGGAACTGCAATACATAGCGTGGCGGTCGTCAAGGGGGTTTGCCCTCCACTGCCTCTTTGTAATAATAGTCCACCAGGTGCCTAGAAGCTCCTGTATCGGATAAAGCACCTGCTCGTCTATAAGTTGCAGCGCTGTGCCGGGACCTTGTCTCCTTCGTCTTCTGAAAGCCCCAGGTACATAACAGCGGCGTTTTCTACGCCGACCTTGCACCACTTCCTATCCAGTTTTCCTGTGCGCCGTTCCTCAGCTGCGGTTTGAAGGCATCTACCTTAAGGTCGCTTTCAAAAAGATAGGGACTTCTCGTAAGGCCGCCATTGCCTTCTCTTCTGTCGAGTCTCATATCACCAAAGATGAAACAATGCGACAAGCGCGGGGCACTGTAATCAGAGGTCACCTCACTCTGGGCCTCCCTTATCGCCATTCCTATCGTGTCCCGCGTGCCGACAAGCCCGATCGCACCCGCCTTGTAGTGTTCAGTGAAAAATTGAAGCAATCCTGGGCAATGTCTGCCACAGCGTATCCCTCCATAATTTCTTTATGTGGTTCTTCCCGCCTGGCACTTTGAATAAAATCTTCCGTCATCCCCGAACTGTAAAAAGATAAATTAATGGATGCCGTTTCTTTTGTCAGTTGCGTCAGAACTGCCATGGCCAGGCAAAAAAAAGGCGGATCAAAGACCCGCCTTTTTTAAATAGCTATGGAACAGTTATTTTACGTCCCCATCTCCCAGCTTCTGAGATATTTCTTCTGCGCAGGTGTGAGGACATCTATCTTCGTTCCCATGGCCCTCAGTTTCAGCCTTGCGATATCGGCATCTATCTTTTCGGGAACGCTGTAGACCTTCTTTTGGAGTTTCTTATAATTCTTAGCCATATACTCAGCACAGAGCGCCTGATTGGCAAAGCTCATGTCCATGACAGCAGAGGGATGTCCTTCCGCAGAGGCCAGATTTATCAGTCGTCCTTCGCCCAGCAGGTATATCTTCTTGCCGTTTCTCAGTGCATATTCTTCGACGAAATCCCTGATCACCCTTCTGGACTTCGACATCTTTTTGAGTTCATCGATAGAGATCTCAACATTGAAGTGGCCGGAGTTGCAAAAGATCGCGCCGTCTTTCATGAGTCTGAAACAGTCCTTGAATATGACATCGATGTCGCCTGTGGCTGTGACAAAGATATCTCCCACCCTGGCCGCGTCTCTCATCGGCATCACGTCGAAGCCGTCCATCGTCGCCTCGAGGCCCCTAAGTGGATTGACCTCAGTCACGATCACCCGCGCTCCCATCCCTTTTGCCCTCATCGCTATCCCCTTGCCGCACCACCCGTAGCCGGCCACCACAAAGACAGAACCTGCAATGAGCCTGTTTGTGGCCCGGAGGATGCCGTCCATCGTAGACTGACCTGTGCCGTAGCGGTTATCGAAGAGGTATTTCGTATAGGCGTCGTTCACCGCGATGATCGGATATTTGAGGACGCCTTTTTCGGCCATCGCCCTCAGCCTGATAACGCCTGTCGTAGTCTCCTCTGTCCCGCCTATCACGCCTTTCAGAAGGTCCTGCTTTTTCGTATGAAGCACCGAGACGAGGTCCGCACCGTCGTCCATCGTAATATTGGGCTTCGCCGAAAGTGCGTTCATAATATGTCTGTAATATGTTTTGTGGTCTTCACCCTTTATCGCAAAAACAGGAATGCCGGAGTTCCTGACAAGGGATGCGGCAACGTCATCTTGCGTGCTGAGAGGATTCGACGCGCAGAGAAATACTTCGGCGCCGCCTGCCTTAAGAGCCTCCATGAGATTAGCGGTTTCTGTAGTTACATGGAGGCATGCGGAAAGCCTGAGTCCTTTAAGGGGCTTTTCCTTCGCAAACCGCTCTTTAATGCTCTTAAGGACTGCCATTTCCCTGGCCGCCCATTCTATCCTCAGCCTGCCTTTGGCAGCAAGACTGATATCTCTGACATCATGTTTTACCATCTTTCCTCCATTTTTCATGTTGGGGCATGGCATGCCATGCCCTTACGTCGATTACAGTCCTGCTTCTCTCTTAAGTGTTCCGGCCTTATCCGTGGCCTCCCAGGTAAAGTCAGGATCGTTTTTCCCGAAATGGCCATAGGCAGCAGTTTTTTTGTATATGGGCCTCCTGAGATTCAGTTTTTCAATGATTCCCTTCGGCGTAAGATCAAAGTTCTTTCTTATCAGAGGGACTATCTTTTCTTCAGGTATCTTCCCTGTTCCAAACGTATCGACAAGGATCGAGACAGGTTCGGGAACTCCGATTGCATAAGCGAGCTGGACCTCGACCCTGTCAGCCAGACCGGCAGCAACAATATTTTTGGCGATATACCTGGAGATGTAAGCGCCCGAGCGGTCAACCTTAGTTGGGTCCTTCCCCGAAAAACAGCCTCCTCCGTGGCTGCCCACGCCGCCGTAGCTGTCGACTATGATCTTCCGGCCCGTAAGACCGGTATCGCCCATCGGACCGCCCACTACGAACCGGCCTGTGGGATTGATATAATACTTTATCTTTTCCTCATCGAGAAGGGCCTTCGGCAGCACCGGCCTGACGACCTTCTCTATGATGTCATCCTTCAGGTCCTTAAGGTGAACATCCGGGCTGTGCTGTGAAGAAACAACGACCGTGTCTATTCTGAAGGGCTTGCCGTCCTGGTATTCAACGGTGACCTGTGACTTGCCGTCAGGTCGCAGATAGGCAAGGATATCGTTTTTCCTCACTTCCGACAGCCGTATCGATATCTTATGGGCAAGCATGATGGGAAGGGGCATCAACTCCTCAGTCTCATTGCAGGCAAATCCGAACATTAGGCCCTGGTCTCCTGCTCCTCCGGTATCAACACCCATAGCGATATCAGAGGACTGCTGGTCTATGGAAGTAATGACCGAACAGGTCTCGTAATCAAACCCGTACTTGGCCCGGGTATATCCTATGTTCTTTATAGTCTCACGTACGATGTCCGGTATGTGAACATAACACGTAGTTGATATTTCACCGGCCACAAATGCCAGTCCCGTAGTCACAAGCGTCTCGCAGGCGACTCTTGCAATGGGGTCCTGCGCCAGTATCGCATCAAGGATAGAATCTGAAATCTGGTCCGCAATCTTATCGGGATGACCTTCGGTGACCGATTCAGAAGTAAAATAATAGTCCTTTCTTGCCATAGGGTCTTCTCCTTTCAACTTAAAACGAGTCTGTTATTGTAATCTTTTTTTTTGTGAAAAGAAAAGAAAGATACGGACTTATCTGGTAGAATTAGTACAAGGAGGAGGAGCTATGAAAAAAATTCTTATGGCGCACGATGGTTCAAAGTCTTCAGAAAAGGCGCTCAAGAAGGCGCTTCAGGTCGCGGAAACCTTCGGTTCGTCACTGACCGTACTGTCTGTCATCCCGGAACTCTACCTCACTGAACTCATGGCGCTCGACAGGGCCAGGATCCTTGATACCATGACAAAAGAGACCAGGGGGATGATGGAAAAGATAAAGGCGAAGTCGAAACATTTAAAATCCCTGAAGACTGTTATTAGGCAGGGTGATCCTGCTGATGAGATTCTTAAGACTGCGGAAAAAATAAAGGCCGACGTGATTATTACCGGTTCCCACGGCAGGCATGGCGCGCAGAGGTTCCTCCTGGGAAGCGTATCTTCAAAGATCGTTGACCATGCTGAATGTGACGTGCTTGTCGTGAAAAAATAGCTGGAGGCAACCAAGGGACTTAAGTCGTCATTCCCTCAATCCCAAAAGTTTTCGGGAGTCTGGAATCCCTCCGCAGATTAAGATAGATTCTCTATGAGCCATGGCCGGCCAAGCCGGAATGACTGGACGAATGAAAGCTTCATGTATTAATTTGCCGGTTTAATAAATTCCCTCAGCGCCTCAGCAAGTCTCATAGGTTTAAAACCGAAATTGCTCTCTATCGTCCGGATGTCGCAGATATTGTCCGATTCAAGAAGCCGCAGCTGATCAAGCGTGACAGGAGGCAAGGGTAAAACGGCCCCCAGAAAAACGGCTGACATCTTCATAAAACCCATCGGGATGTCAACGACAATCTTCTCTCTTCCGGCCGACCTCGCAAGAGTTTCGACTATCTCTTTGTAGGTAAGCTGTTCAGGCCCGCCTATGTCGTAGGTCGAAAGAAATTGGGCCGGATTGTCAATGACCTTATTGATGCACCTGAGCCAGTCCCTGATATAGACAGGCTGGAATTTCGCGCCCCCATGGCCCGGGATAGGCATAACAGGGGAGAGCTTGATCATATCGAGCAGCTTTTTCGTAAAACCGTCCCATGGGCCTATAATCAGAGAAGGCCTGAATATCGTATAGCCAAGCCCGCTCTGTTTCACAATCTCCTCTGCCTCTGCCTTTGTTTTAAGATACCCTGACCAGGAATCCTTGGCCGCACCGAGCGCAGACTGATAAAAAAAGTGTTTCACGCGGGCGCGTCTGGCTTCCGAGACGAGATTGGCAGTCCCTTCAACATGCACGGACCTGAATGTCGCGCTCCCCTTCTCTTGGATGATCCCCACGAGGTGGACAACGAAATCCTCCGGTCCAAGTACACCGCTTATCGTCTCAGGAGAAGTTATATCCCCCCTGATGACCTCGGCCCCTCTGGCGGACAACAGATTTCCCTTTTTTTCGGAACGGACAAGGCACCTCAACTTATGTCCGCGCGAAAGAAGGTCATCTACGAGATGTCCCCCAACAAACCCACTGGCTCCAGTGATGAAGATCATGTTGCCTCCTCAACCGATATTCTCGCCTGAATAACCGCACCGCAGGCGGGAGAGCGGCCCGACGAAAAGCCTTTTACTTTGCCTTCAGTTCCGAGAATCTCCTGAGCGATTCTTCTTCCACTTGCCTGTGGATATCGCTTCCCAGACAATCCATTGTCACGATGGCCGGGAACCCCTCCACCTCGAAATGCCACATCGCCTCAGTCTGGCCGAATTCTTCCAATTTCCAGACGCCGCTGACTTCCCTGATCCTGTCGGCAAGATAGACAGCGGCGCCGCCTATCGTATGGAAATACACGCAGCCATTTTCCTTTAGCGCGCGGCGCGTTGATTCGCCCATGCCACCTTTTCCCATTATCCCCCTGAACTGATACTCCCTTATTATCTGCGCTTCATACATCTCGACGCGCATGCTCGTGGTAGGCCCCGCGGATACCGCCCTGTATACGTCCCCGGCGGCGGTCATTACAGGACCGCAGTGGTATAGGACACCGCCTGACAACTCAAAGGGGATCTCATCTTTAGGAGGTCTTTTTTCAAACAGGTATTTATGAATCCTGTCTCTTCCTGTAACTATAGATCCGCTTAGAGTAACGACATCTCCGGCCTTCAACGCGCGCACATCCGAATCAGAAAGCGGAAGCCTCAGCGCTACCGGACTTACCATATCAGCCTTCCTCTTCTGTTTGCCCAGCAACTGACCGATACGTCTACAAAATAGGAGGCCGGATGCCGGTGGTTCACGCCTATCTTGACCCCTAGCGCAGTCGTCCTGCCGCCGAGACCCTGTGGACCGATGCCAAGACCATTGATGTCCTCCAGGAGCACGCCTTCGAGCCTTGCCAACTCATCGACCTTATTGGAGTCCGTCAACCGCCGCATCAGCTGATCCTTTGCAAGCCTCGTCACCTGGTCCTTTGCAGCCCCGATTCCAACTCCGATTATGTAAGGCGGGCATCCCCTGCCCTGAGCCTTCTGAATCGCATCGAGCACACATCTTCTAACGCCCTCCAGATCGCGCTGAGCCTGAAGGTCTTCAACAGGAAGCTTATAAAGCTGTCCGACGTTTTCGCTTCCACCGCCCTTCATCAGAAGATCTATAGTGAGCGTCGTCCCGCCGGTCTCCTCAAGGTAGATAAGGGGAAATCCTATCCCTGTGTTGTCGCCGGAATTTTTTTCGGTGATGACATCGACCGCGTTCGGCCTCAGGGGAACTTTGGCAGTAGCAATCCTGGTTGCATCTCGTATCGTCTCCCTGAGCTCCACATGGCTGAGTCCCATCGGCACCTTCACAAAAAAGACCGGCACACCCGTGTCCTGGCATATCGGTCTCAATGTCTCTCTTGAGATGCGCACATTTTCTATCATTATCGACAAAGAGGCAGAAGCTGCCGAACCTTCGTCCTCACGGGGGAGCGCAGCGCGCAGCGCCTCCTCTATATCAGGCGGCAAAGAGGTGGCGACCTTTTTATAGAGCTCTACGATTCCGTCACGAAGTTTCAGCAAGTTTCGTCCTCAGCTTCTTAAGGTACGCGATATGTTCGAGTTCCATGTCCATCATTTCCTTGAATATTACCCGGGCATTGCTGTCAGCAGCCTTTTCAGACATTTTCCGGTACAGGTTGTATGCCTTCCCTTCCATTTCAAGCGCCATGATCATGGCCCCCATATCATCCAGAAAAACAGACTCCTCCACCTTTGCCTCCATGTCCTTTACTGGAATGCCGCTTTCGGTAAAAGGCGCCTCTGTCTTTGCCTTGAACTCCTCGAACCTCTGCAGATCTCTGTCTTCCTGAAGCGACAGATACAGAAACTCAATGAACTCCATATGTTTTTCTTCCCATGCGGAAAGGTCGCTGAATGTATTCTTCGCCTCCGGATTGGCGACCTTTGCGGAGGCCTTTTCATAAAAATCGTGGGTCCCCTTCTCCATGAGAAAAGCCTCTATTAGGGACGTAAGCAGATCTTCCTTCCCTGTTACCATAAATATCTCCTTTTTCTGCAGGGGATAAAGCACTCTCAATCGAGATAATATTATCATAATACGTCAGGGACGAAATATCACTTTTTTTTATCGTCGGACCCACATTACAAAACCTGCGCACCGAGCTGCATCTCATGCCTTTTTTATAACAGCATCCTTAGACATGTTTCAGGTCGTCTTTTCGACCGGCCCTCTTTGTTATGAAATAATATATTTTTTTACTTTTTTATTTACAAAAACCATTTTTTATGATATCGTTGTCGCAATATGGATTTCTTAATCGATGAAAATTCAACGCGGAAAAACATCATCCTTCTGTTGAAAAAAAACGGCGGCATGTCGATTGAAGACCTGAGCAAGGTCATCGACATAACGCCCATGGGCATAAGACAACACCTCCTTGCACTCGAAAAGAAGGGCGTTGTCACCTATGTCCCAAGAAGACGGGGGATCGGCCGCCCGGGCTTTATCTATATGCTGACAGACTCGGCCAACTACCTCTTCCCGGATTCATATGACAGTTTTGCAGTCGGACTTCTAAAAGACATCGAGAAACACGAGGGCAGCGAAAAGATTGACAAAATTTTTAACTGGCGGAGGGAAAGACTTCTGAAGACGAATAAAGAGGCACTCTCCGGCAAAGACAACCTTGAAGACACTCTTCATGCCTTTAAAAATGTCCTTGAGTCAAACGGCCATCTGGTTGAGCTAAGCAGAAACAACGGCCATTACCACCTAAGACAGTACCACTGTCCCATCCACAAGATATCCTCGGAATATAAAGAGGCCTGCAAGTACGAACTGCTTCTATACCGGGACTTGATAAGCAAAAATATCACCCGGGAGCAAACCCTCTCCGAGGGCGCTCCGTACTGTCTTTACGTAATACCCAGAGCCTAAATCAGTTTTTCTTATGTCTAAAATTTTTTCAGCGTCTCGATGAGGCTTCTGATATGGCTTTCCTTATGGACTGTCGTAACAGTGATCCTGACCCTGGCTTCTCTTACTGTCGGGGGTCTTATTGCAGGGGCATAAATCCCCTTCTCCCACAAAAAATTGGAGAGTGAAAGTGTTTTTTCAAGGCTGCCCGGCCTGATTGTAAGGATCGGGGTCTCACTGATGCGCTCTTCATAACCTATGTCTCTGAGTCCCCCGGCAAGCATGGTTCTGTTTGCCCACAGTTTCCGAAGGAGTCCATGACTTTTTTTCAGAAGGTCGATCGCCTTTATCGAGGCGGCTATGACCGGCGCCGGAAGAGCAGTCGAAAACATGAAACTTCGTGAGGTATTCGTTATCCAGTCTATAACATTCTTGTCCGCAGCGACAAAGGCCCCGAAAGAACCAAGTGCCTTTGAGAAAGTTCCCATCTGAAGTATCCACGGCTCCGCCGCTATGCCGAAATGCGCAAGCGCCCCCCTACCGTTTCCGAGCACGCCTGTTCCGTGGGCGTCGTCAATATAAAGGACCGCGCCGTATCTGCGGCAAAGGCTGAAGAGGTCCGGAAGCGGGGCGATGTCTCCGTCCATGCTAAAGACAGAGTCTGTAACGACGAGCTTTTTTCGGCCCCTGTTTTTTTTAAGCAGCCCTTCGAGGTTGTCCATGTCACAGTGCTTAAATATGAAGACCTCTGCGCTGCTTAACCTGCAGCCGTCTATGATGCTGGCGTGATTCAGTTCATCGCTGAAGATAACGCCGGACTGTGATGCAAGAGAAGGTATTACCCCCGTATTTGCTGCATAGCCGGAATTGAAGACCAGCGCAGCCTCCGTCTCTTTAAAGGCGGCTGTGATTTCCTCCAGTCTTTCATGCAGGCTGCAGCCTCCTCCCAGGAGTCTCGATGCGCCTGCGCCGAAACCGAATTTTTCCCCTGCATCCGCCGCGGCCTCCCGGAGCGCAGGATGACTCGCAAGACCGAGGTAGTCATTGGATGAGAAATTGAGATAGCGCCTGCCTTCGATATTAAAAACAGGTCCCTGGGCCGACCGCCGCGATTTTATATGGCGCAGTAAGCCGTCTTTCGCAAGCCTGTCTAATTCTCTTTCAAACATGGTCATCACTAGCATAGCGGAAAAGAGAACAAAAAAAGAAAAAAGGATGGCCAAAGCCATCCTTTTCGCTGAAGTAATTAAGTGGTCCTATTTCTTGGTCTTCTTTGCAGTCTTCGGCGCAGCCTTTTTTGCGGTGCCGCACGGTCCCTTTGATTTGCAGGCCATAAAGATCCTCCTTTTTGAGAATTCTTACACCAAGATATCACAGCCCATACGGGCTGTCAACAGACTGCGCGGCCCAGACTGCTTTCAAATTGTTTCTGTCGGAAATTTTTACAAAGATTCTTTTACAGAATTACCCCTATCAAAATATCTAATTAAATCAAGACATTTCAATCTGGCATGATATATGCGATTTATATGACAATTACTTCATCACATGAACTGGAGGTAGTATATGCAAGTCCCCGTAATAGCCGTTCCGGAACCATCAACAATACTATTACTGGGGGCGGGGTTTTTGGTAATTGGGTTATTGATGTGGAGATTCAATAAGAAGTGACTATAACGAAGACGAGATGAGTATGACCAGGAAGGAAGTTATAGAGATAGTAAAAGAATCAAACCTATGGCCTCCTCTTACGGAAGGAGAAAAGCAGGAAGTTATCAATCATGTCCTGACCTGCAGCCAGCCTTCAATGACAGAGATGGAAACAGAGGATTGTTGCGGCGAAGTCTATCTGGGCCAATAGGCGGAGGAAAACAGACAGGGAGAACTCTACCGGCAAGACAGCCACATCATAGCCTCTGAGACACTTTCAGTTGTCCGGGGAAACGGCCTAAAGCCGAAAATAAGTGGCTCCTGCTGGTTTTAAAAAGGGATGCGCCTCAAATGTGCATCCCTTTTTTAGTGCTCATTTTAGCCGTTTAAAGGCCGCAGCTTTAAAAGATTGGCGGTCCCAACGGGAATCGAACCCGTGTTGGGGTGACATTTTGGGGGCGTTATGCCCCTAGCGTATTCTCCTACTCCGGAGTGCTCCGATGAAACCATCAGCAACTACTTTTTGCCTCAGGTTTGGGCCGAATTCCTTAATCAGGACTGCTTCCATTGGAACTGGTACGGGCATTTTACTTTTAGAGACTACCCCCATATCGAGACAGCGGGCAAAGGGTGGAATAAGTTTATTCACATGTTAAACCGTGAGTGCTTCGGTGTTAGGTACTGGAAGGACAAGAGTAAGGGAGTAACCTGGGCCAGGGGAACCGAGGATCAGAAGCGTGGTGCTGTTCATTTTCATGCAATCATTGGCAATATTCCTGATAGAGTGCGTCGCATGGACTATGTTGACAAATGGTTTGAGATGGCCGGCATAGCCCGCATCTACGCTTACGAGAAGGGCCGTGGAGCTGAGTATTATATGAGTAAGAGTACTTACGCATGGAAACGCGGTGAAATAGATTTGAGCGAGACTTTGAAGTACCACCTTAATGAGGCGGTGCTTCCCCCCGTTCTGCGCTGAGCGCACTGTGGCGGTGTCTCTCTCGTTGCTTGAAAGTTACAGGTGCGTCGTCAGTGGGGACAATGGTTCCTGATGTATGAATTGTTCGAAACTCGTGTCGTGGGAATGGTACTTGCCTCAAAAAGCCAACGAAGAAATAGGGCTTATCTTTTTGTGGAGAGGGCCGTCGTCAAGTCACAGGATCGGGGGCGAGGGGTCCCGAAAAGTAGTCCAGACTTTTTGGGTGCGAGTGGGCTTGACAGGCCCGCGAAGGGCGCCGTTTTGTCGCTCCCTTTACACCTTTTTCTATACCTTTGTCGGTAGAGTTTACAGCCCATATTAGTACTAAAATAATATTCAATGAAATCACATGGTTAGATAATTGGCATGGTAGGTGCTTTGTTTGGTACTAAATACGTTGGTACTAAATACTCTCTGGAGGTGACTCTATGAAGATAAGGCACTCTGTCGCTTCTTTATTCATTGTCCTTCTTCCTCTTATTATAGGCTTCTTACCTTCTTCCTCTTATGCACTATTCGTTACTGACCAACTAACTATAAACTTCATTCCACCTGACCCTATCCATCCCGGTGATCCTACCTTTACTTCCTTAACAGGGGGAGAGGCTGCAATATTTCAGGGCGTACCTTTTGGGGAAGGGGGATTCCTTATCACCTTCCTTGATTTTATTACCGTACCTACCCTTAACGCAGGGGACAGCTTTACTATAACAACAATTCCAACAGACCCGTGGACTCCCCCAGACCCTTGTTTCTTTTCCTTTGCAGGCATGACAACCGCTGTTAACGACGGAGCCGGCCAAATCATCACTCAGGCGTTTCCGGTGGACCCCAATATTCCCCCTAATCCCATACTGCCCACACCAATGGCTATCGACATAGGCACCTTCGGGGCCTCTCTCACTCCACTTCACATGACAGGGCCCATCTATGCCTTCGATACAACCGTTCTGGTCGGTTCATGGGAAGTAACCGTTACGCCAGTACCTGAACCATCTACCTTAGTGCTACTGGGGGCGGGGTTGGCTGGTGTGGGGGTTGTGAGGAGAAGGGTCAAGAGATAACTTAGCAAAGATAAGGAAAGAACTAAGTCAATCAACGAAAGGGGAACATATGAAGGATATAATTAATATCTTTGTAAATGGTCACCTGAGTGCCAGAAGCCTATTTGTTCAGTTTATACTCATCCTCGGTCTTGTGTTAGTGGCCGCCGGCGGAGGCTATGCAGCCGTCACAGATATCAACTCGGCCATTGTGCAATCACGTGTTATCAATGATGTTCCTGGTGCCACATTCACCGGCGTCAACAATTATCCCTCGTCGATCTCCTTAAGTGAGACGAACGTCAGTGCGTCGACTGGCTTCGGTAATCGCGATCAATGGCTTTTCTCTGCCGACGGCTCTACTGCCTATCCATTCCAGCATAATGACTACTTCCAAGCTTCCTTCGACCTGGTGTTGACTGGTAACCCCATTACCCCTCGCAAGGAAGCAGGTTTCCTATTTCACACTGCATCGGGGAACGGTGATATACAATTCATTGTCAATACAGATGGCCATGAGGTTGTCCAGTTCGGCGGCATCTCCTTCTACTCCTTTAATACTAGCAACGGCATCACCTACAATTCCGGCGATACTATCACCCTCGGAATGTCTTATTTCCTGGATGGCAACAATATGAATGCGCTGCAGTTTTCGGCAAACGGCGTCAATAGCCCTCTCTTCGAGTTTCCAGGCTCGGGCAACGGTGCGCTCGATGTAGGCGACGGCAGCACGCTCGGGGCCTATTTCCAGATTGTAGATGACCCCACTAATCCCACCAACTCCGGCTCGGCTGTTTTCAGTAATATAAGTATAACTGGTCCCGCACCAACGCCAGTACCAGAACCCTCCACTATAGTGCTACTGGGGGTGGGGTTGGCAGGGGTTGGGGTTGTGAGAAGAAAGCTGAGGAAGTAGCTAACCGTTATCCATAGAGCAATCCCTCGGGGGAGTCCTAAGCAACGATAAGACTTAGGGCTTCATCCACGGATTGCACAATTTTAAAAAGGGGTGTGCATCAAGCGTACATCCCTTTTTTTGCGTGCTCTTTTAAGCCGGGGGTCTCGTATAGTTTCGGTTCGTAATACACCAAAGAAAGGGCGGCGCGGCGATCCCCCTGGGGGCGGGGGAGAGCAAGCGCAAGCCCGCCAGCCGAAGGCCACTGATAACTTGATATATATAGTGCATAACTGCAACAGAATATTAAGGTGTGAAGTATTGACAAGCTACTTAATATATGTTAAGCTGACCACATGATGAAGAAAACGAGAATTATTGACAAGAAGTTTTTGGAAAAGGAAAAAAAGAATTGGGGACAAGGAACTATTGTTTGCCATTCATGGGAGGAATTCGAGGAATTGGCTGAAAAATCTGAGGGGGGTGGGGTGTCACCGGGGGGAGCTGCAGATTTTTTAGGGGTTTCCAGATCGTATGTCCATCAACTGGAAAAGGAAGGGAAAATCAGGGCCTTTAGGATAGTAGTAGATGACGAAATGCGGGAGCATATGCCGTTTTGGTTGAAAGTTTTTACTCCGGCCAAGGCTGTTTACATAATAATTCCTCAAAAGGATTTGGAAAAGGTTAAGAAAGAAATGATTAAGAGGGCTGAGGAGAAAATCAAAAGGCTCAAGGGGAAGAAGTGAGGCTTGTAGAGCTTCATGAGGCTTGTTGTAATTATCTCCTTATCGAGAGGGGAGAAACTTCTGCCACGGTTAGCACATATAAAGCGAATTTCCGTGAGTTTTGCACGTGGCTAGAGGGTCAATGCTTGCCCTTGGATGTGTCTAGCATTAGCGATTATAAGATTCTAACGCAGTTTATGTATTATCTGGCCCATAGAAAGCTTCATCGAAATACTATTAGACAGCGGATGATTTCATTAAAAACTTTTTGCAAATATCTCCTTCGTGATGATTTTCTGCAGCGCAATCCTTTTGATCGGTTTGATATACCCAAAAAGGTGCGGGGGAAGCCAAGGCCGGTAGGTGATAATGTACGAGACAAGCTACTTTCTCTGACAAAGCGTAGGGCTGAGAGTAGCAGTAACGTTAGAGATATTCAAGCTGCCGTTATTATGGAGCTTGGATTTAAAGTGGGTCTGCGAAAAGGAGCTATGCAAAATCTCTTGTGGGAAGAAATTGACTTTGAAGAAGGCTATGCTTATGTAGTCGATAAAGGGCAAAAAGAAAAATATTATCCACTTGCCCCGTCTGTGGTGCATTGGTTGAAGCGTTTGAAATTAGCACGTGGTGCTTTAAGTGGGCCTGTTATCTTATCTCCTAAGTCAAACACTAGCATTTCGGACACTTCGTTACATGACGAATTTAAACGTTACGTGAGCCTGTGTGGGGTGGATGAAAGCAAGATCGGGTTACATTCAATGCGTCATACGTATGGGACAACGTTACATGAGCAAGGATTCGATATAAGGGATATCCAAGTGGCTATGGGGCATGATGATATAGCGTCTACTCAGGTATACGTGGATGTTCCGAAAAAAGAATTAAGGGAGAGAATCAGGCGTGCTTTTTCGAAGTCGAAGTGATCGGGACAACTGTGGATTTTGCAGACTTTTGTTTTTCTTCATGAGTGACCGGGAAGGTTTTCTTAATAAGTTTATCGAGAACCGTCTGCATTTGAGGGGTCCATCTTTCCCGGTGATCGGTATACTCAAGCCACTCTTCAGGGCTTTGTGGAATGTTTGTTTTCAGCTTACGGGGTTTCATTCCTGTTGTTGCTCCATTGTAAATCTATTAAAAACAACTACTTTTAAAGCTTGGCGGTCCCAACGGGAATCGAACCCGTGTTTTAGCC
>OUUY01000045.1 GCA_900302705.1 Candidatus Sulfobium mesophilum
TCAGGAGTTGCGGCTTCAAATAACTGAGGACTCTCAGTCAAACTGTCCATACGCTCCCTGATAATTTCATCCGCCGATCTTCCCGACCCACTTTTCAGCAGCAGCCGTAGGGCCTTATCCTTGCTGTACTAATCATCAAATAGAACGGCTTTTGACTTTGTAGTAGGTTCTCCGACAAAAGAAGAGTTTTCTGTCAGGAGATTAGGATGATTGCGATGAAGCGAGATAGAGGCAGGAGAGTATTGCAGGGTGTTGTTTTGATTGGCGTTTTCACTCTCCGAGAAATCTCAAGTTGTCTTGCATAGAAGCAACGTCATAAAGAGAGTCTGCCCGCATAAGGCAAGCAGCCGCATTGGTGAAATAGCCATGTAATAAGCTCTGTATCATAATGTATCGAATCATTACAATTTTCTGGCGCCGCATTGTTACATCGCGCTCTCTCTCGTCGCCGACATAGAAAGTTCTCCAAGCCCGTTAACAGGCCAATTTTCACTTTACTTTTGCCAAATAGTATTGCATAATAAATATAATTAGGAAGGCTTTATTGCCCTGCGCCTGGAAGAGCAAGATTTGAGGCGCGGAGTTCACAGACATACACCCTTGAAGCAAAAGGGGAAGGGGTCACAAAAGGACCTCTTCCCCTTTTTTTTTGCGAAGGAGGCGAATGCGAATCGAACGAGATTGCACGCTAGGCTTCGATGCAGTGCTGTTCAAGGACGTTTGCTACGACGAAAGGCGCGTCAAGGGCTATGCGTCTGTTGAAGTGCCGGACCTGCAGAACGAAACTCTGCTGATCAAAGGAATGGACAAACAGTATGCATGACGATGCCGGAGGCGAGAAGGCTTTTTAACTCGAGACATATGCATGAGAAAGAACGGTAAATGTTAGAAAACGCCTTTCTGAAAAGCAGTGGATAATGTGAGCTTGACATCCAATCCCTTGATGACGGAAAATTCCTCGAATATAAATTGTCCGGGAGGGTTTCCGATGAACGGCTCTGTCAGGTGTGCCAACCGTCTTTGCGGCGGAGGAATGTCGGGTATGCGTTGTCCCAAGTGCGGCAATTTTGTCTGTTTCATCCAAGTCTATTGGAAGGGTCAGCGTTATAAGTTTTGGCGGGACAAGAATGGCGACAAGCTTACGAATTACAGAAAGGCTCTTAGCATCCTCTCCTCCATGCGTCTGCAGATAGATGAAAAGAGATTTAACCCCCTTGATTGGCAGCCTGTCAAGATTATCGAGAGAAAGTTCGAGAACAAGGTCAAGGACTGGCTTAAAGAAAAACGGATGCTGCCGAGGCAGGCGAGTTTTCGTGGGAAACGGTCAAGAATTACAAGGGATATATCAAAAATTATTATATCCCATTCTTTGAGGAGTGGGACATTCGAGAGATACGATCCGAACAGGTCGAAGCTTTCAAGGACTCCTTGCGGAGGGTAGCGGGCATTAAGACCAGAAAGAATATACTCAATGGGCTCCATGCGTTTTTCTCTTGGCTTAAGAGCAAGAAAATCATAGAAGCCATACCAGAATGGCCGAAGATCTCTGGAAGCAACGCTAAGGCCCGCGTAGCGATTGATATAGAGACGCAGAACGATGGGCTCAGCAAGATACCAGAGGAACATAGGGATGTTTTGGAGTTCGGTTTTGAAACAGGGTTGAGGCCGGGGGAGACCTGTGCTCTACTCGTTGGCGATGTGGATTTGGCCAATAATAGGGTAATCATCCAGAGGACGTGGAGCGGTGCGCATCTTAAGCCGTCCACTAAGACGAATGAGGAGAAATATATTCCCCTCTCCGTTCGGGCACGGGAGATTGTCACTGAACACAAGAAGGATAAGCTGCCGGCAACCTTTCTTTTTATTAACCCTAACACAGGTAGGTGTTATAGGCAGAAGCAGCTCAATAATATCTGGCACACATATATAGTGGTATCCCAGTTACACATTATGAGGCATCTCGTCACTCGTTCTGCACACAGATCGCACAAACCCCCGGAGCTAATATCTTTGATGCCCAGCTTTTGATGCGGCATAGCGATCCGCGTAGTACACAAAAATATTACCACGCCGCCCCTAAAAGGCTTGAGGATGTTGTAAATCGAAGAGGAAAGATTGTGGACCTCTCTGCGGTACGAGGACGGTACGAAAAAAGGAGCCTTATGGCTCCTAAGTCATTGAAAATACAAGAATGTTTTGGTGGAGGCGGCGGGAATCGAACCCGCGTCCGAAGGCACTACTCTTAAGCTTCTACGTGTGTAGGCTGTCTTTTCATCGTCAGGTTTCGGGACGCCGGCAGTCAGGCTGCCCGAAACCCCATCTCCCTTTGTCTCACTTCAGGGACGGAAGAAAGTCCTGAAGCCAGCCTGCTGATCGACGCTTTCCCCAGAACACAGGCAATCCCGTAGGAGCGTGCAGCTTAATTAAGCTGCGAGTGCCAGTTCGTTGTTGGCGTTTGTGTTTGTTTCCATCTTTTTACGTGGTGATGGAGCCACGACACGCCACTTAAGC
>OUUY01000141.1 GCA_900302705.1 Candidatus Sulfobium mesophilum
CAACAAATAGTCTGGAGGTTTGACTGTTACCATGAGGATAGAAGATATAAAGCCGGCTGAAGGCAGCCGAAAGCGCAATAAGAGGGTCGGCAGGGGTGTGGGGTCAGGCCATGGAAAGACATCCTGTAAAGGGCACAAAGGTCAAAAAGCCAGATCCGGGGGAACGACCGGCCTCGGTTTTGAAGGCGGTCAGATGCCGCTTCAAAGAAGGCTCCCAAAGCGGGGGTTCAAAAACAGATCTAAAATTGAATATGCGGTTATCAATCTGGACAAAATAAACAGCCTCGCAGGGATGGACGTTGTTACGCCCGAAGACCTTATGGAAAAGAGGATAATAAGAGACATTAAAGACGGTCTGAAGGTGCTTGGCGCTGGAAAGATCGAAAGGGCCGTCACTGTGAAGGCCACGGCATTCAGCGCTTCCGCAATCGAGAAAATCTCAGCAGCCGGCGGCAAGGCGGAGGTAGTGTAAGTTGGGGCTCCTTACAAGCTTCCAGAACATATTCAAGATAACCGAGCTTAAGAACAGGATATTTTTCACACTTGCCCTTCTGACAGTTTACAGGATAGGCTGCCATGTCCCTACGCCGGGGATAAACGGGGAGGAGTTGAGCAAATTCCTGACCCAGCAGGCAGGCTCCTTTATGCAGTTCTTCGACATGTTTTCCGGAGGGGCTCTTTCCAGAGTTACAATCTTTGCCCTCGGAATAATGCCTTACATAAGCGCCTCGATCATTATGCAGCTGCTTACTGTAGTAATCCCGGCCATAGGAAAACTTGCGAAAGAGGGTGAGGCCGGCAGGAAGAAGATCACTAGGTATACAAGATACGGCACGGTCGTCATCAGCGCCATACAATCTTTTGGTATCGCTGCAGGGCTTGAGAGTATGTCTCAGGGGGCCTTCGTACAAAATCCGGGTTGGCCGTTCAGGCTGATCACTATGATAACGCTTACATCAGGAACGGCCTTTATTATGTGGCTCGGAGAGCAGATTACCGAGCGCGGGATAGGCAACGGCATATCCCTCATCATATTTGCGGGCATTGTTGCACGGTTCCCTAATGCGATAATAAGCACTGTGAGACTTGTGCAGGCCGGCGAGCTTTCGATCTTTTTCGTCCTGTTTCTGGTCGCGATGATGGTAGCGGTTGTTGCGGGCATCATACTTATGGAAAGAGGCCAGAGGAAAATACCTGTGCAGTATGCAAAGAGAGTGGTTGGAAGAAAGGTCTACGGAGGACAGTCTACCCACCTGCCGCTTAAGATCAACACGGCAGGTGTTATTCCGCCAATTTTTGCCTCCTCTATTATTATGTTCCCGGCTACTGTGGCCGGCTTTATCGCAATTCCATGGGTGCAGTCGGCGGCGAAACAGCTTTCCCCCGGAACAATCTTTCATACGATACTTTATGTTGGCATGATCTTTTTTTTCGCCTACTTTTATACTGCGATAGTCTTTAATCCAGTCGACATCGCCGACAATCTTAAGAAATATGGTGGTTATGTTCCAGGGATAAGACCCGGGCAGAAGACGTCGGAATACCTTTACCGCGTTCTCACGAGACTGACCTTTGTAGGCGCTATATATCTTGCTATCATATGCGTTATTCCCGAGATCCTGATTACCAGATTCAGAGTGCCTTTTTATTTCGGGGGGACGTCTCTTTTGATAGCTGTGGGCGTGGCCCTGGACACGGTCTCTCAGATAGAATCACATCTGGTGACCCGCTCCTATGAGGGCTTTCTCAAAAAGGGCAGACTCAGGGGGAGGAAGGGCTGAAACATGCGGGGACCGGAGGTTTGGTTCCTCGTTCTGCAATGAGTAACGTGTCTTCGGCGTAATGCATTAAACCCTGATGGGAATTATTTTACATATAATGTTATTTGAGAATTGATGTGATCTTCCTAAAATCTCCGCGGGAGATCGAAAAAATGTCGATGTCAGGCCGGATTGTAGCCCAAGTCATCGATTCACTGAAAAAGATGGTGGCAATCGGCGTTACGACAAAGGAGATTGAAGATTTCGCAGACGAGCGGATAAAGGCGCTCGGAGGTATCCCTGCCTTTAAGGGATACAGGGGTTATCCGTCGAGTGTATGCATCTCCGTCAACGAGCAGGTAGTGCACGGCATCCCCTCCGATCGGAAACTTAAGGACGGAGACATCGTCAGCATAGACATAGGGGTTTTTCTGGACGGTTTCTATGGTGACGCTGCGGTAACGATTTCCATCGGCACGATCGACAAGGAGGCTGCCGACCTTATAAGAGTGACCGAAGAGTCCCTGTATTTGGGAATCGAGAATGCGGTAGAGGGTAAGCGCCTCTATGATATTTCCTCGGCTATCCAGAAGCATGTGGAAGAAAACGGCTTTTCGGTGGTCAGGCTTTTCGTCGGTCACGGAATTGGCAGGGAGCTTCACGAGGAGCCGCAGATACCCAATTACGGTGTGCCTGGCCAGGGCCCCAGGCTTAAAAGAGGGATGACGCTTGCGATAGAGCCAATGGTCAATGCCGGCGGCCATGAAGTGATAGTATTGGAGGACGGCTGGACCGCTGTCACGAAGGACGGCAAAAGGTCGGCACACTTTGAGCATACAGTGCTGGTTACTCAGGACAAGCCGAGAATCTTGACTAAAAATAACTGACCAAGTTATACTTACAACTTATGGCAAAAGAAGAAAATATTGAAGTTCAGGGCACGATTTTAGAGACCCTGCCGAATGCGATGTTCAGAGTGGAACTCGAAAACGGGCAGGTAATACTTGCATATGTCTCGGGCAAGATGCGGATGCATTTTATAAAGATTCTCCCTGGGGACAAGGTGACTATCGAATTGTCGCCTTACGACCTTACTAAGGGAAGAATTACGTATAGATTTAAATAGTTGCACATCACGATATAATTGAAGGAGCTATTATGAAGGTTCGCTCATCGGTAAAACCGATCTGTGCCAAGTGCAAGATCATAAAAAGAAAAGGTGTTATACGCGTTATCTGCGATAACCCTAAGCATAAACAAAGACAGGGTTAAAAGCCGGTGAAGGGTGAATAACACCCTTCACTATTTAACTAAGGAGGTTTAAGTTGGCGAGAATCGCTGGAGTTGATCTACCCAAGAATGAACGCATCGAGATCGCGCTTACGCGTATCTTCGGGATTGGAAGGCCGCTTTCCCAGAAGATCCTCGATGAGGCCCAAGTGAATCCAAACATACGGGTGAAGGAGCTTAAGGACGACGATGCTGTAAAGATCAGGGCCATAATAGAAAGAGACCTTAGGGTTGAGGGAGATCTCAGGCGCGACATATCAATGAATATAAAAAGGCTTACTGATATTGGCTGCTATAGAGGTACGAGACACAGACTCGGGCTGCCGCTGCGTGGGCAGCGTACAAAGACGAATGCCAGGACAAGAAAAGGTCCGAGAAAAGCTGTCGTCGGCAAGAAGAAGGAGGCGTAGGGAATGGCTCAGAGAAAAAAGGGAGTCAAGAAAGACAAACGAAATATCGCAAGCGGTGCAGCCTATATTCAGGCCACCTTTAATAATACTATCGTGACGATAACAGATCCGGCAGGCGGCGTAGTCACCTGGTCCAGCGCAGGAAATCTCGGGTTCAAGGGGTCGCGAAAGGGAACGCCTTATGCGGCTCAGATTGCGGCCGAGTCGGCCGCCAAAAAGGCGATTGATGTCGGGATGAAGCAGGTTGATGTATATGTCAAGGGACCAGGCGCGGGAAGAGAATCGGCTATCAGGGCGCTTCAGGCAGCCGGGCTTGATATTAATCTTATCAAGGACGTAACGCCGGTGCCGCATAATGGCTGCAGACCGCCAAAGAGGAGGAGGGTGTAAATTGGCTAGATATACCGGACCACAGTGCAGGCTTTGCCGCAGAGAAACGGAAAAGCTTTTCCTTAAAGGCGACAGATGCTTTACAGAAAAATGCGCGGTTGAGAGAAGGCAATACCCTCCGGGACAACATGGTCAGAGAAGAGGAAAGCTGTCTGACTATGGGGTCCAGCTCAGGGAAAAGCAGAAGGTGAGGAATACCTACGGCGTTCTTGAAAAGCAGTTCAGAAAATATTTCCACAAGGCCGAGAGGAAAAAGGGAGTCACCGGCGAGGTGCTTCTGCAGTTCCTGGAAACGCGCATGGACAACATCGTGCATCGCATGGGTTTCGCCCCAAACAGAAACAGCGCCCGACAGCTAGTAAGGCATGGTCATTTTCTGATCAACGGCAGGGATGTCAATGTACCGTCCTTTAATGTCCATGTGGGTGATATTGTGGAGGTAAGGACATCGAGTCGTGATCTGGATACCATAAAGGACAGCATTTCGAGGGTGGAACAGAGAGGGATACCCTCTTGGGTAGAGATGGATTTTCAGAACTTTAAAGGAAAAGTTCTTCAGATCCCTTCGAGGGAAGATATTCAGCTGACAGCTCAGGAGCAGCTCATTGTTGAGCTTTATTCCAAGTAGCTGGGCGGTGGCGGGCTGGTACTTTCATATTAACTATAAACATATTTAAATAAATTGACGCAGATGGGGGGCCTTATGAATCTGAAGAAAAAAGGCTTTCAACTACCTGATAAAATCAGGTTTGATGAAGAGACACTGAGCAGTACATATGGAAAGCTTATAGCGGAGCCGCTGGAGCGCGGCTTCGGTACTACAATGGGAAATTCACTCAGAAGAGTGTTGCTTTCATCGCTGGAAGGTGCAGCGGTCAGTGCGGTTAAGATCACTGGAGCGCTTCACGAGTTTTCGACTATTACCGGGGTAAAGGAAGATGTTATAGACATAATCCTGAATCTTAAGAAACTGAGGTTCAAATTTCACGGAGAAGGCAACAAAATCGGGACCTTTAATGTGAAAGGGCCCGGACATGTTACCGGCGCGGATCTTCAGGTTGATTCAACTATCGAGGTCCTTAACCCTGAGACGCCGATTGCCACACTCGATAAAGGCGGCCATTTTGATGCAGAGATCTATATCAGAAAAGGCAAGGGGTATATCGCCTCTGAACTGAACCAGGAGGACCTGCCGGTGGGAATGATCGCTGTGGATGCTGCATTCACCCCTCTTAGAAAGGTTAATTTCTGGGTTGAAAAGACAAGGGTAGGCAGGGAAACCGACTATGACAGGCTGATCATGGAGATCTGGACTGACGGAAGCATCTCCCCCGAGAAAGCGATATCACAGGCTGCCTCGATAGTAATTGAGCATATGGACCTGTTTATATTTGAGGAGGAAGCCGAGGACGTGCCGGTGTCTGCCGAAGTCGGTGCAGGCCATTCTGACAGAACAGAGTTTTCCTCGTCGAATGATAACCTCTTTAAAAACGTGGACGAACTCGAACTTTCTGTCAGGTCCTTCAATTGCCTTAAGAACGCTAATATCAAAACTATCATTGAGCTTGTCCAAAAGACTGAGCCTGAAATGCTGAAGACGAAAAATTTCGGGAGGAAGTCGCTGAATGAGATCAAAGAGATACTCGGCAGGATGGGGCTCCACTTGGGCATGAAGATAGACGTGGATAACCTCAGTAAAGAAGCCGTGCAGAGCGGAGGTATCAAGCAAAATGCGTCATAAAGTGGATGGAAGATTATTCGGAAGGCCGGCCAACCAGAGGAAGGCGCTTCTGCGCGGCATAGTCACCGCCCTGTTCGAACAACAGAGGATAGAGACGACGGTCGCCAAGGCAAAAGAGGCCAAGAGGATTGCGGAAAGGATGATCACATTCGGGATAAAGGGAGATCTGCACTCAAAGCGGCAGGTTCTTTCCTATGTCACTGACAGGGACATAGCCTCGAAACTCTTCAGTGAGATCGCCCCCAGGTTCCAGGGGAGAAACGGCGGCTACCTGCGGATAGTTCATACCAGGCAGCGGCTGAAAGACTCTGCGCCCATGGCTATACTTGAGTTCGTAGATTATGAGGACATAAGGCAGGCCAAGGGCAAGGCAAAGGCCGAGGGGAAATCCGAAAAGACAGAAAAGAAGACGGAAAAGAAAGCCGACAAACAGGCATCTGCATAATGAGCGACTTGCTTACATTGCTTGCAATTGTTTCAGTATGGATAATTCTACAGACTGTTATCTTGCCCAGAATCGGGGTGCCGACCTGAGCGGTGCCAAAGGTCCCGGGCAGGACCGATAAGAAATGTAAATAAAATCGAAGGGCTCTGTGAAGAGCCCTTTTTAGTTTGTTACGATTGTCCTCAAGGCGATAGAGGTTCTCTTAAGTGTTTTCGTAAGCATACCCGCCTGTGATATAGCTTTCAAGATCACTGATCGTAATCTTTTGCTCGGTGATAAGCGCATTCACCACATCTCCGATGCTGATCATGCCAAGGATATGCCCTTTCTCAAGAACGGGAAGATGCCTCAATCTCCTGGCAGTCATCAACGCCATACATGCCTCTATGGTCTTATCAGGTTCCGTATAAAATACTGGGGCACTCATGAGTTCATCTACTGAGGTTACCTTTGAGGACCTTCCCTTGAGGATTACCTTCCTGGCGTAATCCCGCTCTGAAAAGATACCCACAATCTCCTCACCGTCAACAACCAGCAGGGCACCTATGTCCTTTTCTGCCATCAGTTCAAGAGCATCGTATGCCGTGGCTCGAGGTCCAATTTGCCATACAACGGTGCCTTTGGTCTGCAAGACATTTCTAACTGTTATCATTGCCTTGTCCTCCTCTCTATCGTAATACCGTTAGAAAAAAAAGGCCGAACTGCGGAGGTCTTACCGCAGTCCGGTCGATAGATCCGGCAGTCATCGGCTCGTTATACCCCTCCCCTCCTGTGGAGGGATTATCCTTTCCGGCGAGCTGCCTTCGGGTCGGCATTTGCCTTTGCCCTTGTCAATCGTGAGCCCCAGTCATCCGGGGCTGTCCGGTACTCTTAGCCTAACGATACTCCCACGCCGGAAGAATGTCAATTGGATAATTTTAGTTAACAGGAAGGCTAAAGCAGATGGTTTATTTGGGGCTAAAATTGACCCCTAACGGTACTGAAACTCTTCGCTTTTGACCTTCTGACGGGAACCTCGACCTGTCTTCCCTTCGAAACGTTGGATTGCATAGAACATCACGCCTGCCATAATTAACACAAGTGTTATCACAACCCAGTGATTCACTCCCAATATGCCGGGCAAAGTTGCGGTACCCATTGATGAGGAGGTGTAGAAGAACTCGAGCGCTGGATAAATAACTGCAAACAGCAGCGATCCGGCAATCATGCCCAAAATTGTGACAAACGCATCGATCCTGCCGCTGCCAAGGCCGGCTACGGCTGTGCCAGGGCAATATCCAGCCACGAGGTAGCCCAGTCCAAAGAGGAACCCACCCGCAATCTGCGGCCAGAAGAAGGTGGGGACTATCCAGATCTTGCTTATATCTAATAGTTTAAGATCCCCAAGCATGTAAAGGCCTGTAGCGGCGACGATTATGGCAGAGAACATCGCCTTAGGCACCGCAAAATCCCTGAGATAAAATACGCCTGTGAGTTTGTGAGGGTTGCCAAGACCTCCTCTTTCAAGGAACAGACCAAAGAAGAACCCCACAATTACTGCAATGATCAGGCTGACATTTTCGCCAAATAAACCATACTCATAAAGTGGAGCGTTCATGACCAAAGCCTCCTGAAGATTGCGGCAAACAGAAAGCCGCTTATAAACATTGATATGACAAATATCCATCCGGCCGCTGCCAGTTGGGCACCGCCCGAAAGTGCCACCCCGCTTGTGCAACCCCGTGCAAGCCTGCCGGCGAATCCGATGAGGATACCGCCCGTGAAGGCTGTAAAAAGCCTCGTTGTGCCACCCATCCCGGGCGCTTTATCGAATCGTATTTGAAAATTCCTGCTTAGCAGGGCACCGGTTAGTGCACCGGCAAAAAGGCCAAGAATCTCGAAAACGATCCAATCCTTAAGCGGTGAAGCAGTACTGAGGTAGCGTGAAAAATATCTGAGGTTTCCTGCAAATTCCGGATTTATCTTTTCGACGGCCACTGCGGAGACAATCGAAAAAGCGCTTGATGCCCCGAGCCCTTTTCCCATTATATAGAAAGTAGCAAGAAGGGTCAGTCCAAGACCGATGCCCGCAATATAGGGAGACCAGAAATTATTTTTTCCCATAAGTGAAATCCTTTCCCATCAACCCTGTTTATATTATATACGGAGTTTAGTAATTTAGCAACAGTTTGATTATCTGTTTGCTTCCTGAGATGTTTGAGGGTGGCAATGCGCACGCTTTTGTGGCTCAAAAGAGAAGGGAATTTGCCCCCAAAACTCTTGTCAGTATTTTTGCGCTTAAGGTATACTAAAGCACTCTTGAAAACGGGTATCTCATCTCCTTATTAAATAATGCGAATCGAAAAAATCGAACTTATAGGCTTTAAGTCGTTTGCCGACAAAACCACGTTTGCCCTTCACCCCGGCATCACCGGGATAGTCGGTCCCAACGGCTGCGGCAAGAGTAATATCGTCGATGCCTTCAGGTGGGTATTGGGAGAGCAGTCTGCCAAGAGCCTGCGCGGCGAGAAGATGGAAGAAGTCATCTTCAATGGCTCTGCTCAGAAGAAGCCGAAAGGTATGGCTGAGGTATCAATGGTCATATCAGGCTTAAACGGCGCGGGGGCTCAGGGTAATGGAGGGCAGGGCGAATTGCTGACCATATCGAGACGGCTATACAGATCCGGCGAAAGCGAATATATGATCAACAAGTCCTCATGCAGGCTGAAAGACATCAAAGACATATTTCTTGATACAGGCCTTGATTTCAGGAGCTATTCGATTCTGGAGCAGGGCAGGATAGGCGAGATACTGAACTCGAAGCCTATTGAAAGAAGATTCATTATCGAGGAAGTCGCCGGAGTAATGAAGTATAAGATAAGAAAGGCCGAGGCCCTCTCAAAACTCGAATCCTCCCGGGCAAACCTGTTAAGGATAACTGACATTATCGCAGAAGTCAAAAAACAGATAAATATACTTGACAGGCTGGCCAAGAAGGCCGAAAGGTATAAAAAACTCTCGGCTGAGATGCACGCAATAGAACTGAAGATAGCAAGAAACGAGTTTCAGCAGATTAGTGAGGCCCTGGCCTTAATACTTCAGGAATATGATGAGCTCAGGGAAAAAGAGGCGTTGATGAACGCTGAGATCTCGGAGGCTGAGACTAAGACCGAATCCAGGAGGCTCAACCTTCTTGAAAAAGAGAAGAGCCTTGAGATTGTCCAGAATGAATTTCAGACTGCGGAGCGTGAGATATCCGAGATAGAACGTGCTATTGCTGTCGGCAAAAACGATATAAGCAACCTCGGAGAATACCGGGCGAAGCTGGCCGGTCAGGAGGAAGAGATTGAGGCCAGGAGCGCCGAGATAACCGGAAAGTGCGAGGAACTGCGGCTGAACGCAGAGAAACTTTCTGCTGAAATCGAGGGTCATACAGAGATGCTCAGGGAGAAATCGGAGGCCTTCAGATCGATAGAGGAAGAGCTTTCTGAAAAAGAAGAGCAGATCGAGGACAAGAGGAGGGAGATATTCAGGGTTTCCGAACAGTTGAGCGGCCTGAGAAACGAGCTGGGCAGGCACCAGACCTCGCATGAGTCGCTGGAGCGGCGTGAGGCGGCAACGGCGAGAGAGTCCGAGGATTTAAGGAAGATGCTGACGGGGATCGAGTCGTCTATTAATGAAGTGGAGTCCGGTATTCACGGCAGCAATAACGAGGCTCTTCTGCTTAAGGAAAAGAAAGAGGTACTCCTTCTTGAACTCTCGGGGGTCAAGGCGAAGGTCGAACTTCTTCTTACGTCTCTTAGCGGTGCGCGCGAGGAGTTTGCATCTATTAATTCCAGGCTCGACTCGCTAAAGGAGATCGTCTTTGACACACCAACCAGGGAATTGCTTGCTTCTTCTGCGGAAGTCAATATCCTGGCTTCTATGTCAGACATCCTGGATGTGGATGCCAAGTATGAAAAAGCTATAGAAAGCGCCCTTTCCGAAAAGTCAGATTCTCTCATCACCGGCTCGCCAGAAGATATTCTTCGTGCCGTGTCCTCGCTTAAGGGGAAGGATGTTGGAAAGAGTGCATTTATTGCCGGTTCCGGGTTGCAGAACCTTACCTTCGGGGATGTACCTGCGGGCATAATAGGCAGGGCGCTGGACTTTGTGAAGGTCGACGAGCGGTATTGCCGGGTGGCTGAAAACCTGCTCGGCGGGGTGCTGATTGTAAGGGACATCGATACCGCCTTTAAACTAAGGGCCTCCGATCTCTCCCATACATTTGTTACGGGCGATGGCGAGGTTGTCGAACCATCAGGCGCAGTGGTTCTTGGCGGGGATAAAGGCATATTTCGCAGGAAGCGCGAGATAAGGGAACTGCAGGAGACGAAAGAGGCGAAGAAAAGCCTTATCGAAAATATGAATAACGAGTTACAGTCCTCGCAGGAGATCATCCAACAAAGGGAAGCGGCGGTGAGAGAGGTCGAGATCTCAATGCATAACATCGAAAAGGAGATATCCCTTTCTAGGCTTACAGCGGACAATTACGCCGAAGAAAAAGAGCGTGCGAGCAGAAAGCTCTCTTATCTGACGCTCGAAACCGAGGAGATAATGCGCGAGAAAGAGGCTGCCTGCGCTGCGATGTCGGCTGCCGAAGAACAGATCAGATCAGCTGAAGCGAGGAAGGCCGGATTTGAACAGGAAAGTCTTATGATTCAGGAGGGTATTTCTCACAGGAAGGCGGAAATAGAGGGGTATCGCTCTGAAGTCACTGATCTCAGACTGCTGATCACAACCAATAGGGAGAGACTTGATTCCGTAAAGAACGAGACAGAATCTTCAATGAGGACGCTTGAAGAACTTAAACAGAAAAGAGTGGAGCTGCAGTCAGAAAAAGAGTCTGTCCGCGGACGTATTTCCCAGAGGGAAGAGGAAATATTTGGGCAGGAGGCGAGGCTGAGAAAACTCGTTGCCGATGCCGACACCATCCGGATTGACATATCGAAAAGAAAGGAAGAGATCGAGCTTGAGAACCAGGACCTCTTTGCCGTAGAGCAGGGGCTTAAGACGCTCAGGCAACAGTCATCTGGCGTGGCTCACAGGATATCTGAACTCGATGTGGTCAGGGCGGAGCACAAGATGCGCCTTGTAAACCTTGCAGATAACGTGAGAAACAACTATGGCACAGAGATAGAGATGATCGAAATTGCCCGGGTCAGCAGCGCTGAGGAGGAGAGGCTTGCCGAGCTGAGAAACAAGGTGCAGGAGATGGGAGTAGTGAACCTTGGTACGCTCGAGGAATATGAGGAACTCATGACAAGATATGAATTCATGACAAAACAGCATGAGGACCTCACGAAGTCCATTGCCGAGCTGGAAGAGGCCATCTCCAAGATCAACAGCACTACCAGGAAGAAATTGAGGGAAGCCTATGAGGTGTTGAATGCTAAATTCGGTGAGGTCTTCAGAAGCCTGTTCGGCGGCGGAAGGGCCGAACTTGTCCTGACTGAGGAAAACAACATACTTGAATCGGGTGTAGACATAATAGCCCAGCCGCCCGGAAAGAAACTCCAGAATATCCATCTCCTGTCCGGGGGAGAGAAAGCCCTGACTGCTCTGTCGATTCAGTTTGCAAGTTTTCTCATTAAGCCGACGCCCCTTTGTATCCTCGATGAGGCAGATGCTCCTTTGGATGAGTCGAATACGGAAAGGTATTCAAAGATGCTTGATGATCTCTCCTCTCATACGCAATTCATCGTCGTGACCCATAACAGGACAACTATGGGTGTTGCCCAACACCTTTATGGCATCACGATGGAGGAGGCAGGTGTTTCTAAGGTGATTTCAATGCAGCTGACCGAAGTCCCAGTAGGTCAGTAATTTTCTATTTAATCCCTAATGAAAAAGTTAGCGGAACTGCTGCCCGGCAAAATATCCACTGCTAAGGAAGACCTTCTCTGTTACGGTTTTGACGCCTCGGGTCTTGAGGTTGCCCCTTCGGCAGTCGCCTGGCCTCAAAGTACAGATGATGTCGTCAAGATTCTCACCTTTGCCCACTCCAATGATGTCCCTGTAATCCCCCGCGGGGCTGGAAGCGGGATGACTGGCGGTTCTGTGCCTTCCAAAGGAGCGCTAGTCCTCAGCCTTGAGAAGATGAACAGGATACTTGAGATCGACAAGGATAACATGAGTGTCCTTGTCGAACCCGGGGTCATTAATGGAAGACTTCAGCGCGAGCTCGAACGTCAGAAGCTCTTCTATCCCCCTGACCCGGCAAGCATGAATTTTTGCACAATCGGCGGCAATGTGGCCGAAAATGCAGGGGGCCCAAGGGCTGTCAAATACGGCGTGACGAAGGATTATGTGATGGGAGTCGAGGCGGTACTTCCGGACGGTCGCGTAATCAACACCGGCGTGAAAACGGCAAAAGGCGTTGTGGGATATGATCTGACGCGGCTTATCGTCGGGTCCGAGGGCACGCTTGCTGTTGTCACAAAGGTCAGACTCAGGGTCTTGCCACTTCCTGAGGACGTGATCACGCTTCTTGCTCTTTTTAATGACGAGGTCAGGGCAGGAGAAGCTGTAAAGCATATACTTGCCCAGGGAATAATTCCCAGAACCCTGGAATTTCTCGACCGCGAGACGATACACGCTATCGAAAATTACAGACCTACAGGCATTCCAAAGGATATAGAGGCTCTGCTCATCATCGAGCTTGACGGTCATCCTCAGAGCATAACCAAGGAAGCAGAGAAAGTATCAGGGGCTATCAGAAAGCTTCAGGGAGAGGTGACGATGGCCGAAGACGAGGCTGCCAGAGAGAAGATATGGAATGCCAGGCGGGCCATTTCCCCGGCACTTTATCACCTTAAGCCTACAAAAATAAATGAAGACATCGTTGTGCCCAGAAGCAGCATACCGGAGATGCTTAATATCTTAAGAAGACTTTCAGGGGAGACCGGCATTACGATGGTGAATTTCGGCCATGCAGGAGACGGCAATATTCATGTTAACATCATGGTCGACAAAAGTAATAAGGAAGAATATGAGAAGGGTCTGAAACTTGTAAAGGAGATTTTCAGGGCAACGCTTGAATTGGGCGGAACGATCTCAGGGGAACACGGTGTTGGACTTACAAAGGCCGCATATATCAATATGGAGATACCGCCTGCAGAACTGGACCTCATGAAGAAAATTAAGAGTGTCTTTGATCCTAAAAATATTCTGAATCCCGGGAAGATATTTCCGTGACAAGCAGCGTTAAGTAAGTTGAGTATTAGACAAAGCATCTGTAAAATAAAACAATAACTGGAGAAAGGTGCCTCGTGGGATGTCACGAATAAGGAAACTTTTTTTATGTGTCTTTTGTGTTTTATTTCTGTCGGCCATGGGCGCCAAATTGCAAGCCGGCACTGATACTAAACCTGTCTCTCCTTCAGAGATCGAAAAGCTCGATAAGAATAGGGCCCCGGAGTTTTCGCTAAAAGATCTAAGCGGACGGCCTGTAACTCTTTCGTCTCTGAAGGGGAAGGTCGTCCTTCTGAATTTCTGGGCAACATGGTGTCCTCCCTGCATCTCGGAGATGCCGGTATTCAACAAACTCTACAAGGAGATGAGGGGCCGCGGGCTTGAGATTGTTGCTATTTCAGCGGACAGGTCCGAGAGCTACGTAAGGGACTTTGTAAGCAAACACAGCCTCGATCTTAGAGTGCTCTTTGATGCAGACCGCTCAGTGACTAAACAGTACAAGGTTTTTTCGATGCCGACGACTTTTCTGATCGATAAAAACGGGGTTATCGTTGAGAAATTTTTCGGGGAGTACGACTGGACCGATCAGGAGATAAAAAAGAAGATCGAAAAACTGCTTTAGCGAATAATCCGACAAATCACCGCCTTAGCCCCAATTCTCACCAAGGTCGTCGCTTTCTCTCATTCCGAGATTTTCTAGCCTCCCAAAAGAAACAGACTATAATAGTAGAAATGAGACATTGTCATGAACGTATTCACCATCGATAATGAGGTATCTATCCGGCTGTTTTTTTTCCTGGCTGTTTTTGCTTGTATGGCGGCCTGGGAAGTGATTGCTCCCCGTCGGATTCTGACCAGTCCTAAGGGCATCAGGTGGCTTAATAACATAGTGATCTCATTCATAAACAGCGCACTGGTTCGATGGCTTTTTCCAATTTCAGCTGTCGGAGTGGCACTTCTCAGCAAGGAAAGAGGCTGGGGCGCCTTCAACTATGCAGTAATGTCCTCGTGGTGGACTGGGGTAATAGTGATCGTGGCACTCGATCTCACGATATACATCCAGCATTTTCTTTTTCACAAAGTCCCATTCTTCTGGCGTCTCCACAGAATGCACCATACCGACCTCGACATCGATGTCACAACTGGTGCGAGATTCCATCCGATCGAGATTATTCTTTCGATGGGCGTCAAGTCGTCTGTGGTGATCATACTTGGAGCGCCAGCCTGGTCTGTCCTGGCCTTCGAGGTATTGTTGAACGCAACATCGATGTTCAACCACAGTAATGTCCTCACGAATAGGCAGCTCGACCGGATATTGAGGATATTCATTGTCACTCCAGATATGCATCGCGTGCACCATTCTGTGATAATAAAGGAAACGGATAGCAATTTTGGGTTCAACCTTCCCTGGTGGGACCGCCTTTTTGGCACTTACCGCGACCAGCCGGCATCCGGGCATGACCGAATAACGATCGGTCTTGCCAATTTCAGGGAACGGAAGTGGTTGACTTTACCCTGGATGTTGGCCGTGCCTTTTTCAGGCAGGTATCGTTAATAATATCCTCCCTGCCGGTTTCTGTTCTTCTCCGAAACAGAATTTATCGATGTCTTACCAGCGGCGAGGCTTTCAAGCGAAAGCTCTCGTCTCATAATGCGCGGTGAGCATTTAGTCGAGTAACAGATAGCGCTTAGCATTAGACGACGCGTAACTATCTCAGGGCGGCCGAAACGCATCAATTGCATGACTGGTTCGCCAAGGATATAATTATCACCAACCAAAGGAGGGTCCATTAACAACTTGTTTCAGAACTTCCGATCAAAATGGCTTCTTGCAATGATTTCCGTTGTGCTGGCATTCTTGTGCTGCACAAAAACCTCATCCATATCTCCGGTCAATGTAACTAAAGAGGGGTTGCTATAAAAGCGTACGATCCTGTGGCCTACTTTACTGAAAGGAGGCCGGTGAAGGGACTGTCTGAATTCGAATACGTCTGGCGGGGAGCGAGGTGGAGGTTTGCCAGCGCTGAGAATCGGGACGCCTACAGCAAGGATCCCGGAAAATACTCCCCGAAGTACGGAGGCTACTGCGCCTATGCGGTGAGTCAGGGCAAAATTGCCGACATTGAACCCAGAGCATGGACGGTCTTTGAAGGTAAGTTATATCTCAATCTAAACAAAGATGTGCAGAAATTATGGGAGAAAGATATGCAGAAGTATATCCGGTTGGCTGATCAATATTGGCCGCAGATTGCAGGGAATAGACCTGCCTTATAGCTGACAAGCGTCATTGATATCTCCCTGCGGCCTCAGGTTTCTTTGCTGAAAATCTCCGCACCTGCTCCATCTGAAAACCCTCACATAATCACATCCGCTCTAAAGAGGGATACTCATCCCAACTTGCCATGATATATCGATATGAGGGCCTATTGCGCGTCTCGCCAAGGCACTGTATACTTCAATCATAGGCCGGCAAAAAAAGGGCCAGGAGACGCTCATGAAAGTCAAATCTCTTTTGAACATATTTATCCTCGTCGCATTGCCCGCTTTTTTGTTCGCTGCCGACACTATTTCTGTCAGCATCAAAGAATATACACTCCCCAAACCGAATTCCTTTCCTCATGATCCGGCCTTGGGACCCGATGGCTCTCTTTGGTACACGGGCATGGGGTCGAATACATTAGGGAGGCTCAATCCCAAAACCGGTGAAATCAAGGAATATCGATTAGAACTCCCAGCGTCGGGACCCCACGGACTCGTGGCAGATAAAGAAGGCAATATCTGGTTTACCGCAAATTTCAAAGGTTATATTGGCCGACTGGATCCGGAGACCGGCAAGGTAACATCGTACAAACTTCCGGCGGCAGCACGTGACCCCCACACCCCTGTTTTTGACGCGAAAGGGATGCTCTGGTTCACCGTGCAGCAAGGCAATGTGGTGGGCCGGCTCAACCCCAAAACCGGAGAGGTAATGGTCAGATCTTCACCCACGCCTAATTCACTGCCCTATGGAATTGCAGTGAATTCAAAAGGCATTCCTTTTTTTTGTGAATTGGGCTCAAACAAGCTTGCCAGCATAGATCCGGATACACTGAGTATTAGGGAATATCGACTTCCCGTGAATGCCCGGCCACGGCGTCTGGCGATAACAGCCGATGACATTATCTATTTTTCCGACTACACGAGCGGAAAACTTGGCCGCTTCAACCCCTCTGACGGCAAAGTAATTGAATGGGACTCACCTGGCGGCTCGGCGTCCAAACCTTATGGTATCGCAATTACTCCTGACGGTAGGGTCTGGTACAGTGAATCGGGTATCATGCCCAATACTATCGTAAGATTCGACCCCCCGGTGGAATCATTTTTGAGTTGGAAAATTCCCTCCGGAGGCGGGGTGGTCCGGAATATAGTAGCGACCCCAGGGGGAAATCTTTATCTAGCCTGTAGCGGCAAAAATAAGGTGGCGATAGTCCAAGTCAATAAATAAAGTAATTTCCATGACTGACTTCAGAAGAGAGTCCGGTCCAGATGAACTTCTTACCCGATATTCATATCTCTTCTCAGATGATCTGAACGATTCTCCGGTCCTTGATCTTGCCTGCGGCGACGGACATAACGGGATATTCCTCGCATCAAAGGGCTTTTCAGTCGTTCTGGCGGATCGGTCGGAGGAGGCCCTCAGTCAGGCGAGGTTGAACGCGCCGGCCGCCGGCATGTCCATACAATTCTGGCAGGTGAACTTAGAACAGGAAGGCGTCAATCCTCTGGAGGGTCGTATCTTCAGCGCGGTCCTTGTCTTTCGGTATCTCCACCGCCCCCTTATCCCATGCATCTCGAAGTCTCTGAAACAAGGCGGAATTCTTATATATGAGACGTTCACAACGGAACAGGCCCGATTCGGAAAACCGAAAAACCCTGATCACCTCCTTAAAGCCGGCGAGCTTCTTTCATGGTTTCAGGACTGGGAGGTGATATATACCTACGAAGGGATCATTGGTGCACCGCCGAAGGCAATAGCCCGGCTTGTGTCCAGAAAGACGTAAAGAAAGAATAGTCATGATAGGCGCTATAGCAGGCGACATCATCGGTTCTGTCTACGAATGGGAAAATGTAAAGACAACGGATTTCGATTTTTTTGATCCTCGTTGCCGGTTTACCGACGACACTGTCATGACTGTCGCTGTTGCTGACTGCCTCCTGAGCGGAAGGGAATATTCGGAAGTTTTCAGGGAGTACGGCCGGAGATATCCCGATGCCGGGTATGGAGGTCTTTTCAGGAAGTGGCTTTTCTCCCGCAATCCGCAGCCCTATAACAGCTATGGCAACGGCTCTGCGATGAGGGTCAGCCCGGTGGGGTTTGCGTCTTCCAAACTTGAGGCTGTCATTGATGAAGCAAAGAAGAGCGCCAAGGTCACTCACAACCATGTTGAAGGGATAAAGGGTGCTCAGGCAGTCGCCTCAGCGATTTTTCTCGCCCGTGAAGGGAAAAATAAAGAGGAAATTCAGATTTTTATAAAGGACCGATTTGGATACGATCTGCACAAAAGGCTGGATGATATTAGGCCGGGCTACAGCTTCGACGCGACCTGCCAAGGCTCGGTGCCGGAGGCGATTATCGCCTTTTTAGAATCACGGGATTATGAGGACGCGGTCAGAAAAGCTGTTTCACTTGGTGGCGACAGCGATACTATCGCCTGCATAACAGGTGGCATAGCGCAAGCTTACTATAAACACATTCCCCGCTTCATCGTCGAAAAGGTGCGGGGCGCCCTTCCTGCTGATTTTCTGAAGATAGTCGATGATTTCAACAATGCGTTCGGGGTGGCCATCTGAAGCAGGGTGATTCGGAGGCGAGTGGGCGTTTAGTGCAGGGTGGTTTTGGATATTAGAACGGCAATGGTGAACTGCGCAGGACGGTCTCGTCGTTTGCTCCCCGAATGCGTCAAGGTGACCGGGCGTCACACCAAAGGTTAACGGTTAGCCGGGCCCTGCGGAAAAGACATATTTATTTGCCGCCTTCGGTGTCCTTAGAATTCTCGGCATAGAGTTTTTTTGCACAGTCAGGGCAGATGCCGTGGCTGAACTCGGCCTGGGAATGGTCGCGGATATAGACCTCCATCTGGTTCCAGTTGCCCTTATCGTCGCGTATATTCTTGCACGAGGCACATGTGGGAAGCAGGCCGCTCAGCGTCTTCACTTCGGCTAGAGCCTGTTGGAGCTGGCTGGTCAGTTTTTCACGCTCCTCCTCTGCTTTTTGCGCCATACGATCTCTTCCCTCAGCGTGTCCTTTTGTCCTTCCACTTATAATCGAAGCGGGGCGGGGTTGAGTCTTTCAGCGATGTTGTCATATCCACATGCACTCTGTCCATCGCGAGGAGGAATTCTTTCGCATTCCCGTATTTTCTATAAAAGGTTCCATAAATTTTCTGTGAGAAATTGCACACCCAGTATTCGCCGAATGAGTCGGCAATCTGCTGCAAAGAGATGCCGAGCGTCTTGCATGCAGTCTGAAACATCTTCATCACGACCTCATCATGCATGTCGCTGGTTGCAAGAATCGGGGTATCCTGAGCCTCTCCAATATTCTTAAGGCATTCAGCCCACTTATCCGCGCCGAATTTATTGACAACCAGATCTTTCAAACACATTGCAATGACGCCCTTCATCATAATGGCATCTTTCCTTACTCCTATCACAAGATATTTGTTCTGTCAATGAGTTGGCTCGCCACAGATGTCCCAGCCTTCCCCGACCCCATCCACCATTCTTTCGTTACCCCTATCACCCCAAAGGATATCTTTAGAGGTAAACTATATTTATAGAGCAGAAGATTTTGGTGAGCATGGATTTTTCGCCGGCTTAAATGAGAACTGAATTTGGTCGGCATTGAGGAGTTAATATGAAGAACTTACTTGTCGTTCTTGCTGTCTTGATGACTCTCATACTGATGTTGTCTCCTGCGAATGCGCAGACTGACCAGACGTCAATAAGTCCTCCACTTTCACAGCCTCTGGTTCGCGAAGGCGATTTTGCTATGAAACTGGCCGATTCGCTCAAGCTTGGGGCTTCGACCAACGAATCCGAAGCAGAGAGCGAATTGAGCGCGGTCGGGATAGCCCCCCGAAACGGGTGGATCGCCGATTACCCCATAACCCCTGATATTGTTGGAGAATTGCAGACGGCAGTGAGTGAAGCGGCCAAAGCAGGAAGACTGGCTATGGCTGAAGAAGCGGCATTAAGCGCATTTCAAGACGCTATAACCGAGTATAACCTGGATGTGCAAATGGATGCCTCAGGTCGTGATGTTGGTGATACGTCCGGCGTGGAGTATTCCGACTCGACATTTATGAACGATTATTATTCCAGCGAAGGACCTCCGGTGGTTACTTACTACGCCCCGCCTCCTGATTATGCATACCTTTATACGTGGGTGCCATATCCGTTTTGGTGGTGGAATTATTGGTTCCCTGGTTTCTTTGTCCTGGCAGACTTTGACGGGCATGACCATGGTGGACACGACCGCGGACATGATCGCGGCCGCGGGGACCATGATAGCGGACACAGGGGATTTGTGAGCAACCATTACAGAGATCCGCAAACAGGCAAGATATCGCGCATCGACCCTACCAACAGATTCCTGGGCGGGACATTACCTGGCAAAGGACGCTCGGTATGGTCCAGTCCTTCCACCCAGAGCGGGGCGAGGTCAATTGTCAATACTCCTCGCCGTGCGCCGTCTGGTCAGGTCTCCACCGGGACAACGACGACGGGCGGAGAATATAGGGGGTATGGTGCCCCAAGATCTTCTGTAGGCACCAGGTCAAGCGTCTTTGATCGTTCCGTTAACAGGGGAATTGAGCGTTCTTCAAGCGATCGCGGATTCCAAAGCCGCACAAATGCCGGCCAACCCAGCGGCAGAGGTGCCGTTAGCGGGACAGGTACGCGTGGCGCAGGAGCAGGGGCTGGGAGTTCCCGCGGGGGAGGTGGAGGATTCCGTAGCGGAGGTGGCGGGTTCCACGGCGGCGGTGGGCGTCGCTGACGGGACTATTCATCCTGGAACAGGCTGCTGCTTTTGACCATAAGCCCAGACGATGAATTTAGTTCATCAAAAGATGGAGGAATGAATGATGCCTAGAGATAAAGGTAGTTCAAAAAACATTTTGTGTTCCTGTCGTATTTTGGCGGGTCTCATAATCGGAGTTATTGCTATCGCTACATTCGGAACTATTGCCTATGCTCAAGATATAAAGCATAAGATGTTCAACTCTCCCCGGCAAGCATTTAACGCACTGGTCGAGGCGACCCGGGACAATGATACTACGGCACTGCTGGCTATTTTCGGTCCCGAAGGCAAGGATATCATATCTTCAGGAGATGTGGTTGCCGATGAGAGGGCACGCGAGCGTTTCGTAAAGGCGGCGGGAGAAGCGGTCAAGTTTTCGAAATTAGATAATAAGACGGTGCTCGTGGTCATCGGAAAAGACAAGTGGCCTTTCGCCGTGCCCATAGTGAAGTCTGGCAAGCAATGGATTTTTTCGACCAAAGAGGGAAGGGAAGAGGTGCTGAATCGAAGAATCGGTAGAAATGAATTAAATACGATTCGAATTTGTCTGACCTATGTGACCGCGCAACGAGAGTATGCCGCCAAGGACCGCGACGGTGATGGGGTGCTTCAGTTCGCCCAGCACTTTCTGAGCAACAAGGGCAAGAAAGATGGCCTTTACTGGGATGCCGCACCCGGGGAGGAAATGAGCCCGATGGGCCCTGTGATCGCCCATGCCTCCGAAGAGGGCTATCCTGTCAAAAAACATGAAAAGCCAGTACCATACCACGGATACTACTTTAAGATTCTGAAAGGCCAGGGACCAAATGCTTCGGGTGGCGAAAATGATTATGTAAACAACGGAAAGATGACCGGGGGATTCGCGCTCGTGGCATACCCTGCGAGGTATGGTGTTTCGGGTGTCATGACCTTTATGGTAAACCAAAGGGGTATAGTCTATGAGAAGAATCTGGGGCCGCAAACGGAAGAGATCGCAAGGGCGATCACAAAATATGACCCTGATAAAACATGGATCAAGGTGGAAATAATCAAGTCTGGCCTGGCCAAGTAGATGGAGTACCGTTTAATAGAGGACTATTTGCAAGTCATCTGTATGAGAATCTTGTACCTTAAAAGAACGAGTGCCGCTAAAATACGCTAAACTTGAAATATTGGTACGGCCTCGCCTTCATGTCCTCCATCAACGCCCTAAGTTCAGCCACAGTCTGTTTGATGTCATTGGCCATCTCCTTGTCACCTATGAGTGCCCCCGCCGCGCCTTCGCCCTTATCAATCTTTTCAAGAATCGAGGAGATGTGATGTGAAGTCCTTGCAAGGTTGTCGTAAAGCTCAGGGTCCTCAATCAGTTTATGCAGCGTCCCCGAAGGGCTATTTAGCTTATTGCCCAGGTCTTCGAGCGAAGATGCCGCTCCCAGAAGACGCTTGTAAAGGAGATCGTCTTCTATCAGCTTGTTCAAAGTTCCTGAGCCCTTTTCAAGTCTCTGGCTGAAGTCTTCCAGGGATTTTGAGGCAGAGGCAAGTCTATCGTAAAGCGAGGGGTTTTTAATGAGCATCCCCATCGTTCCCCGTCCTTCACTAATGTCCCTGGCGATGAGGGAGAAATACCTGGAGGATTCCTTCAGGTTGTTGTAAAGGGCAGGGTCTTCGATAAATTGTGAAAGGGTCCCTTTACTTTTTTCGAGCTTGTCTGTGAGTTTTCCCATCTTTTCCATGAATTCATTTATTTTCTGGACGGACTGACCGCTCGCCGCCATCACGTCCTTCAGATCGATCTGCGCTGCTCCGCGGATCATCTCGCCTGCTTTAAGGGGAGGAAACTCCGGAGTGCCGGGGTTCAGCTCAATATATTTATCACCGAGGAGCCCCATCGTCATGACACTTGCAGAGGAGTCCTTCCTTAAGAAACCAAGGACTTTTTTGTATATCGAGATGGTCACGATCGTCCCGTATTTTGTATGAAGACTGATATCTTCAACATTCCCCTCTTCGATCCCATAGACCCAGACAGGGGCGCCTTTCTTTAAGCCTTTAACGTCTGATATGGCAGCGTTTATCATGACCTTTGGATGGAGAATCCGCTCAATGCTCCCGGCAAAAAAAACGCTTGTTAGAAGGATTCCGAGGGCAACGGTCAGGATAATTCCTGTCTTTATCTGAGCCCACCGGACCTGTTTCTTTAAATCAAACATAAATTCCTCCTGGTGTCTGTGTCATCGGGCATGTGAAGAATCCCGGGGAACCACCTCTCCGACGAAAGCCTTTAAGTCTGTGTAAGTGGTATTGAGCAGCTCGTGACTGTTTCCGTCGAAAAGCAGTCTGCCGTCCCTTAGGAACACGAACCTGTCAGCGACCTTCAAGGCGTCGCTTACCTTGTGGGTGACCATAATAAACCCCTTCCCCTCCCTGGAAAGGTCCGCTATAAGCCTGCATATGTTGTCCGCATTCAGCGGGTCCAGTCCGGTTGTGGGTTCGTCATAAAGAAACATCAGGGGTGTGGCAAGAGCGAGAGAGCGGGCCAGGGAAACCCGCCGGTGCATGCCGCCGCTTAACTCCTCAGGCATTAGTTCCAACGCATGTTCGACCCCCACAGTGTGGAGAATACGCCTGACTTTCTTATCGATAGCGTCTTCTGAGAGGTTCGTATACTCGCGAAGGCAGAACGCGACGTTTTCTTTCACATTCAGTGAATCGAAAAGGGCACCGTCCTGGAATACCATATTGAACTTCATCCTTATGTCCCGGAGTTCGCTTTCCTGTTTGACCGTTATGTCTTCGCCATCGACAAATATCTTTCCCCCATCGGGCCGGATAAGTCCCAAAATAAGTTTGAGAATCGTTGTCTTTCCCTCGCCGCTGCCGCCTAAAACAGCCATGCGTTCGTGGAACCCGACCGAAAAATTAACATCTTTCAGGATCTCCCGTGAGTTGTAGGAAAAATGGACCTGCCTAAATTCTATCATACCGAGAACCCCAGGACGTGCAAAAGCAGCCTCGTAAGAAGAAAGTCCGATATTATAATTGTCACGATTGACAGAACAACTGCCTTTGTCGTCGATTTCCTCAGCCCAATAGATCCCCCTTTAGTGGAAAGACCGGTATAGCAGCATATACAGGCTATCAGGTATCCAAAGACAAAGGGTTTTATCGCGCCTGCAAGCACATTTTCGATAGTCAGTATGTTTCTTATGGAACTCCAGTAGAACGATCCGCTCTGATGACTGACGAATACGGCTATGTAGTAGCCTCCAAGTAAAGAGACTGCAACCCCGATTATGGTCAGCGCTGGCAGCATTATAAGTGAACTCAGGATCCTTGGTGTCACGAGTTTTTTTACCGGATCGAACCCAAAGACTCTTATCATATCCACCTGATTACCTAAGGCCATCGACCCAAGTTCAGAGGCCATTCCGGCTCCGACGCGGCCCGTAAACACGACGGCGGTCACTACAGGTCCGAGTTCCCTCACTACGGATATGCCGACGATCATGCCTATGTACATCTTCAGCCCCAGCCTTGAGAGCTCCGCAGAAAGCTGAAGGGAGAGGGCCATACCGACGAAGAGGTCCACGATAAAGACTATCAGGAGAGAGCCGGCCCCTGCGTAATCCATTTGAAGGAGCATGTCCTTGAAATAAAAGGGCCTGCGGCCTATGCCCAGAAGGCCGCTAAACGACAAGGAATAGAAATCCTGCAGATCGCGTAATGTTTCTTTGATATTTATCACGTTGTCGTCGCTCTTCCGTTACTCATAAGGGTTCCACAGATGGCAGGAAACGAGTCTCCCTTGGCTCATTTTCAGTTCAGGCACTATTTTGTCACAAGGTTCGAAACGTTTCGGGCACCTGGGGTGGAAGGGACATCCCGGGGGTATATGTATCGGACTTGGCACTTCGCCCTTAAGGACTACCCTTTCAATTTTTTTTTCTTCTTTGGTCACGATTTTTGGAGCCGAGGCAAGCAGTACCGCGCTGTATGGATGGAAAGGCTTATCGAAGAGTTCTTCTGTCTTAACCTGTTCGACTATCTTTCCGAGATACATCACACCGACTTCGTCGCTGAAGTACTGAACTACCCTGAGATCGTGGCTTATGAAAAGGAAAGATATCTTCGTCTTCTTTTTAAGCTCTATAAGAAGATTGATTATCTGGGCCTGTATGGAGACATCCAGGGCTGAGAGAGGCTCATCAGCAACAATTACCTCGGGAGACACTGCAAGCGCCCGTGCGATGCATATCCTCTGCCGCTGGCCACCGCTGAACTCGTGAGGATACCGGTCGAGCAGCTCGGGTCCGAGTCCGACCTGCCCGATGATTTCTACGACAGCATCCTTCATTTTCTGCCGGGGCATCAGTCCATGGATCACAAGAGGTTCTGAGACCGTATCGTAAACTGTTCTTCTTGGGTTCAAAGATGCAAAAGGGTCCTGAAAAATGATCTGGACCGATTTTCTGAAGTTTTTTATCTCCTTACCCTTTATGGCGAATACGTCCTGCCCTTTGAAAAATACTGAGCCTGATGTGGGCTCCAACAGCCTGAGAACGAGCCTTGCTACAGTCGATTTCCCACATCCGCTTTCCCCTACCATGGCAAAAATGCTGTCCTTGTATATGGAAAAATTCACGCCGTCGACTGCCTTAAGGATGCTGTGGTCAGAGGCGAATGCCTTCCTCATTTCAAAATGTTTTCTTAAAGAGTCAGCCCTGATAAGTTCCATGCATTTTCCCAAGCACTTTTTTCATGTCAGCCCGCACCGTACAAAATGTCCCTCAGAAACCTCTATGAATGGAGTTTCCTCACCTCTACAAGAGCCTGTTTTCATTGAGCATCTGTCTATGTAACGGCACCCCTTTGGAAAATCCTCAGGACCCGGGACATTCCCGGAGATGGGCTTTAACGGTATCCCCTTGCCCTTTGGTATTGATTCAAGAAGCCCTATTGTATAAGGATGCCTGGGATTGCTGAACATCTCGGAGGTTTGGGCGAGCTCGACGAGTTTGCCGGCATACATGATGGCGACCCGCGAAGCGTTTTCAGCGATTATACCGAGGTCATGTGTGATGAAAAGTATCGACATCTTGTGCTCTTCTCTGAGGTTTTGCACCAGTTCGAGGATCTGAGCCTGAATAGTCACATCGAGTGCTGTTGTGGGCTCGTCCGCAATAAGAAGTGAGGGATTGCACGCGATGGCCATGGCTATCATGACCCGCTGCCTCATCCCGCCTGACATCTGGTGTGGATACTCTTTTATCCTTACCTCCGGAGAGGGGATCTTCACAGAGCGGAGAAGCTCTATGGCCCTGTCAGAAGCGTCTTTCATCGACATTCCGCGATGTGTAACTAAGACTTCTGCGATCTGATACCCTATTGTGAGGACCGGATTAAGTGATGTCATAGGTTCCTGAAATACCATGGACATCTTGTTTCCTCTCAGATGCCTTTTGGATTCCTCGTCGAGTTTAAGAAGATCCCTTCCATCAAAAAAAATCTGCCCCTTTGCAAAAGCGCTGCGAGGCAGTATCCCCATGATAGAGAGGGCGGTGATGCTTTTGCCGCACCCGCTTTCACCTGCCAGTCCGAATATCTCCGATTCTCCGATAGAGAAATTCAGACCTGATACCACCTCGACGGCATTGGATGCCGATCCGAAATAAATGTGGAGATCCCTCACGTCTAGAAGGGACACTTTTTACTGTTTTTCCTCTTTTTTCAGCAGCCTGATGTAGTTTTCAGCTTCTTTCAGGGAGGGGTTGTCCTGCAGGGCTTTTTCCCATTCCTCAAATGCAAGTCCTGTAAGCCCCTGCATGTAGTAAGTGAGCCCGAGCTGGACCCAAGCCGGCCCATACGCAGGATTGATCGTCTTTGCGTCTATGAAATGAACGATTGCCTCCTCAGTCAGCCCTTTATTCCTTAGCGCTACACCCAGTTTTGTATGCCCGTCGGGAAGTTTAGGATACAGTTTCAGGGCCTTTTTGTATTCTGTAATAGCCTCGTCGTTCATATTGAGCTCAAGATACTTGTTGCCCAGCTTGTAATGCTCGTTAGCAAGCTTTCCGGCTATAAAAGGCTCAAGGGCATGGGGGTCGGGTCGGGCGATCTGAGCAGCTGTCGTGAAAACTTCCTCTGCTCTTTTAAAATCGCCCAGGTCATTATATGTAATTGCCAGGTTTAGCGATGCCTCCGTATATTTTGGATTGATCTGAACGGCCCTCTCAAAATGTGCTGAAGCCTTTTTGAGTTCGCCTTTCATGCTATAGATTATCCCAATTTTGTTATGAACATCAGCATATTCCGGATTAAGGGCGATCACCTCCCGCAAAAGCGGCTCTGCTTCGTCAAGTTTCCCTTCATTGAAAAGTTTCGTGCCGAGCTCATAAAGCTCAGATACCGGTGTCATACGTATCTACTATAGGGATATAAAAGAAAATTTGTCAAGAAATGAAGCGGCTTGCAAAAGCAGCCGATTTCACCAGCTTTTAATCTTTGATACGGATATTTTCGGGGATAAAGATGACGAAAAAATGCGTATGGTCTTCGCTAAGTCTTTACGGTCTTAATAAGAAAATTTCTGTCTGCGAATTCGTCGGTTTTTTTGATGAGGAGCCAGTCTTTATCTTTGCCGGACATCCTGGTGAGGACGAACATGCCGTTTAGCTTCCTACCCTTAAAGACAACCTCCAGTTTCCCGGACGTAATGTTTCCGCCCTTAATGACGCAGGTGCCTTTGTCCCATATAAAGACATCTCCTGCTCCATAATTCCCCTCAGGGATTTTGCCTTCGAAGCCGGCGTAGTCAAGTGGATGGTCGTCGACCAACACAGCAAGCCTCTTGTCAGCCGGGTTCATTGAAGGGCCTTTTGGTACTGCCCATGACTTAAGAACTCCGTCCATCTCAATCCGCAGGTCGAAGTGGAGTCGTTTTGCGTGGTGCTCGTGGACGACAAAGACAGACATATTCACACCTCACTTATGCGCCGCCTGTCATTGCTCCTTTTTTATTTTCAAAGCAAGCAGCGTTGTCATTCCGGATAAGAAAAGTATACCACCGATAAGCGCCCACATCGCTCCGGGGTCTCGGCTTACTTCTATGAGAGCCACCGGCAAGGGCTGAAACCTGACTGTCTTAATATAAATGCCATACCCTCCATGGAAAGACGGGCTGTTTGGTCTTATGATATCACTCTTAAAACGGACTCCTTCCCTCAGATAGCTTATCCCGGCGGACCAGTCACCGACATAGCCTGAGGAATCAATATCAGCCTTGATCTCTTCAAAAAGTACTGATGTGCCGTCAGAAAGCGGGACTGTGGTTCCTCTTGCCACAAAGCCGGTTTCTTTGAAACTTCCATAGGAACTAAAAAGATGGGCAAGAAGGACAAAAAGAAAGCCGATATGAATTACCTGCGGAGAAAGGGTCAGGAGCATATTCCTGGCCCCTGTTTTCTTCATAACGGACTCAATGCTGCAAACAAGCGTATTTGCGGTAAGGAGCGACAGAACCCCCACCGCTGCCCACAACCACCAGACAGACCCTAAAGGGTTATCCGCCATCCACTGAAAAAGAGGCATTACGTGCAGTGTTTGGAACTCCTCCTTCAGAGGCATGATGAACGAACCATAGAGAATAATGCACAATAGCACGAAAAGCAGCCATAGAGCGGTCCTCAAAGAAAGGAAAAAGTCGAGGATCTTCTTTCCCATACCCATTATTTTGTCTCAGAATGTATGTGAACTTTTCATAAGCAAACTTACGCCCAGATAGGTAAACATCACAATAACGAAGCCGACGATGCCAAGCACGGCAGAGGGCTTCCCTGACCACCACCTTCTCAATCGCGCATGCAGATAAAGACTGTAAAATAACCATAGGATCACTGTCCATAGCTCCTTAGGTGTCCAGAGCCAGTAAGTGCCCCATGCCAGATAGGCCCATATGCCCCCAAATACCATTGCCGCGGAGAAGAGAAAGTAGCCTACGAGTATTGCCTTGTACTGAAGCACTTCGATATTGTCAACAGATTTCTGTGCCGTTCCGCCCGTATTTTCTTCGTAACCTTTGAACAAAATGAAAGTCATGCCTAATGCCGCGGCAATGCCGAAAAGCGCGTAAGAGAAAAAAGACAGTGTGACATGCGATTCAAACCAGAAGGTTTTCAACACAGGAGGCAGCGGCGTATTGTGCGGCGGATAAAAAAGCGAGATGAGGGCGAAAAATACAGCCATGCCCACTATGGGGATTAGATGTCTTCGCCTGCTGCTGAGCCCCAAAGTCATGGGCAGGCCAAAAAGCACTGTCGATGCAGAAAGGAAATAAAGCGTATCGTGCGGACCGATTATCGGAAGTCTCCCCAGTTGCATTCCCCTGAATAACATGTACCCCGCCTGCACTATAAAGCCGGCATACACGAAGGCAGTCCTGTAAAGTCCCATAAGGTACAGACCGACCGGAATCAGTGGCGCCAGGTTTGTCATACTTTGCTGCCCGGAAATGCTTGGCAAAATGCCTTTGCCTTGCCGCTGACAAAATCATTAATAAGGTTTGACGCCTTCAGGATATCGTCTGTTCGGGGAAGAAGCGCAAAGAATTTTTCAATATACCCTTTCTCCTTAACCAACTCGAAAGAGGGCTGGAAGTTAAGGTCAAAGACCCACGAGGTCAGGAGCAGCTTAAAATCATTTAGATTCTTAAGGAGCCCGTGTGATACGACCTTGCTCTCCTGGATCGACGAGAGCACTTCGGTTGAATAGCAGGCTGTGTCGGGGAGTCCCAGTACCGCTCCCATCGGCCTGTCGTTTTCGTCCGCCTGAAAGAAGTCCAGGAAGATCCGCCAGATATCAAGCTTGTCAGCGTCGCGGATCAAACGCAGAAAGAAAAGGTCTTCAGAATAATCCATCCGAGGCTCCAGAAAGGCGTTATGAAACCTGACTGCGTTTATGACGGTACGGCTTTCTTCCCGACCTATTCCTCCCAGGAACCTTTCCTCAATCAGGATGTCTGCCCCCAGCTTCCCGTGGTTTACGGATATGCTGTCACGAAATGTCTTGTAGCGGGCATATTGTGGGAACCTCCCGATGTCATGAAAAAGTCCGATTGCTTCGGCCAGCAGGACTTTTTCAGGCCCGAGCGAAAGCCTCTCTGCAAGTAACCTGATAGTTTCACAGACCGAGGAGGTATGCTCTTCTTTGAGCGTGAGATTCATCTGTTCCTTGGGATCCGACAGATAAAAAGATTTGACATATCCTGAAAAGAGGTCTCTTAAGTTGTCAAGGTCTTTTTCGGTCATCTCGGCGATCAACCCGGGCCCCGGGCTGGAATCATCTTTTGAATGTGCCGCTCTTCCCGCCGCGTTTCTCAATAAGCAGGATATCGGAAATCACTATCTCCCTGTCGACTGCCTTGCACATGTCATATATTGTCAGGGCGGCAGCGGCAACAGCAGTGAGGGCTTCCATCTCCACACCAGTCTGCCCATTGACCCTGACCCTTGACTCTATATGTATTCGGTCACCTTTTTTGCCGTATTCGAATGCGACCTCAACGGAGGTTATATTCAGGGGATGGCATAGCGGTACGATCCCAGGGGTCTTTTTAGCAGCCATGATACCTGCGATGCGCGCGACCCCAAGTACATCGCCCTTGGACATCCGGCCCTCCTGTATCAGTCTCAGGGTGGTCTTCTTCATCGATACGGTGCCTCTGGCAACCGCCTCTCTTGCAGTCGGCGGCTTTTCGGACACATCAACCATCCGGGCCCTCCCCCGGGTATCAAAGTGGGTAAGTTTGCTCATCCGCCTATCTTAGACATCGGCCTTCTTCTGCCGGTTCCGAGGGCTTCGGGGCCCTTCAGTGCGGCAATGTTACTAATATTGTGACCCTCAGGCTTTATCTCTATGGACAACCTCAGGAGGCGCTCTATCTCTGAATCCGGTTCCCCGCTTCTGATGGCTGCCTTAAGATCGATTTCAGTTTCAGAGAAAAGACAGGGTCTCAGTTTTCCGTCTGATGTTAACCTTAGGCGGTTACACTCCTTGCAGAAATGGTGCGTAAGGGCGCTGATGAACCCGATGACGCCCCTGGCACCTTTCAGTCTGAAATACCGGGAAGGCCCTTCTTTTCTCATATGAACGGGCGTAAGAGGCGCAATAGTCTCTATCGTCTTTTTCAGTTCGTCGGTCGTAATGTACTTATCGGAACTCCAGTAATCATTATTGCCAGAAGGCATAAACTCTATAAATCTGACATGATGGTCCGAGTTGAAAGTAAGACTGGCGAATTCGATCACCTCGTCGTCATTTACTCCACGAATAGGCACCATATTGATTTTAATGGGCCTGAGACCGGCCTTTTCAGCCTCCGAAATCCCTCGCAAAACAGCCTCAAGGGAGCCGCCTCTGGTAATCTTTTCATACCTTACAGGATCGAAAGAATCGATGCTTACATTTACCCTGTCGAGACCGGCTGAGGCCATCTCTGCCGCGTATTTTTCAAGCAAAATACCGTTTGTCGTGAGGCTGAGGTCTTCGATCCCACGGATCTTCTTTATTGAGGATATAAGAAATGAAATATTCTTTCTCGTCAGCGGTTCTCCGCCTGTAAGGCGGACCTTTCTGACCCCAAGTCCGGCTCCTATTTCTATTATCCTGACTATCTCTTCATAGCTGAGAATTTCCTTGTGCTCGGAAGGAACGACCCCTTCGGGCGGCATGCAATACAGGCACCGCAGATTGCAGCGGTCCGTAACAGAAACCCTGAGGTAATCTATAACCCTGAAGAAAGTGTCCTTCAGTCCGGTCACCTTTTCTTCCCATTCTTCCCGGCGGGTTTTTTCTCCAGTTCTGCGATCTTCTTTTTGGCTAACGGCGCCTCCTTTGAATTGGGGTATTTCTCCAGAAGTCTCGCCAGGATTGTCTTGCCTGTTTTCTTGTCCCCTATCTCGATGAAGGAGAGCCCCTGCTTCAAAAGCGCTCCGCTTGTCTTGTCACTTTCAGGGTATTTCTTCAGAAGCGTTTCATAGGCAAGGATTGCGCTTTCGTAGTCCTTCTCTGCGTAATAGGATTCGCCTATCCAGAACTGCGCGTTTCCCGACAGCTTGTCTTTTGGAAATTCTTTTAGGAATCCCTCGAATTTACCTCTGGCATCCTTGTATTTTTTGTCCTTGAACGCCTGATACGCAGCCTCATATGTCTTTGTTTTATCATTTGTCTTCACCTTGTCATTAGCTGGTTCCTTAGCATGCTCTTCTGTAGCGGGCTCGGTCTTCGCCTGCTCGGGCTCCGCTTTCTGGCCTTCGGGCTGCTTCTGCGCCGCCACTTCACCAGATGCAAGTTTGTCTTTAACGGCCTTTATCTGGGTCTCGATTGAGGCTATCTGTGCCCGCGCTATGTCCCTTTCGGCTGCTGCCTCCTTCAGTGTCTTTTCCGTGTTATATTTGTACTCTTCGAATCTCCCCTGCAATTCACGAAGATTTGAGGAAACTTCCGTAAGCCTTGAGTTGATATCCGCCTGGTTTTCGCGCACTGCAGAGAAAGAGTCTTCCTTTACAACACCGGTCGTTCTTTCCTTCAGGCGATCCACGTCTTTTTTTGTCTCATAGGAATCACGCCGGACGTCGTTTATGTCCCGTTTGAGCATGTCAAAGTCACTTGAAGATGCGCACGCAGAGACAAAAAGAAACAGAAAGGAAACAAGATAGGTGCGTGCCACTACTTGCTCACCTTTCCAAGCACCACGAAATGAGCGCGGCGGTTCTTAGCCCAGCAATCTTCCGTCTCCTCGGTGCACAGAGGTTTCTCTTCCCCGTAACTGACCGTTTCGATCTTTGAGGAAGACACGCCGAGGGAGAGCAGATAGTCTTTCACTGCCTTTGCCCTTCTGTCGCCCAGGGCGAGGTTGTATTCATTTGTCCCGCGGTCGTCGCAATGGCCTTCGACAGACAGCTTTGCACCCGGATTCTTTGTCATCCACGAGGCGATTGCCTTAAGTGCAGACTTGTCTTCATTTTTTATATCGTATTTATCGAAATCGAAGTGGATGTCTTTAAAAATGCCTTCCTTTTCCTCCATGGCCCCGGCGGCCTTTTCCTGCGATTCAACAGATTCCTTTCCCGAGGCGATCTTCTGTTCCGTGACCTTTTCCGGAGGCTTCTGCACGCTCTCCTTCTCTTCTTTTTCAGGTGCAGGCTGCACGGCCTCGGGCTTTGTGGCCGCCTTCTGGCAGCCGAAAGAGATAAAGGCCAACAACGCAAATAAAACCCAAATCCTTTTCATCATGTTCCTCCTCTGTTTATAAAAAAAATAAAAATATTAGTTCGGGGACCATCTCGGGCCAAAGGCCCTCATGTCCTTCGGGGTTATCCTTCGCTGCGATTCTCCATTTGCCCGCATGATATAAATACTCTTTGTTCGATCCCTGTCCGACATAAAGGTGATATACCTTCCATCAGGTGAAAAAGAAGGGTCTTCGTTGTTGCCCGAATCGGTCAGCTGCATCAACTCCGAGCCATCCGGCTTTATTGTGAAGATCTGGTTCTTGCCGCGTCTTCCTGAAAATGCTATCCTGTCGCCACTTGGCGACCAGCAGGGAGAGGTATTGTAAGAGCCTTCAAATGTAACCCTCCTTACTTCGCTTCCGTCTGAACGCATTATGTAGATCTGCGGGGTCCCGCCCCTGTCCGAAACAAAGGCTATCGACTTTCCATCAGGTGAGACCGAGGGAGACACATCAATCCCGTGGGTGAAAGTCAGCTTCTTCATGGTACCGGTATCTATATTATACGAAAAGAGTGCCGGGGTGCCGTCTTTGGTTGAAGAGAAGATAAAGGCGTTTTCTTTGGGGAAAAAATCACCGGCCATATTTGTCCCCTTCGAAACGAATATCCTCTTTTCTGTCATTTTCAAAAAGTCTAACAAATATATGCCCCATTGTCTACCACGCTCAGAGGAGTACACCGCCTTTGTCCCCTCCCTGGACCAATGCGGCGACAGAAGGATTGAGCTTTTCAGACCAAGTTTTCGCGCGCGCTGCCCATCCCAATCAACCAGATACAAATCTTTCCCCCCTCCGCGCTCCCCTACGAAAAGGATCCTGGTGCGGAAGATTCCCGCACTTCCCGTAAACAGGTTATATATATCATTTGAAATCGTATGTCCAAGCTGCCTGACAAGAGACTTATCGGTCTGATATTCCTTGCTCAGGACTGCTTTCCCTTCCGAAGTGTCATAAAGAGTAATGGATACTGTAAGGTTTGCACCTTCCTGTACTGTTCCCTTGACAACCGCCTCTACGCCAAGAGGCGTCCAGTTTCCGGGATTGAAAGGCTGCGAGATTTGTTCAACGTATGATGCACTGTCTACATAGGTGAAAAGTCCTGTGAAGACCAGATCGCCTTTGATCACCTCAGAGATTTCTCTGCCTGCCGAACCCGGCAGTTCATATATCGCTATAGGGACCTTTTTGGCTGATGGGGAGGTGATGTCGATATAGATCTTGGCATCCGAAGAAGTGAAAAGTGAAAGGTGAATTGCTAAAAGCAAAAGGAAAAACTTTACACTGTAAATGCCAAAAGCAAAGCAACTTCTACTCATGTAACTATTGATCCGTTCTCTATGCCCTTGGTCCATTGCCTGATGCCTATTGCCTGTTGAGTTCATGGATAAAACCTTATTCCGATCTCCATCTCATAGGGCGGAGGCGCGACAGGGCTTGCTTTTTGTACTGCCTGAAGAACCGACCTGTCAAAAAATCTGTCCCCTGATTTTTGTTCAAATTTCAGGTCGGAGAGTGTCCCGTCTTTTTGGATCCTTATGGATATAACGGCCTGGAGATTCTTTTTGCTATAATCCGGCCAGCTCCACTGCTCGTGAATCTGTCCAGCAACCTTATCAATATAGCTCGCTTCTCCCGGGCCGATGACAGCACCCGAAGCCGCGCCCTGCGAGGGCGACTTTGAAGGTGTTCGTCCCCCTTTGCCCTGGATGGCCACGAGGGAACGCAACCTGACTATCTGCCTGAGCTTCTCTTCTGCCTGCCTCTTGGCCTTCAGTGCAGCGATGCTCTCTTCAATCGATTTTGTCTCTTTCTTATCGTCAACATGTGTTGTTGTCTGATTTCTTTTAGCGGGCAACGGTTCGCCTGGTTCAGCGGCCACTCCTTTTTTCTGGGTCTGTCCCGCGGGACCCACCAGACTTACTGTATATGGAGAGGGCATGATCATATCATGGGATTGTCTAAGGATGAGGAAAGACAGCAGAAAGAAGGTCAGATGAAGGCCAGTGGAGAGGACCGCTGTCTTCTGAAGAGAAGGGCCTTTCATTTCATGTCAAGCTTCGGTTCTGTTATCATCCCGAGTTTTTCTATCCCTGCCTCCTTAATCTCCCCCATGACCTCGACGACGAGACCGTAAGGAACGTCTTTGTCCGCTTTAAGAAAGATATTTGGGTTTAATTTGCTGATCGCCTCAAGTTTTTGACGCATCTGTGAAATAGTAATGGGAGTGTCATTCATATAAATCGTGCGGTCTCTCTTAATTACGAGTGAAATCCTTTCCTCAGGAGGCAATTCTTTGCCCTTTGCCTTCGGGAGATTTACGTCTACCCCCTGTTGAAGAAGCGGGGCCGTCACCATGAAGATGACCAGCAGAACGAGCATTACATCAACAAACGGCGTAACATTTATCTCAGATAGGACGTTCCTGTCTCTGTTGGTTTTCATTGGCCTGTTGTGAACAGTTCGAGAAGGTCCTCTGAAAAATCCTCCATCTCGACTATCATCTTTCTTGCCATGCTCAGGTAATAGTTGTAGGCGATGACGGCGGGGATTGCGGCTGCAAGCCCCACAGCGGTTGCGATAAGGGCCTCCGCAATACCGGGGGCTACCACCGCAAGAGACGCGGACCCGGCAGAGCCTATGCCGTGGAAAGAATTCATGATACCCCAGACAGTGCCGAAAAGACCTATAAATGGTGACGTTGATCCGGTAGTGGCGAGGAAGTTAAGATATTTTTCGAGTTTCACAGATTCCAGGGTCTCATATCTTCTCAGCAGGCGCTTCACCTCACTCTTATCCCGCTCGGCCCCGTCAGTATAAACAGACTTAAAGACGTTTGCGATGGGACTGAGAGAGAGGTTTTTTGTCGACTTGAAAAGGTCTTTGGGGTCCCGATTCGCGCGGTATGCCCTCAAAAACTGTTCCGACTCGCCGTTTGCCTTCGAAAAATACCTTTGTTTAAAGAAGATAATCGCCCACGACATAACAGAGAAAAAAAGAAGAATAATAAGAACGATTTTAACAACGATCCCTGCGTGGAGAATTATGGAAAAGACTGACTCTTTCATTCACTACCTCGTCAAAGTTTTGTTAGAATTTAAAAAATTAATCTGACAAAAGTCAAATTAAGATTTATTCACGTATATAATACATTATTTCTATACTTTGAACGCTAATTAATATTAACCCATGTGCGACTGGAATGCTTTTCATACGACCGGGCGCAAATTTTTTCGCACATTAATTGCCTATCACCCCAGACAATGAACTCAATAAATTCCTGCCGGAAGTGAAGCATCATCACTGTCGGGTGGGGTGTTCATCGCGGACACCGGAGCCGGATGACAAGTGGCTGGCAATGAAAAAAAGACAGAAAGACGCAAAAATGGTAATGAAGGCTATCGTGAATGCGAGTGATTTCCCATGCCACAACCCGACAAACCACCTCGTTAACTCATTCGCAAGCACATTTATCTTTCCGCCATAAAGCTCCAGGTTATGCATATACATTTTGGAATCTTCGGGCGTAACAGGATAAACGTTTCCCCCGGCCATTTCATAGCCTAAAGCATCGTTAGGATTATCCACTGCCGTCAGATAAATCAATATTGCGCTGCCTAACCCCGTCAGCAGGATAGTCACTGCTATGAGGTAAAGACGTGATTGATGTCTTGCCAATTTCATTCCGCCAACTACCTTCTTTTCTTTTTTGGAAAGGATTTTGAAGATGTTGCCTTTGCCTTTGTGACTGTTACCTTCTTTCCCCTTATGACAGCCCTGTTCATGGCGAGCAGGACTTTTTCGACTATCTCTGACGGGACTTCGAAGAACGTAAAGTTATCCATGATATCTATCCTGCCGACGCGCTTTCCCGGAATGCCAGCCTCAACAGCTATAGCCTTAAGTATCTCTGCTGTCTGAATTTTGTCCTTACGGCCAAGTGTCATAAAGAGCCTTGTCATGCCTCTTTCTGCCATCCCCGACTGTTCAATCCTTTTCTCGCCGGCTGGACGCGGCTGGCGTTTCGCGAGCTCCGGCACTTCCATGCTTCCAAAGGCCAGTGAGAGGGCTGCTGCTCCGAGTTCCTCTATGTCGGCGGATTCGGCAAGTTCACGGATAATGGCCATATACGTTCTGTGCTTCCCTTTTTCTATGACATCAGAAAGGTCTGCTTTTATCTGCCGCTGACGGGCCTTCCTTACCTCCGCGGCAGAAGGGATCTCCTGACGGCTCAGCTTTGTCCTGGCGATCCTTTCTATCAGCTGTAGCTGCCTGTATTCGCGGGGTGTTACAAATGTTACGGCTATGCCGGTGCGTCCCGCCCGTCCGGTTCGGCCGATCCTGTGGACATACCCTTCGGGGTTTTGGGGGATGCTGTAGTTGATGACGTGGCTGATATTTTCTATGTCTATGCCTCTTCCCGCCACATCAGTGGCGACAAGGATGTCGACCATGCCTTCCCGGAATTTTCCCATTATATCTTCTCTGTGGGACTGGGTGAAATCACCATGGAGGGCGCCGGAGTTATAACCCAGTTTCTGCAGTCTGGCGGAAACGTCATCGACCTCCCTTTTGGTATGACAAAATATAAGCGTCCGTTCAGGCGACTCCACATCAAGAAGCCTTCTCAGTACCTCGGGCTTGTCTCTTTCAAGCACTTCGTAGAAGACCTGTTTGATTTTGGGAGCGATGACGTCTTTTACGTTGATCGCGATCTTCAGCGGATCGCGCATATATTTCTTCGCGATCTTAAGGATCTCAGGCGGCATGGTAGCTGAATAGAGCATCGTCTGTCTCGATGAAGGCGTCATCTCGAGTATCTTTTCGATATCGGCGATAAAACCCATGTCCAGCATTTCATCTGCCTCATCGAGGACAACCGTTGAGACGTTTCCTACCGACAAAGTCCCTCTGGTGAGATGGTCGATGATGCGCCCGGGGGTGCCGACTATAATATTGGTGCCCTGCCTGAGGGCCTTCATCTGTTCCACGATTGATGCGCCTCCATAGACCGTCAGAACCGAACACTTCCTGTATTTTGCAAGCTGCCCCAGTTCCTCGGAAACCTGAATGGCCAGTTCGCGGGTAGGCTCTATGATAAGGGCAGCAGGTTTCTTGCCGGAGAAATTCTTTTCGATGATGGGGATGCCGAAGGATGCTGTCTTCCCGGTTCCTGTCTGGGCCTGACCGATGATGTCCCGGCCTTCAAGCGCATGGGGTATTGTCAGTTCCTGTATTGGCGTGGGCTCCTCGAAACCCATTTCATTGATTGCCCTGGCCACTGCCGGGCTTAAGTTGAGGGCATCAAAACTTCCTGTCAGTTTCTCGTTCAATACACAGCTCCTTTAGTCTAATGAAAAAATAAAACCTCAGGGCCTTAATATCCCTGAGGTCGATCATGAATAAGAGATTATACTATGGCCTGATTATTATCGGCCATTTACATGGGCATTGTCAACGAAAGCACAGGATCAAGATTTCCGTCCAAGCAATACGGCCTGGACGATAATGCCGGTAAGCACCAGCAAAATAAATAGCGTCCCGGCCAGCCCCTGACCGAAGTGAAATGATCTGATGATGAGACCAGCCCCTATAAAAGAGGAGAGCACGATGAGTGTCCAGCGGAACAATACCTTCATGAGGATGGCGCCTATCACGCCGCCCAAAATAAAATACAGCAAGTAATAGTTGCCGGGGCCTTTGCCGAGCTCCCTGAGGAGTTCGATAAAAAGGTAGCCCCCGGCAATAAAGCCTCCTGCCAATATTGCGACCTTCTGAAAATAAAAGGTCAATACTGCGCCTACTGCGCCCACGAAAAAAGCAATGACGAGCGCTGTATGGTGGGGCTGTCCGTGTACAAAATGTTTAGCCAGATCAAAGCCCAGGACGAACCCAATCCCGCCAATGAAAAGCCAATAAAGCCTTTGGCCCATTGTAAGCAATGCGGCCCCGAGTATTAATCTTAAGATATCCATGGAAGTATTAGTCTATCATGCATTTTCGGAAATAGCCGCAGCAGGAGAACTCCTTTTTGTGCCTATATGATTAGCGTCATAGCAGGTCTCCCCCAGAAGTCTTTATTATCTAGGTATGAAATCGGGACTATTTCCGAAAATATTCAAGGGGAGGTGTTTGTATGAGTAACAAGGCTGCAAGAAATCTGTTCATCTTCGGCAGTCTCTTTTTTTTCGTGATCTTTCTTGGCATGACTTACGACACGTTGGGAAATCTCGATAAGCGTGCGCCGGAGATAACTGATGAGGTGGACGCAGGCAAGCATGTGTGGCATAAGTATGACTGTATAGGCTGTCATACCATCTTTGGAAACGGGTCGTATTTTGCCCCGGAACTGGCAAAGATAACCGAAAAGAAACCGAAAGGATATCTGAAAAAATTCCTCATGGACCCCAAAGCCGTGAATCCGGCTGCAGCAATGCCTAAATTCGGCATAACAGCGGATGAGGCCGACAAACTTCTGGCTTTTCTTGACTGGTCTTCAAAGGTTGACACCAATGGATGGCCGCCAAAACCTATCCTTGCCGTGGCAGCCGGGGTTGCAGGGCAGGAGCTGTCTGCAGGTGAGAAAGTTTACCGGGCGCACGGCTGTTCCGACTGCCACATTATAAGCGGCATCGGCGGTACCTCAGGACCCGATCTCACCCATGTCGGTGCCAAGAGAGACAGAGCATGGCTGATAGGCCATTTCAAGGACCCTGACGACTATGTGAAGGATTCCGCCATGCCTAAGGTTGAGGCGCCTGAAGCCGACATAGAAAAATTGGCCGATTATATGCTTACGCTTAAATAGGAGGAGATGTAAATGACTATAAAACACGAAAGCCAGAAGATAGCAGAATATTTCTACACCTTTGCCGTGGTCCTTTTTCTGGTCCAGGTATTGGTCGGCATCATAGCGGCCGTCCAGTTCATTTGGCCCGATTTCTTCATCCTGAAATTTAACATCATACGGTCGCTTCATATCAACGCCATGGTGGTCTGGCTGCTGGTAGGATTCATGGGCGCCACGTACTATGTTGTACCGGAGGAATCGGAGACGGATCTGTGGGGTCTGCCGCTTGCGAAACTCCAGTTTTGGGCGACCGCCGGCACGGTTACAGCAGTGGTCCTCGGATATATATGGATGGGATTGAACCCGCAGGCTAACAGTCCCATTATGGGAATAAATCCGCTCAACGAGGGAAGGGAGTATATCGAGGCGCCGCGATGGGCGGACATCCTGATCGTGATATCTGTCCTCACCTTTATCTTCGTCAATTTCATGACGATGATGAAGACAAAAAAATGGACGGGGATCCAGGGCACCCTTCTGGGCGGTCTCACCTTTCTTGCACTTATGTACCTGCCAGGGCTGTTCTATACAAAAAGCATGGTGAAGGACCAGTTCTGGTGGTGGTGGGTCGTGCATCTTTGGGTTGAGGGTGCATGGGAAATTATTGCAGGTGCGCTGCTTGCCTTCATGCTGATGAAGGTTGTAGGCGCCAGAAGGGAAGTCGTCGAGAAATGGATGTATATAGAGGTCGGCTTTGTTATGTTTACCGGGATACTCGGCACGGGACATCATTATTACTGGATAGGCACTCCGGGCTACTGGCTCTGGGTGGGCGGCATATTCAGCTCCCTTGAGCCCCTCCCGCTGCTCTTCATGGTCTGGGACGCCTTCAGGACGACAAGAAGCGCAAGGAACGTGACCAATAGGGCAGGGCTTTTCTATACCGTTGCACATGCGATATTCAACTTTGTCGGCGCAGGACTCTGGGGCGTTATCCATACGCTGCCCCAGGTGAATAAATGGACACACGGGACCCAGATAACCACGGCTCACGGACATCTGGCTTTCTACGGGGCATACGTTCTCCTGGTGTTATCCATGATATACATAACGCTGCCGGCCATCAGGGGCGTGAAGGAATTTAATGCCTCCAGGGCATATCAGGCATTCTGGTGGATGACGATCTCCATGGTTTTTATCGTCCTGACAATAACAGGCGCAGGGATGGTGCAGACATATATGGAGAGGCTGATGGGCCTCGATTATGTCACTGTCAAGGCGACTTATAACCTCTGGTTCTGGATACTGAGGGTGATCTTTGGTGTAGGGTTCCTCTATGGCGTATGGATATTTGTGGTAGACTTTTTCAAGCTGGGAAGAGAACCTATGCCTGCCGTCAGCGCAGTTCCTGGGGAGGCTTAGCATTAGGTAAAAGATAGGGGCGGTCTTAACCGCCCCTTCTCCTGTTAACCAACGCCCTTCGCTGCAGAACCTCACTCTCCCCTCTTAAAACCACGAAATGTCCCGGAGCAATTAGGTTTACACTCCGCCTCCACCCAGCACCTTGTATAGCGTCACCTGATTGGTGAGACGGGAGAGACGCACTGTGAGCAGACCCTGCTGCGCATTGTATAGAGAGCGCTGTGAGTCCAGGACATCAAGGTAGCTCGCTATGCCTTTTTCGTAGCGGGCTTGCGATAAGCGATAGGTTACGGCAGTGGCATCCGTCAGAGATTGCTGGGCCTCCAGTTGATCGCCGAGTGTGCCGCGCTGCGCAAGGGCATCTGCCACTTCCCTGAACGCGCTCTGGATCGCCTTCTCATATAGAGCAAGGAGGATTTCACGGTCGACTTCCGACACCTTCAGGTTGGCCTGGTTTCTCCCTGCATCAAAGATCGGCAGGGTGATTTGCGGCGCAAAGCTCCAAGTCCCGCTTACTGAATTGAAGAGTCCTGACAAATGATCGCTGGATAGACCAACGCTCGTTGTAAGAGTAATCCTCGGAAAGAACGCAGCACGTGCCGCGCCGATATTGGCATTGGCCGCCTTTAGGAGATGCTCGGCTTGCATTATGTCGGGGCGGCTTTGCAGCACGTCGGACGGCAGACCTGCGCTGAGTTCACTCAGTGAAGTAATCTCACTTAGCCCGGACGGCAGAAGATCAGACGGCACAGGCGCGCCTACAACAAGCGCCAGCGCGTTTTCGTCCTGGGCCACCTGGCTTGTAAAGCGGGCAATATCCACCCTGGCCGAATCAACACTGGTCTGGGCCTGACGGAGGTCTAGTTCCGAGGAGGCGCCCGCTTCGAAGCGGCTCCTGATAAGGTTGTACGATGTCTGCCGGCTTGCCAATGTTTCCTGCGCTATCTTCAGTCTCTCCTTATCCGCCGCAAGGGTCAGGTAGTTGCTTGCGACCTCGGCCACCAGGCTGATCTGTATGCTCCGACGTGCCTCATCGGTTGCAAAAAATTGCTCCAGGGCCTGGTCTTTAAGGCTTCTGACCCGGCCAAAAAAATCGATCTCGTAGGCGCTGAAACCCAGGTTGACGCTGTACTGGTGTGATGTTAGGGGCTGACCGGTGCCGGAGAGCACTCCAGGTGTCCTCGCCTCAATTGCGCTGCCGGTTGCGTTAACCGTTGGGAAAAGATCGGCGCGCTGAATCTGATAAACCGCCTGAGATCTTTCGATATTGAGTGCGGCTATTAGCAGGTCACGGTTGTTTTCCAGCGCCAGCGTAATCAGCTTTTGCAACTGTTCGTCGATGAAGAACTCTTGCCATGTAACATCTGCGGCGTTCCGCTCGCCTGATTTGGATGCACTCTCTTTATAAGCCGGGCCGCTTGGCCATTCCGATGGAACAGGCGCCTCCGGTCGTGTATATTTTGGGGCCATGCTAGCGCAACCGGAGAGAACTAATAGGACGATAGCAACTGTTGCGCTATGGAGTCCAAGAACGCGTCCCGCGTTCTTCCCAGTCTTGTCATTCCACGACTTGATCGGGGAATCCAGGTTTTCGAACAACCTCTGGATTGTCCGGTTAAGCCGGACAACGATACCTGTAACGTATTTTATTGCCGGAACTCTAAATCCTCTTCTCATCTCACTTACCCTCCGCATTATTGACAGCAGCAGGTGCTGCTGCATGCGGTTTATATTTCTTACGGCCCAATAGCCGTGACACCATCACAAAGAAGAACGGAATAAAGATCAGGTCGATGAAAGTAGCCGATAGCAGTCCGCCTGTGACAGCGGTGCCGATAGCATTCTGAGCTGCGGCCCCTGCTCCCCGGGTCAAGGCCAGCGGCAAGGTGCCGAAGAAGAAGGCCAGCGAGGTCATTATCACCGGACGCAATCTGATCCTCACCGCCGTGAGAGTGGCATCAATCAGCTCATGGCCTTCATGAAGCTGAGCCTTAATGAACTGGATGATCAGTATAGCGTTTTTGGTAGAAAGACCCAGGGTGGTAAGCAGACCGATCTGAAGATAGACGTCGTCCGGCAGTCCACGCAGAGTGACTGCAGTGACCGCACCCACCAAGCCGAGCGGCAGCATCAACATATTGACAAAGGGAATAGTCCAGCTCTCGTACAATGCGGCCACGGAAAGAAACACCACTAAAAGCGAGATTGCATACAGCGCAGGCGCCTGCGCGCCGGCATGCTTTTCTTCATACGAGAGGCCGGTCCAGTCGTAGCCGATCCCTGACGGAAGTTGAGCAGCCATCTTCTCCATCTCTTTCATCGCCTGGCCAGTACTCACCCCGGGGGCCGCCTGCCCCATGATCTCCACCGCTGGAATGCCGTTATAGCGTTCCAGACGGGGAGAAGCGTACTTCCAGTGAGCCGTGGAAAAAGCAGAGAACGGTACCATATTGCCGTTTTTGTTGCTGACATACCAGCTGTTTATGTCCTCTGGCAGCATTCGGTATTTGGCGTCGGACTGGAGATAGACCTTCTTCACACGTCCGTTCTGGATGAAGTCGTTAATGTAGGCGCTTCCCCAGGCAGTGGCCAAAACACTGTTAACATCGGCCACTGAGACCCCAAGGGCGCCTGCCCTCACGTCATCTATATCCAGTTTGAACTCCGGCGAGTCATCCTGACCATTGGGGCGCACGGCTATCAGTTTAGGGTTTTTCATTGCCATGCCCAAAAGCTGGTTGCGCGCCTCCATCAGCTTGTCATGTCCAAGGCCGCCGCGGTCCTGCAGTTCTAAGTCAAAGCCGTTTGCCTGCCCAAGTTCCACCACCGCCGGAGGTGAAAATGCGAAGACCAGACCGTCCCGGATCTGGGAGAATGCCTTCATGGCCCGGTCCGCCACTGCTGGCGCCTTCAGATCTGACGACCGCCTCAGCTTCCAGTCCTTGAGTTTCACAAAGGCCAGTCCCATGTTCTGGCCGCGACCCGCAAAACTGAAGCCGGCAACGGTAATTATCGCATCCACCGTTTTTGACTCCTTCTCCAGAAAATGCTTCTCCATTTGGCGTATTACCTTTATAGTCCGCTCTTGGGTAGCGCCGGCAGGAAGCTGGACCTGGCAGATTATGAACCCCTGGTCCTCATCCGGCAGGAAGGCGGTGGGGAGACGCAGGAAGAGGAGTGCCATGATTGTCACTATGCAGCCATATAAAATCAGGTAGCGTTTCCGTTTTCCAAAGGAGCGGCCGACAATGCCTTCATACTGTGCCCTGAAGAAGTCAAATACTTTATTAAAACGGCGAAAGAACCACTTGAACCGGCCTGCTTCGCCAAGGTGGTGCCCCTTTTCGATCGGTTTAAGCAAGGTAGCGCAGAGCGCCGGAGTCAGTATCATCGCCACCATGACCGAAAGGAGCATGGCGGAAATGATTGTGATCGAGAATTGACGGTAGATGACGCCGGTGGAACCGCCAAAGAAGGCCATCGGCAGAAAGACCGCCGCCAGCACGGTGGCGATGCCCCAGAGCGCGCTGGTGATCTGCTCCATGGACTTGACGGTAGCGTCATGGGGCGACAGTCCTTCCTCTGACATGATACGTTCCACGTTCTCCACCACCACAATGGCATCGTCTACGAGCAGGCCGATAACAATTACCAGGGCGAACATCGTAAGGGTGTTAATCGAAAAACCGGCAGCCGCAAGCACGCCCATAGTCCCTAGCAGAACCACCGGCACTGCGATGGTCGGGATCAGGGTGGCCCGGATATTCTGGAGAAAGATGAACATTACGATAAAGACCAGAAAGACAGCTTCAATAAGGGTCTCGATAACTTCTTCGATCGAGATCTTGACAAAAGGGGTAGTGTCGTATGGATAGACCACCTTCATCCCGTGCGGGAAGTACTTCGACAGTTCTTCCATCTTGGCCCTGACCCGGTTGCCCGTATCAAGCGCATTGGCCCCTGCCGCAAGCCGGATTGCCATGCCGCCCACGGGTTTTCCTTTGTAGAATGACTCGATATCGTAGCTTTCTGTGCCTATACTGCTTACGGCCACATCCTTGAGTTTCACCGTGGAACCATCGCTGTTGGTGCGCAGGACAATGGCATCGAACTGCTCCGTCGTCTGCAGTAAGGTGCGGGCCGTAATGGGCGCGTTCAACTGCTGCCCCGGCTGGGCGGGAGCGGCGCCGAACTGGCCGGCCGAGACCTGGGCATTCTGGGCCTGCAGCGCAATTATTACGTCGTTGGTTGTCATATGGAAGTTATTCAGCTTGGCAGGGTCCAGCCAGATACGCATGGCATTCTGGGTCCCAAACAATAAAATTTCACCCACCCCTTCCAGACGGCTGATAATATCCTGGATGTTGGAAACCATATAGTCTGTAAGGGCGTTTCGGTTCATTGAGCCGTCTTCCGAGACAAGCCCGACAATCATCAGGAAGTTCCTTGTGGATTTAAGCACCTGAATTCCTTGCCGTTGCACGACTTGCGGCAGAAGCGGCGTTGCCAATTGCAGTTTGTTTTGAACCTGCACCTGCGCGATGTTCGGATCGGTCCCTGCACTGAAGGTCAGGTTAATGGACACCGCACCGGCTGAATCGCTGGTGGATGACATGTAGATCAGGTTATCAATGCCGTTCAGTTTCTGTTCAATCACCTGCGTGACCGTATCCTGCACCGTCTGGGCCGATGCGCCGGGATATATGGCATTTATGGTTATCTGGGGAGGCGCGATCGGAGGGTACTGGGAGACCGGCAGCGTCTTGATCGCAAGAAGGCCGCCCAGCATAACCATGATCGCGATCACCACGGCGAATATAGGACGATTTATGAAGAACTTAGGCATTAAGCTTCTCCTTTATTTCTTTACCGCCGCTTTCGGGGCAGCTGCTGGAGTTACATCCACCTTACTTCCGAACGGCACGGCCTTGACCACCGTTCCCGGACGCGCCTTCTGCAGCCCTTCCAGGATGACACGGTCACCTGCTTTCAGCCCCTCGCTGACCAGCCAGTTTTCACCCACGGTCCGGAGGACCTTGATGCCCCTCGGTTCCACCTTCTCCTGGCTAGCAACAACCATGACCGTTGCGTTGCCTGCCTGGTCGCGGCTGACTCCCCTCTGCGGAACAAGAATCGCATGCTCGTTAACACCTTCCTCCAAGACAGCGCGGACAAACATACCCGGCAGCAACGTCTGTTTCGGATTTGGAAATACCGCCCGCAGGATGATCGAGCCTGTGCTCTGGTCTACTGTAACTTCAGAAAACTTCAGTGTGCCGGGCAATGGATAGACGCTGCTGTCCTCAAGCAGCAATCTAACCTTTGCCTGGGCTTCGCCCTCGCTTTTCATCAGGCCGCTGGCCATGTCGCGTTTGAGGCGCAGCAGCTCAGCGCTGGACTGGGTGACATCCACGTATATCGGACTGAGCTGTTGGATCGTGGCGAGTGCGGCAGATTGATTGGCAGTCACCAAGGCACCGTTAGTCACTGACGACCGGCCGATTCGCCCGGAGATGGGGGCGGTAACTTTAGTATAGTCAAGGTTGATTCGGGCAGTCTCGAGCGCGGCCTTGCCGGCCTCGACATCTGCCTCGGCCTGTTTGAGAGCCGCGTTTGCATCGTCGTAGTCCTGTTTGCTGACAGCGTTGATTTTCACGAGGTCAGCGTAGCGCTCGGCCTTAAGCCGGACAGGATTGAGATTGGCCTCAACTCTTCCTAGAGCAGCCTTTGCACTGTTGTAGGCCGCATGATACGTGGCAGGGTCGATCTGATAAAGCACGTCACCCGCCTGGACATCTGAGCCTTCTGTAAACAGGCGCTTCTGGATGATGCCGCCTACCTGCGGTCGAACTTCTGCAATGAGGTAAGCAGAAGTTCGACCCGGAAGCTCTGTTGTAAGCGCCACGCGTTGGGGTTGTATAACCATTATTCCCACTTCGGGAGGGCTGCCCTGCGGCGTCCCTCCCTTGGCTTTTTGCTTTCCACAGCCGGCCAGAATCAGGCATATGACCAAGATGCCCATAATAAGCACAAGTTTGGCTCTGCCCTTGTTTTGCATCTGTATCCTCGAAAGTGTCATATCAGTTTCTCCTGTTTATGCAAAATGTAATCAGAAAGAATTACTTCTGGTAGCCTTTAAGCAATGCATCGACTAATGAGCGTGCGATAACATCACTCCCTCTGTTTAAGAAGTCTGGACAACACAAAATCGTCGTCACAAGCCCGTGAGATGTTATTGCCAAAGCTGATACGATTATCTCATCATCGAGTTCCCGAAATCGCCCCGCCTTAATGCAGTCCTGAATTATTTCCTTGAATACAAGATAGGTCTTTCTGGCCATTGACTCCCTCTCAACGAATTCCTCCCGAGTTCCGTAAATATGACGCTTCGAGAAAAAAATTGCCTTATATTGATTTGGATTCCTGAGCCCAAATTCTATGAGATAAAGAAAGGCTTGATGAAGGGTCTCCATTGGATCCTGAGAGACTGATCGGATATTATTTAATTCAGCAAGAAAATTAGTAAAAAACTCTTCACAGATTGCAAAGAGCAGTTCGTCCTTGTTTTTGAAATAAAGGTATATCGTGGTTGGAGAATAGTCAATTTTGCCGGCCAGCTTTCGCATCGAAAACCCATCGTACCCGTCAGTGATAAATATCTCGCGGGCTGAGTCGAGAATTTCCCTTCGAAACTCCTCCTTATACTTGGCTCTTTTTTCCTTGACTCCCATTAAATCTCATTCTTAACTAGGGTATTTAAACTTAACTTAGTTAAGTTATTATTTCACATTCCCTTTTGTCAACTTAAATTTGATAAAGGCGTTTCTGTATAACATCGTTCTCTGAATGCAGTAGGGTGGTTGCGCCTCTAAGCGACCGCATTAATCAGCACTCCTCCCGGCATGTGTTAATTTCGGATGGAATTAGATGGTTACGGGAAGAAGAAACGTTTTCATCGCAGGTTTTCAGGGCAGTCCATCTGCAAATGGCGTCGGCGTATCCCCTCATGCTTCAAAGGAGCTTTTCAGGTTTCATCAGGGAGTAAAGCATTAGCCATATTTTTTCCGGCAATCTCGGGGGGAAGAGAAAAGGCCAGCCGTCAAAGGAGAAAGCCGGCCTGTCCTTTTTCCCTCATATGGGGTTGCCGTTTTTCAGGGGATACACTGCCCCTGCCGGAAGAGCAGTCTTCGCAACAGCTTGAGAGTATACTGTGATGCCGCCGATCTGGACCTCCACAATATAAGATTGGCCAGGAACAAGCCAGTAAATCGAAAAGGGTGTGGGGTCTGACTGTGCCTTTGCTACGACAAGCCTCGTATACTCTTCGTCGCCAGGCGTGAGATTTCCGCTATTGTCACTGTCTTGGGTGACGATAACCACAGCCTGATCAAAGCCGTAGGCGGCGACGTTTATGCTTCCGGTAATTGTTGCAGCCTCGGCCGTATTGACCAGGTGGAGCACAGGCTTCAATTTATAACTTCCGGATCCTGTCACTACGAGTGACTGACTGAGGTCAAAATCGACCGTCAAAGTAACGGCCCCTCCACCTGTTACATCGAAGTTAAAGTTCTTGTCTGTTTTCAGATCCCCTGAGGCAATCGTTACGGGAAGCTGCTGCCCCATATCGGTGACGATCATGGCTGACTGCACTCCCAGACGAAGTTGGGTATACTTTCCGGGAGCCAGTGTCGCCGGAGGAACCAGTTGTGTCGTCCGGCCGCTTGTAAGCTGAAGTAAATCCATTGTGAAAGGGGTTTGTGCCATAGACAGAGAGACCCATTGCCCGCCGGACGAATGAACCGAAACCTCATCTATTGTCACAAAGACCTGAGCGACGCCGGTGGGCAAGACGGGCTTGGCATCAGTAATTTCCACGGATAGCGTACCGGAGGAGAATGTGGCAGTTCCTCCCCCTCCGCCACAGGCGGAAAGAAAAATTCCACAAATAAGGGCAACAAAAATAAAACACTTTTTCACTGTATGCCTCCTTTTTTAATAATATAATTATCCGCCTATTGGCCAAGCAATCAACCTGCTACCCGGTGAGGAAATCTATCAGGCATAAACCTGTAGCGCAGTATAGTGAAATTATATAAGGTCTCATTGAAGAGATATGATTAAAGTTTAATTAAAAAATCTTAATAAGGACGAGATAGAATTTCTATGGGTTTTAAAAAGGTGGTATGACGAAAGTCATGGTCTGCCCTGCCCCTTTGGTGCTATAAATAAGCATGAACTTAACCGTCTTAAGACGATTCACACAGGTCGCTTTTATTCTTCTTATATTCCTGATGCCGGTCCTGAATATACTGCGCTTCGACTCAGCAACGAGGGAATTGATCGTCTTTGGCAATGTTTGGGGGCTCGGACTTAAAGAGGGATTTTATGCCGACAGGAGTATGGCCGGGTCTTTGGTGGTGGCGCTGCAGTTTCTCCTTCATGCGATCCTCCCGTGGATTATCGTCCTGGCGATCTTCCCTCTGCTTGGTTTTCTGACGGGCAGGTTCTTCTGCGGCTGGCTCTGCCCCGAAGGCGCTTTTTTTGAGCTGTCTGATTATCTGACATCAAAACTTATCGGAAGACGAAGCCTCTACGCAGAAAAGCCGAATGACCCCGATGTTAAGCCGGGCAACAAAGCTGTCTATGCCTTTATCGCCATTCTGTCGGCTGTAGTGATCCCAGTCAGCGGGGGGATCGCGCTTACAGGATATTTTGTTAAGCCTCAGACCATATGGCAACAGATAATTAATTGGGAATTTACCTTCGGGGTGACGGCCGGCATTATCGGTGTGTCCATATATATGATAGTGACCTCGATATTCGTGAGGCACTCGATGTGTAAATATATCTGCGCCGCCGGGCTGATGCAGATGCTCTTTGGCTGGGTGAGC
>OUUY01000102.1 GCA_900302705.1 Candidatus Sulfobium mesophilum
ATTGTGAGGCTATAAAAGCTCTAAAGCGGCGAAGCGTTCATGCCTCCTTTTGCCTCTATATTGGCACGAAGAGCAAAAAAATACCCGAAAGACCTTGTGAGGAGTCTGGGGCGCCAAGGGGAGATGATAGATGAATAATCTCCGGCTACATATGATTTGTCAGTGAAATTCCTACAAGATTTTCAGAGAAATACTGATTTATTTCTTCGTTAACACGGAGTACCCTAGTAAATACAGATGTAAATTACTCTTTCTTTGTTCCAATACTCCGGTTTAGATGAGGGCATTTATAATAATTACTAATAATTCACCGTCGAAAAACGGCATGCTGTTGTCGATGCTTTCCGCTTTTGGCAGTATCGAATCCATCGGAGTTGCCCAGGACGTGGTTGAGGCTGTAGGCATCATTCAACTGCGCTATCCTAACACACTGATATTTACCAGGAGAATAGTCGAAGAAAAAGGGCAGAGTTACCTTGCATCCATTCTTGAAACTGACGGCTCCTTTATTATGATTCCTAACGATCTGCAATTTAAGGACAGATGTATCTATATCGGCATCGATTTTTCGGTTGCAGAGCAGATAGAATGGGTTCTGAATAAAATAGGGGAAACACTTCATGAATACCAGCACTTTATCGCAAAATAGGCACACGGGCAAAGAGGCGGGGACCGCAGATGAGTACAAGGCTGCTATCGAGAGAATACTTTCTCAGGCCGGTATCACCCTTAACGGAGACATGCCGTGGGATATCCGGGTCAAGGATGAGCGGTTTTACCAACGGGTGATGAGGGAAGGAAGTCTGGGTCTTGGGGAGTCCTACATGGACGGATGGTGGGACTGCGATGAGTTGGATACCTTTTTTGCGAAGCTCATACCGATAAACCCGGAGGAAAAAATCAAAGCGGATTGGCGTCTCCTTCTCCATACCCTTGGGGAGGCGATATTCAATCCTGGAAGGAAATCGCGGGCATTTCAGATAGGAGAAATGCATTACGACAGGGGAAATGAACTCTTCAGTAATATGCTAGACAAGAGGATGGCTTACAGCTGTGCCTACTGGAAGGAAGCGAAGGACCTTGATTCTGCACAGGAGGCCAAACTGGAGCTTATCTGCAGGAAGCTTCGTCTCAAACCGGGTGACAGGGTCCTTGATATCGGATGCGGGTGGGGGAGCTTTGCAAAATATGCGGCGGAGAAATACGGGACAGAAGTTGTCGGCATCACGGTCTCGAAGGAACAACTCTCGCTCGGGAAGGAACTCTGCCGCGGGCTACCTGTGGAACTCAGGCTGCAGGATTACCGGGACGTGGATGAACAGTTCGACCATATCGTTTCAGTCGGCATGTTCGAACATGTGGGGTGGAAAAACTATCGGGCTTATATGGAGAAGGCCCGTCAGTGCCTTAAACAAGATGGTCTGTTCCTGCTGCACTGCATAGGGGATAGCATATCCCATGTAGCGGGAGACCCCTGGCTCGAAAAGTATATATTCCCGAATTCGATTATTCCATCTATGAAACAGATCGTCATCGCGCTTGAAGGACTGTTTACGGTCGAAAATGTGCAGAACTTCGGCTTTTATTATGATGCGACTCTCACCGCATGGTTCAGAAACTTCCATAACAACTGGGACAAGATAAAAGAGAAGTATGACGAAAGGTTTTACCGTATGTGGAAGTATTATCTTCTGAGCAGCGCCGGGGCCTTCCGGTGCCGCAGTCTTCAGGTCTGGCAATTCGTGCTTTCCCCAAAAGGGGTCCAGGGCGGATATGAGGCTGTCTGTTAGTGTCCCTATGAGCTGTGCTTCTTTTCTCCCCATTTTTCAGTAAATTAACCGGATACTTCCCGATCTTTTATCTATAATGACTGATCACGCAATATATTTCTTTCTTTCCTAAGATAAACGTCAATTTTAAATATTAATGGCATTTCCTTTTTTTGATACAGCATGTGGTGATGTTCTAAAATAAACTAAACATAGGGGTAGAGGGGGATGAGGAGTGGAACCGATTTCTGATAACAAACTCGAATTCGAAATCGGAAGGTTTTGCCTGTTGATTAAAAGCAAGCTTAGCAGGAGGGAGTTCGATGCCGCGCGTGACTCAGCAGCAGAACTTTTCAGGAAAGAGGCAGAGGCTTCTTTTTTAAGAAAAACAAGAACATTTAAAACATACTCCAGATTTCTTCAAAGGATTTGCCTGTTTCTGACTGGAACTGCGGCTGCGTTGCTTGTGTCCATGGTATTAAACATTAGGCCATTCTTAGCTTTAAAGCTTGAGATCATTATCGTGCCGATAATTCTTTTGATTGTCACGGTGAACGTACTTCTTTTGAGGCACTACAAAAGACAGGCATTAAGTCTGACGGAGAGGTACGAAAGGGCAAAAATATCTTTTATCGAGGGAATTATTCACAACACAAAGGACTGCACTCACCGGTTTGAAGATGCTGACAATATCCTTTTTTGACGCATAGATAGGTTAATCAATGTGCTATCCGCCATTAGCCATGTGATGTAATCGCAAGGTTAAAGCAAATGGCGCTTCTTCCTGTGGACGTCAGCGGATTTCTAACAGGTGAGGCAGTCACTATCCTTTCGGAAAAAAAATCCGGCCGCACGTAATAAGTTCTCTCTTGTCCAGAGTTGACCAGACCATGGTTCTTCGCTATCATATGATAAAAGCGGGCCTGACAGGAACCTTCAATGCGCTCATTCAAAGAAATCAAGCAGGATTACCGTTTCACGGATGAGGATCAAAAGCGTCTCGCAGCACTCCAGCCGCTGATGGCGGAGCGCTCTGAGGAGATCATGAGTACGCTCAACCTCTGGTTCATGGGCACAAAAGGCGCATATTCTTTATTCACAGCCCAGACTCTCAAAACTCATGTCTTTGAGACACAGAAGTCGTGGTTTAACGAACTCTTTGCCGGGACCTATGAAAATCGGTTCTACGAACAGCTCATAAAGATAGGCGCCGCACATGTGCGTCGAAATGTCGACGTCCACTACATGCAGCGCGCGGCCAACATCATCAAGAACGCATGCATCGGGATTATCTCTAAAGCTGAACAGCCGGTAGCAGAGATTACAAGCAACATCATCACCGTCGGAAAAATCATCGATATCAGCATGAATGTTATAGTGAGCGCATACATCGAGGAAGAGATACGGTTCTACTCCCCCGTCTATAAAGTGAAAAGCGCTCTTATCAGCTTTTCTGAACGCTTCTCCCAAGCTACCAATTTTATGCTGGTGTTTGCGCTTATAGGTCTGACGCTCGGCGTAGGCTGGCTTTTCCTCCGGGACGTAATCAATATCTTCTCCGGTAATATTGAGCAGGGCATTATCGCTTCCCTCGGGTCCATGCTTCTTCTCTGGCTTATGCTGGAACTCATGAATACCGAGATTTCGCATCTGAAAGGCGGAAAATTCCACATAAGCATTTTCGTGGGCGTTGCACTTGTGACAATGATCAGAGAGACGATGATCGCTACCCTGCGCCATGAAAAACCGGAGTCAATCTACTACCTTATAGCCGCTATCCTCGTGATCGGCTTTGTATACTGGATTGTAGCCAAGACCGAAAATAACCGTAAATAAACCTTGGACCTGGACAAGGGGTGCGGCTAGAGCAGTTTACTACCGAACATTTTTTTGTGTGTTGATAAACTTTGGGTCAATCGGTTCTTTCGCAAATCTGAATCATACCTATTCGCAGAACCTTCCCAGGCAATTATAGCACGCTTGCGGTCCCTTCCCCATCTGTACTCTCCCGCCACACCGGTTTGACGAATTACGCGATGGCATGGGATCAAATATGCCAGCGGGTTCTTGCCCACGGCAGCCCCGACGGCCCGGGCGCAGTCCGGACGGCCTATCGCTTCGGCAAGACGCTTGTAACTCCATATCGCGCCGGGGGGAATCTGAAGCAACGCCCGCCAGACACGCGCCTGAAACTTGGTGCCGCTGACATATGCGCGCAAAAGCTGCCTGTCCCCTATTCCGTCAGGCCTCCCGAAAATCCTGAGGGCGATTCGTTCAGCAGATGAATCGTCACGAGATAGCCTTGCGCGCGGCCATTCCTCACGAAGGCCCTTCAATGATGCGCTGTGTTTCTGGCAATCGATAAAGGACAGATAACAAACGCCGCGGGGACTCTCACCGACAAGGCACGAACCAAACAGGGTGTCAGCGAAGCCGAAGATGATGGTCCAGCCTTCACCGCCCCGTTTCACTTCGCCTGGAGTCGCAGATACCAGCTCCACGCATAAATCATGCAGACGTCCCGGACCTGACAGGCCGACCTCTAGCGAAGTGTTTAAGACGCTCTCACCTTCGCGAAGCAAGCTCCTAGCGTGGGCAAGGGAAAGGCATTGGAGAAAATCTTTAGGTGTAATCCCGGCCCATTCGGAAAACAGGCGGTGAAAGTGAAACGGGCTGAGCCCGGCCAATCCGGCCAGCGTCGCAAGGTCCGGTTGATTTGCGTGGTGCTCGTCCAGATACCGGATGATGCTGGCAATGCGATCGTAATTATTCATGATTTATTCTGCCATTCTTCAGATTGTCGTTGCCACCCGTTTCTTGCTAACGCTTTTGCAGATCTGCAGGGTTAACTGTGACCGCAGTTACAGTTGCACAAGGGCGCGCCACGATAAAAAATATGGATTAAGCGGGCTAGAACCTCATCTGCACCCTGTAAGTGAGTTTAGTTTCTTTATCTTTCGAAACCGGTATGCTGAATTCAGCGGTGAATGCCTCTGTCTTTTTATAATCGTGGGACGAGCTGAGCATTTTCCATTCGCCGGGGATAGGTTCTATAACTTTGACTGCCACATCTTCTTTCTTATGGTTTCTGAGTGATATCTCAAAGGCCGCTTCATAGGTGTCGTAGGCGATCTTCTTCCAGTCGATCTGCTTTCTTGTGCCCACCACGTCGAAGGCATCTCCGAGTTTCACACGTACCTTTTCATCCTTGGGAGTATGGTCGATCGAGTCTTCCCCCACAAATTGAAGGCTTCCCTCGCTGTCTTTCTTATATACTCTCACCGTTCCTTTCGGAAGGGGTATGCCCAGGTTGTCCTCTTTTTTATTCGCTATCTCGACGTAGACTCCCACCTTCTGTTTTGAGATGCTCTCGCCGTAGCTGCTCCTGTAGTAGTATTGAGCTCCATAGAACACAAGCTCCTTCTTTACTTTTATGTCGTCTGCATTGACAAGACTTATCTGTTTTGTCTGGTTATCCTTCACCGTTGCCGGCCTTTGGAGGGTATAGATGTGATATTCAAAAAATTCTTCCTCCTTGAATTGAGGGGCGGGTCTTGCCGCTGCTTCTGCCGCCTTAATCATGCCCCTTTGGTACATCACCTCATCCTTGATTCTGTTGACGTCTCCGGCAACAAGCTTTATCTTTGCGTCCCTATAAGTTGCGCCGCTTTTATTGTCAATTGTTACCCAGCCTGAAAGGTCGGCTTTGTCGTCTTTGTCGTTTAACGTGACGACATAATCGGCCCGCCAGTTGATGCCATTTGTAAGATACGAGGCCTCGACTTTCTGTAGTGACGGCAGACCGTTATGAAGAAGCCACACAAGCGTCGGCTTTGAGATCAGATTCTCGGGTACACCGGGAAAAATGACCCTGCCGGGATGACCAAAGGTTATATTGTCTCCGATCTGGAATATCGGGCCTCCATTGTTTGAAAGAAGGGTTGCGGTCACAATCTCTTCCCGCTCTGTATAAGGATTTTTCTGGTAAAGCTTCACTTCTTTCCCCACGTATTTGTCCATGAGCTTCTGCGGATTAAGAAGATCGTACTCGTAGTTCTGTTCAAGCACCTGAAGACTGTCCGGATTCACAAACGACCTTATATGGACGCTCGTCGGTATTATTTGCGAGGCCACGTCCATAAACTTAAGCTCGCCTGTCCCTTCCTGAATTCGAAGTTCCCTATGATCTTTTACTAGACCGAGGTTAACGTTATAAATAGTGAGTGCGATCCCCGTTTGATCTTCAAGACCGCTGGAAAAGCTTTCTGTCTTCTTTCCGGGGTCCTTTGCACACACTAATGATCCCGTCGCCATTACGAATATGATCACCGCCGCGAGAATACCCACAATCCTTTCTGCCTTCATGTCCGAACCTCCTTTTGTATTCATTAACCCCTTTTGATCTATGTTGAAGACTTTGAGGTCTCTTCAAAGCCGTCGAGGTTGCGGCATCAACAAGTCTCGGCGGACCTGTCATAGCCCCTGTTTAATTACCGTTAAGAAGAGGGCTCGAATTTGTAACCTACACTGTAGACAGAATGGATGAGCTTTGCCTCGGAGTCCACAGATTCGATCTTCCTTCGTAATTTCTTGATGTGGCTGTCGATAGTGCGATCACTAACGATTCGCTCGTCCGGATATATCTTGTCCATAAGCTGCTGACGGCCGTAAATGCGTCTCGGATTAGCGGCAAGAAATTGAAGCAGCTTGAACTCGACAGCCGTTAGTTCAAGATCATGACCATGGAGGCTGGCACGATAACAGTGGTCATCGAGCACAAGTCCCTGAACCCGCATTGCCGTTCCGTCCTGCGTCCTGCGTAAGACGGCTTTTACCCGTGCTGTGACTTCGCGGGGACTGAAAGGCTTACAGATATAGTCATCAGCTCCGAGTTCAAGTCCAAGCAAGCGGTCTATTTCTTCTATGCGCGCGGTGATCATGATGATAGGCACGTTTGAAAACGTCCGGATGTCCTTACAGACCTCTATACCGTCACGCCCGGGAAGCATCAGATCCAGGAGAATTAAGTCGGGCATTTGCTCCCGGACCCAAGGTACGACTTCAGTGCCATTTCCAAGGGAAAAAGGTTCAAATCCCGAGGCACTCAAATAGTCGGCTAGCAGACTCGCCAGCTTCGGCTCATCTTCAACAATAAGAATCTTCCCGCTCATGAGCAACCCCGTGAAACTGGTATGGTGACTTTGACCATCAATCCTCCAAACGGCGACGGATGAGCTGAGATCATTCCGGCATGGGCTTCAACGATATTTTTGCAGATTGCGAGTCCCAGGCCAGCGCCGCCGGATGCCCGGCTTCTGGATTCTTCTACCCTATAGAGACGGTCGAATATTTTTTCCAGTTCGCTTTCGGGAACTCCGGGCGCGGAGTCTTCGAAATCAATTACAGCCTGTCCTTTATTGCATGACAGACGGACGTCAAGTTTTCCTCCTGCATCGGTGTACCTAAGTGAATTATCTAGCAAATTGCCGAAGAGCTGGGAAAGCCGCTGCCGGTCTGCGAAGACTTTGGTCTCCAATCCTTGCGCGATGTCTTCAGTTAAAGTTATTCCCTTTAGTGTGAAATCAGCATGATGCGACTCTATGGATTCTTTGAGTATATATGCTAAATTAAGATCCTCCTTTCGGTAGGACAATGTGCCGAGATCTGCCAGGGAAAGCTGGTAAAGGTCTTCGACCAGACGATGCAACCTCAGCACTTCCGCATGAAGCGATGTGATGGTTTCAGGCGTTGTCTTGCGTATTCCCTCCAATAGAGCTTCTATTTCACCCCGCAAAACTGATAAAGGGGTACGTAATTCGTGCGAGATGTCGGCGACCCACTGACGCCTGGCTTTGTCATTTTGCTCAAGCGTGAAAGCCATGGCATTAAAATCACGCGCAAGCTGTCCCAACTCATCCGACGTGGCCACAGGAACCCGGGATGAGTATCTCCCGGAGGCAAGGGCATGCGTTGCAGCCGCCATGGCCTTTATAGGCATAACCAGATGATGTGCTAGCGGAAGGGAAAATATTGCAACAACCAATACTATTCCAATTGCTGCCAGAATCAGAGAGGCTTTCTGTTGTTTTAGAAATTGGAGCTGCGGAGGACTAAGAAAGTGCTTCGGCGACAAGAGTCCGACGTAGCCGATAGTCTTGCCGTCATGTAATAATGGCCTGAAATTCGCATCTTCGGCGTCTGCCGGATTGCCGAGAAGCGCTTTTCGCTCTGCATCCAGCAGGATGAAACGTATTCTTGGCCTGTGAGATATCCCTGGCTGCGAAGGCAAGGGTGGACCTTGCCGGTCATGTTCGGGTTCATGCAACCGTTTGGAAGCATCGCGGTCATCAGGACGTTCTGCCATCATCTGCATAATCCAAAATCTTGGGTTGTCGCGAAGGAAGTTCCAGTTACCGTGTTCAGTGTAAGACTGGATGAGTCTTTCGGATGCTCTTTCAAGTACAGCCTGATCAAGGGTTTTGAGATACTGGATGAATCCCCGGTCAATGCTCCACTGCATAATGAAGAATATGCAGAGGATTGCTATGCAGGTAGCCGTAAGGATTGAGAGAAAGAGCCGATGAGTAATGCTGATCTTCATTTTGTCTTTTGTATATTTCAGCAATCAGTGCTTCATCATATTTTATATCCTAAAGTCGTCGAATAACTACTTCGATTTGAGTTCCACGCGAATTTCCTCATTTCTTCCACATTTGAGCCATATTCAGTTGCTATTCTGTACTCATGAAAGACAGCAGTCTATGTGGAAGCTGAAATTAAGAAACGAGGTGACAGGTTTGAACAGAAATGTAATCAAGATGGGGTAGCGGACATTGACACTAACCGTTGGCTATCAGTAAATTGGCTTAGAACGAAAGGAGAAGAGACATGAAAAGATCACTTATAATTTGTTTTCTGGCTGGGGTGATGATGCTTGTCGGAACAGTCAGCTCTTATGCGGAGATGTGCGGCAGCATGGGTAGACCGGCAGACTATAGGCACGAGGATGGCATGCGTCCGATGCGAGGGATAAAACATCCGGGCATGGGAATGACAGGCGAAGAACATCCCATGTGGAGGGGGCTCATGGCCCTCGGACTTGATGAGAAACAGAAAGAGGCGATAAAAGAAATCAAAAACAAAGCCATGAAAGAGATGATTAAGAGGAAGGCTGATGAGCATATTGCCCGGATTGAACTTAAAGAGCTTCTCGATGAAGATTCTGTCAACATGAAGGCGGTTGAGGCTAAACTCAAACAGATGGAGACGGCAAAGACTGAAATGCGGCTATCTTTCATTAGGACAATGGAAGAGGTCAAATCAAAATTGACAGCCGAGCAAAAGAAGAAATTCAAAGAAATGCCGAGGATGGGTTCCACAATGGGTTCTACCATGATGGGCAGGGCGGTGCATGACGGCAAGAGGATTCCTCACCACCCTTGCGAGACAGTGGAACTGCGGTAGAGCAGAAAAAACGCCACCAAGTGTCTGGGCTATTGGATAACCCTCCATCCATGGCCCAGGCTCCTCCTTCTGCAATATAGTATGGGGCGAAGTACATATATGGGAGGTCAGCCATGAAGAGAAGGATTTCTGGAATGATAGTTATCTGTATGGCCATGATTCATTTAGGATCATCGATATGCTCCGCTGCCGATGTGGTAGTAATGTATGCCATTGGACTTTTGGACAACGGCGAAAATGCAAAAGTTTTGACAACCGAGGAGTTTAATCAAACTGCGACAGACTACGGAAAATTTAGAGATCGCATTGCAAAGGCCCCAACTCTGAAAGCAATGGCAAAAAAATGGATGGACGATTGTGCATGTGGAGCAAATTCGGGCAGGAGGCGACAATCGGTATAGAGAGCAGAACTACTTAATTATTTTTCAAGGAGGCAGGCGGTGATAATATCTTCGGCACGGATTGCTCAGGTCATCATTTGTTGAGGCCGCAATTACTCATGAATCTTATAAAGATTTATTACCTAAGGGGACAGCTCGGGTCGAATTTCCTTCCGCGAGCGATCTTATTTAAACGAAAGGTTATTCCTCGCGCTTTCGCTCTTCGGGCGGCAGGTACATGCATCCCATCTTGCCGCAGTAATGACCGACGTATTCCGACTCAGGACGGTAGAGGGCTGGTTTCTCCTGCGCATCGCCGAACTTTTCCTCGATAATATGCGCACACCATCCGGCTATCCGCGAGACCGCGAAAAGCGGCGTCATAAGATCAACCGGAATACCCATCATATGGTAAACCGATGCGCTGTAAAAATCACAATTCGGCTTTATAGTTTTTTTCCCCCTTCTTTGAAATTCTTCGAGTGCCGCCTGCTCCACCTGGATTGACAGGTCATACCATTTCGTCTGCCCGAGTTTTTCACCGAGCCGGCGGGACATCTCCCGGAGAATCGCGGCCCTTGGATCCATAGTTTTGTATACAGCATGGCCCATGCCCATGATCTTTCTGCCCTGATCTATTTCCCTTCGCACCCAGCCGGCAATATCTTTTTCCTGTTCCAGTTTCATAAGCATTTGCATGACCCGTGCGTTTGCGCCTCCATGCAGGCTTCCGGAAAGCGCACCTACGCCAGCTGCAACTCCCGCGTACATATGGGCTCTCGTAGAGACAACCTCCCGGCAGGCAAACGTCGAGGCGTTAAAGGTGTGGTCGGCGTGGAGGATAAGACAGATATCGAGGTCTCTTGCGATGCCGGGATCAGGCTTTGTCCCGTGCAGCTGCCAGAGAAAGTTACCCGCACAAGAGAGGCTGTTGTCGGCAGACAGAGGCTCGAGACCATTTCTTATGCGGTGCCACGCAGCGACAAGGACAGGGATCCTTGCGATCAGCCTGATTGCCTTTCTTAAGTTTCCCTCTCTAGTTTCATCCGCAAGGGCCGGATCATCCGCTGCCAGAAGTGGAACGGACGCCTGTAACACATCCATAGGGAATGAGAGTTTAGGCCATCTCCTGAATGAATCAAAGATAAAATCACCTAGATGTCTCGACTCAGCGATCTGTCTGCTAAAAGCCTGCAGCCGGTCTTTATCCGGCAGGTTGTCATTCAGAAGAAGATATGCGGTTTCAGGGAATGTTGACCGCTCGGCAAGGTCTTCTATGCGGTAGCCCCGGTAGATAAGAACGCCTTCTTCTCCGTCTATAAAACTGATCTTGGTATCTGCAACAGGGACCCCCCGGAGGCCGGTATTTTTTACTCGCACTATTTCCATTTCTCACCCCATTCTTTGCGCCATATGTTTTGTGAGGATATTAGGATATTACTCGACCTCTACCATAAAACTCAGAACAATTACCTTGCCTTTATATCCCACCTGGCTGAATATCTGATAGACTCCGCTGCCTGGAAATACAACAGGCACATCAATTTCCGGCCCGAATTTTTTTGGTGTGTTCATGTGCATCATATGTGCCATATGATCATGGCCCATAGGAGAGCCGGGCAATTGTCCGTGTTCATGGATAAAGTTATCAAGGTCCGAAGAGATAATAGCTAAATGCATTGGCGCCGAAAGGAAAGGTTCGAGATCAGTAACCGGTTTGCCATCTTTCCTGATCATATATTTCAGGGTAGTTTCCTTCCCTGCGGTGATCTTTTCGGGCACAATCGAAAGAGTCACCGACAAATCCCCGAATATTTTTTCCCGGGAGAAATCTTTTACGAACTGGCCCATCTTCGGTTCCCCGCTGACATCGACGGTAAAATGCTCAGAAATAAGATTATCCGCCGCAGCAGTATCAAGGGCAATAATGTACTGCCCGGCCTTTGGAAAGGTGAAGCGCACCGGGTATTCAGCTTTCTTTTTCATTTCATCCGTTACCGGCGCCAAATCGTCGGGGTGGATATGTGCGAATACTGCAAAGTCAGCCGAGGCTATGATCACATGGACCAGACGCTCGTGGGTGATCTGAAGGTCCTGAACCGGCTTGCCTTCGCCGCTTCTTATAGTAAAAATGAGCTTTGCGGAATCTCCGGCCTTTAACTGAGCTGGTACAGTCTCGATATCAACTGTGATCTCCGAGGATTTCATCTGCATCCCCTTCATCTGCATATCGCCATGGTCGTGGTGGTGTTCGTGCATTGCGACTGTCTCTGAGGAAGCAGCTCTGGCCGAGACCAAAGACAACACAAACGCAGTGCATAATAAAACAGTCAGCAGTATATGATTTTTCTTTGGGGAAACGATTGGCTTGTTCGTCATGATGTCGCTCCTTTTGTCGATTCGCAGGTATTAAGTGAATTATATCACGCCATGTTTCAGACGCAAGATAATTGACGGGACGGTAGATTACTTCAGGAGGATGTACAGTGCACCGAGTCCGCCGTCACACTGCCGTGCTGTCACGAACGCGACGACATATTTGCGGTACTTGCCGGAGAGACGCTTGATGAGTGTTTCCTTGAGAACGGGTCCTCTTGGAGAGCGAAGGCCCCTTCCATGGATTATCTTGACGCATTTATGTCTTTTACTGAGCGCTTCTTTAAAAAAGGATTCGACTTCTTCCTCGGACTCCTCAACCGACATGCCGTGCAGATCAAGGCAATCTTTAACGGAGAATCTGCCTTCATGCAGAAGTTTCGTGATATCGACCCTGAAGTCCCCGTTTATCCACTCTACATACTCCTGGGTGTCCTCAAGATTGACCGCTCTTCTGCCTGCAACTATTTCTTTTAACGCAGTAAGTGCTTCGCTTTCCCGGTTTCCTTTTTTGCAAGGCAGAGAAGTCTTCCTGGAACCAACTCTTATGGCTCTGAATTCCTGGATTTCCTTGACGCCGGACATCTCGCGGGCAAAAAGTTCTTCGTCGGTGAGGACCTCTTCTTTCTTAAGACGAACTGGTCTAGGAACGGAAGGCTTTGCATCGACTTTCACGCCGCGCCCCTCAATCATCTTTTTCAGGCCGTCAAAAGGTTGAAACGAAAAGGTCTCCTGTATATTTTTTTTGAAACCCATATCACGTCCTTTTTTTATTATAACAGAAGCTACTGATATCTCTTTTTGCACCATCCCTGCTTACATTCTATAGTGCATTCCGGCTAATCTGTCAGCTTGACAACCATGCCCCTCTCAGATACAGTAACAAAAAAAAGAGGAGGACAATGAATGGCCAACGCAATAATAAGATATAACGGAGGACTGCAGTTTGTAGGAGAGGCTGATTCGAGACACGCGGTAGTAATGGACGGGGAAGAAAAGTTCGGCGGCAGGGATTCAGGCGCGAGGCCGATGGAACTTCTGCTCATGGGTATAGGCGGCTGCTCAGGCATGGATGTTGTTTCGATACTTAAGAAAAAGACAGAACGTGTAACTGGCCTTGAGATCAATGTGGATGGGAAGATCGCAGAGGACTACCCCCATAAATATACCGATATCAATATCGAGTACGTTGTGAGGGGAAAGGGCCTGTCAGAAGAAGCTGTGAAGCGGGCTATACAGCTCTCAATGGACAAGTACTGCTCGGTAAAGGCAACGCTGGAAGGGTCTGCCAAGATAACCTTTTCATACAAGATAGTCGAAGAGTAGGTTTTGCCGATTTGCAATATATGCAATATGGGACTGTCGGTTCGCTCCTCCGCCAAGGGGGGTTGCCTGTGACGAAGAGGCAATTTTTCGACCCGCCTTAGTCAGTATATACGAGAAATTAAGATCGCTCACAGACAACCCCAAACTGCCTGCCTTGAGTTAAGTTTTTCCACCTGCTGTTATCAGTGTCATCAGTTATCTGTTGTTTCTCATGTTCTGCAGCAACCAGTATATATAGATGGCAGTACGAATAAGGTGAAAAAAGCTCCGAAGAGCATGCCGTCGACGAGCATGCGACCGAAGCATGATTGCGCTAAGAATGGCGATGACTATGCCTGGATCAATTAGGTTGAGGATTATGTGCCTCTTCAGGTCAAGAGAAGTAGGCCAGGCCCAGAAGAGATCGGCCACATGATGAATGACAGTCTTAGCGTGAGAAATGATGAAAAAAAGGAAGTATCCGTTCATAGGGAGGGTAATTCTATCTATTCATTTGATATTTACCCGATATAGAATAGTTTAGAACGGTTGGTGAGTTGCTAATCCGAACAGCATGTTTTACGGTAAGGTCATGAGTGAGAAGTTTAAAGTAGTTGTGATCAGTTGGGCAGCAATGAAAGCCCAACAGAGAAAGGCGGTGTGAATTATGCTTGACAGGAAGATAAACCTTTACGCCGGGGTTTTTATGATGGTTCTTGCGGCGCTTTTTGTGATGTCCATGGCCGGATCAGCAGGCGCTTTTCCGTTTGTCCTTCAAGGCAAGGTTGTAACTATCGATAGCGGCAGTCACAAACTTACTCTGCAAGAGGACCAGTGCGGGATGAGCGGGCAATATGGACTTACATGGGATGATAGGTCAACGGTTATGAGAGGGAACGATTTCGTGTCTTTTAACGACATCCGGGCCGGAGATGAAATTTCGGTAACTTATTACGAACAGAGTCCAGGCCTCTATCTTGCTAAAGACATTAATATCATTCCCGCGAATATGGCGGCACGTTGCTAACTTTTATACAGGAAAAGAAAGCGCCGCTCAAAGGCGCTTTCTTTTCTGAGCAGATGTGTCCGGTTTATCAGCTGGCTTTAGAAAGCAGAAGGGAGGAAAAGACATGAGAAAATTGCTACCTATCATATTTATCTTAGTTATAGGTCTTGCGACCGCAGGCATCGCCTCTCAAAAGAGCTTCAAGGCTGTCTTGTCGGGGAATGAGGAAACTCCGGCCGTAAAGACCATGGCAAAGGGTGAAGCGACCTTTACACTCAGCGATGACGGAAAAGAGCTGATGTATAAGGTAATGGTTTCGGATATCGAAAATGTCTCTGCTGCGCATATCCATGGGGGCAAAATGGGGAAGAACGGCCCTGCGTTAGCGCTTGTAGATATAAAAGGTAAAAAAGTCGGCAAATTCAGCGGAACTCTGGCCGAGGGAAAGATTACTTCAAATGAACTGCTCGGACCGCTTAAGGGCAAGTCAGTTAACGACCTGGTGAAGGAAATCGAGGCTGGAGATACTTACCTGAACGTACACACTGACAAGCATCCTGATGGAGAGTTGCGTGCACAGATTAAATAACAGCGTCCGGAGGGGCGAGCGGGATTCCATCTCGCCCCCCTCACAACGCCTTCTTTCATCAAATCCTACAAAAAATATATACTTTGTCCTATAGCTATTCTGGTGATTTGAAGCTATCCTGAAATATAAATGGCTTGTCGATGAGAAGAAGTTATGGGCGCTGAATATATGAAATGGACTGATGATCTTAGTGTTAATGTAAAAGAGCTTGACGAACAGCACAGAAAACTTATTGATATGATAAATATACTCTATAACTCTATAAAAGAAGCAACGGACAGGCACGCGATGGTTCTGCTGCTGGTCGGACTGGCGAACTACGCTGCGAGTCATTTTGCCGATGAGGAAAAGTACATGTCCCTTTTTAATTATTCCGGCCAGGAACTGCATAAAAATGAACATGGGGCTTTCAAGGACAAGGTGTTGGAGTTCAAAGATAAATTTGAAAGCGGTAAGGCGAGCATATCTGAGGAGGTAATGGTCTTTCTGCAGGATTGGTTGGCGAGGCATATTACGGGGACCGATAAAAAGTACACTCAAGTCTTTAATGCGAATGGATTAAGCTAATAGTTCGATCCTTCTGTTTGTCCGTCTTTTCTCTCGCGACAAAAGGTAGTCTTACCATTGAGATTTAGTGATATTTTTTTTCTTAAGTTCTTTTCAGTCATCCCGTTAGTCTCATTATTCTGTTCTCAGCACCTTTACTAAAAAATGTCCCTCGTTAAATGCTCTATCCGTCAAAAAAAGAAGATCACAGCCCTGAAATTGTCTTAAAAAAATGGGCACTTGCAGGAATTTCCCTACTTTTGGGTGGCCTCATCCGGGGATGTCCCTTTTGGGGTATTTACATGGGCGCTCAGATTTCTTAATCTCTATATATAAATAAAATAGTCAAAGGGAAGGTGAATCATTATGAAAAAGGACAATAAAAGAGCATTTCTACGGTATCCTTATAGTTCTTCCGTGATGTACACAACCCTTAATTATGCCGTCCGGACTGCGAATGAGGCTGAAACTGCTGCACGCATTGTGGATTTAAGCGATTCCGGCATGAGAATGCTTATCCATGGAGCGACTCTTGTAGAGGGGAATATGATTAGGGTAAGAATCCAGGTATCCGATATTCAGGCCTCTGTGCCGACTTTGGCAGAGGTTATATGGACGAAAAAGCAGAATGCTAAAGCCTATCATGCGGGTCTCAGGTTTGTGGTCTAATCGTAAGAGGAAAGATAAAGGGCTTTAACTTATTTATATATATTGCAAGCGGGCTCTTCAGAATTCCTTTGAGTCCGGGGCCGCTGAGCGTCATTGTGCTTAAGGATCGTGGCAGGATTCGCATTTCTGCAAGAACAAAATCTTTCCCGTCCTGATACTTTCATTATCAGTCCTCAAGGCTATTGCCTTCGGCGTTGATTCAGTTGTCTTTGCAATGTCTTTCTGCGGTTGTGCCTGCTTTGCACAGGCCGATATAAGAGCCATTGATAAGAGTAAAGATAATGCCGCAAAATGCTTCTGTTTCTTATAATCTTCCTTGTCTAAAAGTATATCCGAAACAGGGATAAACGGATACCCATTTCACCTAAAGATGGTATATGTGTGTTCTGGTATACTATCTGTCGATGAAGGTAGAAAAAGAATCGGGCAATATAAGGAGTTATGCGACCTCATATTCTGGTTCTCTTCTCAAAAATATCGCTACCCTCGGTTTTATAGGTTACCTGCCTGTTGCCCCGGGCACATGGGGTACTGTTTCAGCACTAATATTTGTCGCATGTATTCCTCTTTCTCAAACGGCACTATTAGTCATCACAGCCTGTGGAATTCTGATCGGTTCTGTTGCGGCAGGCACTGCCGAAAAATTAATAGGCGATATCGACAGCGTCCATATCATAATCGACGAGTTTGCCGGGTTTCTGGTTTCCATCATTTTCCTGCCGCATACATACGGCTATCTGGTGTCGGCCTTCCTTTTGTTCAGGTTTTTCGATATACTAAAACCATTCCCCATAGGGCGGATTGAAAAGACGATAAAGGGTGGCGCCGGAATAATGGCTGACGATATTTTGGCGGGTATTTTCACGAACGCCGCCCTACAGATATGGAAAGCGAATTTCTGACTGTTATCAAAGAGATATCCGGCAGGCTCACAGAAAAAGGTCTTAAATTGGCTGTTGTCGAGTCTTGTACTGGAGGCCTTATTTCTCACGCGATAACAAACCTTCCGGGTGCGTCGAAATTTTTTGATATGTCCGTCGTAAGCTACTCTGAAAAATCAAAAAGATCGGTGCTCGGGATAGGAACATCTCTGCTTAAGAAGCATGGAACAGTCAGTGAGGAAACGGCTGTTGCGATGGCCGAAGGCATGAAGAAGTTGTCGGGTGCGGGCGTCTCTCTTTCTGTTACCGGTGTTGCAGGTCCGGAGCCAGTTGAAGGCAAAGACATCGGCCTTATCTACATGGCGGTCTGCCTGAAGGATGTAGTGGAATCTAGAGGGCTCAGTCTGCAGGGAGACAGGGAGACGGTAAAAAGAGATGCCTCTTTGGAAGCACTAAGGTTTTTGAACCAGGTACTTCGGTTATGGCTCTGAGGTGCTTCATCGCGGTCTCGCTGCCGGATTCGCTGAGAAATGCCGTCGGAGAGGTCATAAGAAAACTTAAAGACACAGGCGCAGACATCAGGTGGGTTCCCGGCGAGAATCTCCATCTTACCCTTAAATTTCTGGGTGAGACCAAAGAAGAACTGGTTAATGATATAAAAAACGAGCTCAGCAAGAAATTGTCCCATTACGCGCCTTTTTATATTAAAATAGGCGGGGTTGGGTATTTTCCGGGAGGAAGAAACCCGCGGGTAATATGGGTCGGACTCGAAGAGCCCGGATTGCTTGAAGATATCTATAAGGATGTCGAGAATGCCACGACTAGACTCGGATATCCCAGTGAGGAGAGGCCTTTTTCACCCCATCTGACAATCGGAAGGGTAAGGTCGCCGAAGAGGGTTGCGGAGGTGATCAGGAGGCTTCAAGAATTTCATACTGTTACTTTTGAGGAGTTTATAGTTAAGGAAGTGACTTTGATGAAGAGCGAACTGAAACCGGGGGGAGCGGAATATTCCGGCCTTGCCGAAATACCGTTGGAGGGGAAAAATGACGATTAAGGAGATGGGCAAAGAAATGAACAAGGACAAATTGAAGGCCCTCGATATGGCCATTTCGCAGATCGAGAAGAATTTCGGAAAGGGATCGATTATGCGACTCGGGGAGGAAGGTGCGGTGGAGGGCGTTCAGTCGATCCCCACCGGCTCTCTTGCCCTGGACATAGCAACGGGGATAGGGGGGCTTCCGAGAGGCCGCGTTGTAGAGATATACGGGCCTGAATCTTCGGGTAAAACAACGCTGGCGCTGAATGCTATAGCACAGGCGCAGGCTGGCGGCGGAACGGCTGCTTTCATCGACGCCGAGCACGCGCTCGACGTCAATTATGCCAAGAGGATAGGAGTGAAGATCGAAGACCTCCTGGTTTCACAGCCCGATACCGGAGAGCAGGCACTCGAAGTGGCCGAGGCTCTTGTGAGGAGCGGCGCACTGGATATTATAGTTATCGATTCGGTCGCTGCACTAGTACCCAAGGCTGAGTTGGAAGGAGACATGGGTGATTCCCTGCCCGGTCTGCAGGCCAGGCTCATGAGCCAGGCGCTCAGGAAGTTAACCGCTTCGATATCTAAGTCCAACACGACGGTGATCTTTATAAATCAGATAAGGATGAAAATAGGGGTGATGTTCGGAAGCCCGGAGACCACGACCGGCGGAAACGCTCTTAAATTCTATGCCTCCATGAGGCTTGATATAAGAAGGATCGAGAATATCAAGGAGAACCAGGAGATCATAGGGGGCAGGGTGAGGGTCAAAGTGGTCAAGAACAAGATGGCCCCGCCTTTCAGGCAGGCTGAATTCGATATCCTTTTTAACCAGGGGGTTTCACGGGAAGGTGAAATCGTCGACCTCGGTGTTGAAAAAGGGATCATAGAGAAGGCCGGAGCATGGTACAGCTACGGCGGTAACAGGATCGGTCAGGGGAGGGAAAACGTCAAAGAGTATCTGAAGAATAACGTCTCTGTCTCGAAAGAGATAGAGGGAAAAATTATAGAGTCAGCCAATCTGAAGAAATGACCTCAGAGGAGAATGCCATGGACATCAACGAGCTGCTGAAAACGGCGCATTCGATGGGCGCCTCAGACGTACATCTTAAAGTGGGGTCCCAGCCCATTGCCAGGGTCAACGGTCAGCTTGCCCCGATGGAGCAGAACAGACTCAGCCAGGAGGATACGCTGAAGCTCGCTTTCACTGTGATGAGCCCCGTACAGCGGGAGACATTTAAAAAGAAAAACGATATTGACCTGGCTTACAGCGTGCCGGGGCTCGGGCGTTTCAGATGCAATATATTTATCCAAAGAGGTACGGTAGGTCTAGTGTTCAGGGTAATTCCGATGAGAATCCCAACCATAGAAGAATTGCTACTGCCGGAGATTATCAAGAAGATCTCTCTTGAACCGCGTGGACTTATCCTTGTTACCGGTACTACCGGAAGCGGTAAGTCTACTACGCTTGCTTCGATGATCGACAACATAAACAGCAACAGAACAGATCATATCATGACTATAGAGGACCCCATTGAGTACCTTCACAGGGACAAAAGATCTATCGTAAACCAGAGGGAGATAGGCAACGACACCGAATCCTTCGGCAAGGCGCTGAGGGCCGCCCTCAGGC
>OUUY01000044.1 GCA_900302705.1 Candidatus Sulfobium mesophilum
GTTCAGGGCAACAGGGTCGAACCCCTTCGCATAGGGGGTGCCTTCAAAGAATTGGGACGGGTCCACGAGGATAGAACCGGCCTGAAATTTGACACCCTTGATTTCTTTTGTTCCGAACTCCTGTGACAACAGCTTGTTGATGCTCTGCGTGAACCTGATTTTGGGCTGGGAAATGGCTAGGGCCGGTTCCATGAACCGCTGGATCTTGACCGCCCGATAATAAAGCACCGCACTCAGCAGCAGCAGTCCTATAAGTGCCAGGCTCAGTATGGGACCGGGGGGGAGGATGAACTTTCTGAAAGAATCCTCATTCATTATTGCAACGCATCGTCTAATAATGTCAGATTTTTTGCCGCTGCGTCGAAATCCCCTTCGGAAATCCTCGTTGGCTGGTGGATGGCCTGGTTTCTCAGCCTGAGCAGCTGATGAAACAGTCCCCTCCTGTAATTGCTGATGCGGTGTGTACGCTCCATTTCCTTCAGGCAATCCGAAAGGGAGGGCAAAGAGCACCCTATCACGACGCTGGTAAAAGACTTCAGCCGGTTTTCAAGATAATGTCCAAGGAGGAGAGAGGCGACGACCTTTTCTCCGCTTCTATAGTATTCCCGTGCGTGCTCAACAGAGATGTCGCCTTCAAAGATACGGATGTTCTCGCTAGATTCGGACTCACCTGGCGCAATGTGCTGTATCTTCTGATACACCTCCAGACACTTGTTGATCATGTTTTTCTCAAGGTATGACTCGGCAAGGAGAAACAGCTCCCGTATGCTGTCCGCACTCTCCCTCTGCCTGTATGCAAAAGCATATGCACGCCTGAGGGCCTCGGTCTTGTCGTCCTTCTTATCGAGCACGTCGAAATGCCGCGCCCATCGCTTTCCCTTTAACACATTGTCCTTAGTGAATCGGAAAAGTTGTTCCGAAACCTCGCTCTTGTTGAGCTTTCCGCTTATGATAATGATGTTAAGGGTCGGGTGGTTCTCGAATATCTCGGGCAATGCATCAATGCCCTCATTCATCCTGTCAAATTCTATATCCAGGGTCATAAGATCAAAGATCCTGTTGGTCAAGAGCTGTAACGCCTGTCTCACGCTGACAGCTTCGTGAAACCTCAGGTCTGGCTCCAAGGGACCAAGCGCCCTCGTGATTTCGAGCTTCAGGAGTTCCCTGTCTTCATAGTCGTCATCGGCGATCAGAACACTAAACATTCAGGGCTTCCTCAATAAACGGCAGCTTGATAATGATCTCGGTGCCCGTCCCGGGCGCGGTATATTCCTTCCCCACCCGGATCTTTCCCGCGTGAAGACCGACCACGTATTTCACGTAATATAATCCCCGCCCCCATCCTCCCTGGGTACCCTTGCCTTTATAGAAGCAGAGGTCCGCCTCGTGTTCGTCCATACCGACGCCCTCGTCACGGAAAGACAGGGAAAGATACTGGCGTCTCGCGTCGGTGTCCAGCAAGCATGAAAGAAATATGCGGGCCCGGGCCTGTTCGGGCTTTTTGTACTTTATGGAATTGTCTATAAGGTTTTCGAATACTGTTTTCAACAGGGTTGGCGAGGCGGTGATCGCCGGCATAGACACTTTGTCTTGAAAACTAAAGTCCGCCAGATCGCTGTACTGGGCAACCAGGGATTCTAGCATTGCCCTCAGATCGACCCTTGAAAAATCTATCAATGCCGATTCCCGCTCATCGGAGATCTTCTTGAAAATATCGATGTCGGCAAACAATTTGTTCAGATTGTCATCGATCCGTAACCTTGACTCGCTGGGGAGATCAGGCAGGAGATCCAGGCGGCGCTTGATCCTGCCAAGATTATTTTTGAATTCGTGTCCTATCGTGGCGGAGATATAGCGGATGAATTCGTTCCGTCGGACAATTTCCTGGTTCCTGATTAAAAGAAGTCTGTTTTCGCGGGCCCTCCGCTGTTTCTGCTGATATACAAGCGTAAGGTAAATGCAGAGTATGGCCAAGGAGCTTGTCATTACTAGGAAGGCATAGCGTGACACCCTGTTGGACGCATCGAGTTGATCCTGCATTATGGTAAGGCGCCACTCCACGCCGGCATCCGAGGGGACGGAAACAGGGGCTTTCCACGGCATGAGCCAGGGTTCGAATCTGTCGAAGGGCCTCACGAAGCGGTCCGTATACACCATACCGAGGAGAAGCCAGATGAACACCGTCACCATCAGCACCGAAATGTACCTGACGGCCCTGAGAACTAAGGATATGGACATAAATTATTGTAACCGGTTTGTGGGCAAACGTACAATTGACGTCGTCCCCGCCGCCGACACGCCCAGAGAATTTCTACTGGAGCATCCTGATGTTATTCCGAGGAGTAGGAATGGTATTCCTCAGATATCAAGGCTTGAAACTCGCGTTGGTTACAGGAAGGAGTTAAAAAATGATCGGACACGTCTTTTTGCGGGAAGAGTACAGGGCGTTACACGAGAATCGACGTGCCGACATCGATCATGAGGCCTACTAAATCTTCCTCAGGTCTATGACCCTTTTGGCCTTCCCC